>JAFTCT010000002.1 GCA_017454525.1 Clostridia bacterium
GTTTCATTTGGCGCAAATACGCCAAATGAAACACCCCCTTTGAACGGTTTTCAGGAATGTGCTTCTGTGAAATCGCTATTGCGGGCCCTTGCGAACACCGACACGCTTCTGCCTGCGACGACCACGGCTCCGCTGACGTCGCGCGCGGTTTCGGCGTCTGTAAAGGTCTCGCCCTCAAGGACCGGGCGCCACGTGCCGTCGGGGATGCTGTAAGACGCGCTCTCGCCGGGATTGACGATCGCGATAAGGACGGTGTTTCCGCCTTCGGAATACTTCACAATGATCGAGTTGTCGGAAGTGATCTCGCAGGAAACGTCGCAGCCGGCGAAGAAGCCGTAGGACCTGCGCAGTGCGATCAGACCTTTATAGAAGTCGTGCGCGCGGGTCTGCAGCGTGCCGTCCGCGTAAACCGACCAGTCGATATTGTTGATCTCGTCCGAGGAATTATAACTGTTATGGTCGCCCTGCTTTGTGCGCAGCAGTTCCTCTCCGGCGAGGAAGAAGGGCGTACCCTTCGAGAGCATGACGATCGCGGCGCCGAGACGGTTCATCTCAAAGCGCGCTTCGTCGCTGTCCTCCGGATTGGTCGCAAGCAGTTTGTCCCAGAGCGTATTGTTGTCGTGGCAGGACATATAGTTGACGATCATATCGTTGTCGACCTTGAAGGAAGCGTAGATGCTCGCCTTGCCGCCGGTGAGCCCGAACGCCGCCTTTCCGGCGTTGAGTTTGCTTGCGTCGCCGTTGATGTAGCCCTTGCCCTTCGCGTCGAACACGCTGCCCTTGAGCCCGTCGCGGATCGCGTCGTTGAAGACGGCGACCGCGCCGATGCCCTCGCCGGTCGCGTGGATCTGACTGATGTTCGTCTGCTTCGCCTGGAGGTTGTCGCGCAGCGCAGAGGTGCCGCCGGTCCAGCCTTCGCCGTAGATGATCGCCTTCGGGTTGACCTCGTGCAGCGCCGTTTCGATCGCCTGCATCGTTTCGATATCGTGCAGCGCCATCAGGTCAAAGCGGAAGCCGTCGATATGATACTCCTTCGCCCAGTAGATGACCGAGTCGACCATATACTTTCTGAACATCGCGCGCTCGGAAGCCGTCTCGTTGCCGCATCCCGAGCCGTTGGAGGGCTCGCCCGTAGAGGAGAAGCGGTAATAATAATACGGAACGGTGCGCTCGAAGCAGGAATCGAGCGAATAGGTGTGGTTGTATACGACGTCCATCACGACGCCCATACCGTTTTCGTGGATCGCCTGCACCATCCGCTTGAACTCGTTGACGCGGACCTCCCCGTTGTAGGGGTCGGTGGAGTAGCTGCCCTCGGGGACGTTGTAGTTCTTGGGATCGTAGCCCCAGTTGAACTGCGGTCCGTCGTCGCTCTCATCCACGGTCGCATAGTCGTAGACCGGCTGCAGGTGGATATGAGTCACGCCGAGATCCTTCACGTAATCGATGCCGACGGGCTTGCCCGCGGCGTTCTTGAGACCCGTTTCGGTGAATGCGAGATATTTTCCTTTATAGGCGCTGCTCTCGATCTTGTTGGAGAAGTCGCGGACGTGGACCTCCCAGATGATCGCCTCGTCGTAATTGTTCTGCAGTTTGTCGTAGTACCGGTCGTTTTCAAATCCTTCGGGATCGGTCGAACGCAGATCGATCACCATGCCGCGATTGCCGTTGACGCCCGTCGCTTTCGCGTAGGGGTCGACTGTTTCCTTGCTGCCGAGCGCGGTCGTGACCGTGTAGGTATAGTACATCCCGTGTCCGCAGGGAACGTTGATGCTCCACACGCCCTTCTCGCCCTTGGTCATTTCGAGCGAGTCAATGGCAAAATCCTTCTCGCCGTCGTTAAAGAGATTGAGAAAGACCTTGCTCGCGGTCGGCGCCCAGACCTTGAATACCGTAGAGCCGTCCTCCACGATCACGGCGCCCAGATCGTCGCCGTCGTAGACGTAGTTCTCAACGAACGCCTGCGAATCGAAGATCTTCGTGGGCACGGCGGGTTTCTCGTCAAAGCCGTCGAGCCTGACGGTATAGTTCTTGCTCATATCCAGTTCTTCTTTCATGCGGATCGTCCCCTGGACGACGGTGTTGTTGAGACTCGATAACGACGCCACCGGGACCTCTTCCCCGTCGCAGAGCACCTTCACCTGATCAAGCGCGGAGAATTTCGTCGCCGGCGTGATGTGATACTGGATCTCCGTGGGCGAAATGATCGCGGCAAGCGAGAATTCTTTCTTCTGATAGAGCGTCTTTCCGCCGTCGCTGCTGAAGTACTGCGCGCCGTCGCCCTCTTTGAGATAGATCTCGGTCAACTCTCCCGTGATGACGGCGAAGCGGTCGGCGTCATAGTCCTTGGTCGCGTCGCCCCAGGAGGTGCCGCCCGGATCGGAGCAGTTTTTGCGGACGATGAACCCGACCTCGGTCACGTCCGCGGGGACGTTGACGATGACCTTCGCGCCGTATGCACAGCGGTGGAAGGTATAGCCGCGGCCGTCCAGACCCGGCATCCAGATCCACATATCGCACTTTTCATAGTTGTCTGTCGCGTTCTTCCAGTAAAAAATCAACTGATTTTTTCCGTCCTCGCGCGCAAGCGTATAGTCTTCATAGCCCTCTTCCGTTGTCGGCGTGGGCGTCGGCGTCGGCGCAGCCGTTTCTTCACCGGTCGTTTCAGACGCGGTCGGCGTCACCGGCGGCTTCGGCGGCGTGCAGGCGGCGAATACGCCGCAGAGCATGAGTACCGCTAACAGAATTGCCGTAAGTTTTTTCATCTCTCGATCCTCCAGACCGTTTTTCTTCTTTTATTATAGAATACCGCGCGTTTTTTGTCAAGCGGAAATCTTTTGCCGCCGCGTTTCGGATCATTTGCCGCGCCGCGGTTCTTTTGCGCCCCCGCGCGGAAGAGCTTGCCGCCCGGTCGGCGCCGGAAGGGTTTCAGTTCTTCCCTTCCAGCGCGCGCACGACCTTTCTGACGCAGGCGACCGTATCGCTTGCGATCATACTGATCGACCCGCTCTTTTTTTCTGCGAGTTCTCCCGCCTTGCCGTTGATATACGCGGCGGCGGCGGTCCCGAGAAGCGGGTCGGGCGTGTATGCGAGAACGGCTGAAAGGATCCCGGATAATACGTCCCCGCTGCCCGCCGTCGCCATGCCGGCGCAGCCCGCGTCGACGATATAGGTCGTCTCTCCGTCGGTCACGACCGTGGACGGTCCCTTCAGAAGCAGGATCACGCGATGATCCCGCGCGTACTCCTCCGCCGCCGCGACGGGTGCATTGAGGATCTCGTCGATCCCCTTCCCCGTCAGTCCCGAGAACTCCTTAACGTGCGGCGTCAGGATCAGCGCGCAGGCGGCGGAATCGATTTTTTCTCTTTCAAGTTCCGAGAGCAGCGTCAGCCCGTCCGCGTCGACGATCAGGCGCCCGGTATAATTGCCCAGCAGATACGTAAGGAACGCGCGCGCTCCCCCGGACCTGCCGACGCCCATTCCGAACGCCGCCGTTCTGACGCCCCGGATCAGCGCGTCTGCTTCCTCTTTTTCAAAAACGATCTCCCCGCCGTCGTCTCTCAACGGAAAGAGCGTGCTTTCAAGGACCCTCGGGGCGATCGCCGGATAGAGCGCGTCGGGGAAAGCGAGCCTTACCACGCCCGCGCCGCAGCGCATCGCGGCGTTCGCCATTTCCGCCAGACACAGCGCGCCGACGTACTTTCTGCTGCCGCCGATCAGGGCGGTATAGCCGTACGTTCCCTTATGAGAATCATTGCGCCGCGGCGCAAACAGCGGGCAAAGGTCCTCCTCTGTGATCAGATAGTACGGCTTTTCGACCGGATCGATCCCGATGTCGCAGTTGATCTTTCTCTTCATCACGTCTTTGGCAGAATTGAGAAAATGGCCGGTCTTGAAGCCGCCGATCGAAACGGTAAGATCGGAGAATACGCACATCTCCGCTCTGCCGCTGTCGCCGTCAAGTCCGCTGTTGATATCGACGGACACGGTGTACGCGCCCGAAAAGTTGATCGCGTCGATCGCCTCACGCTCGACGCCGCTCACCGTATTGCGAAATCCCGTACCGAAAATACAGTCGACCACCGTTCCGAACGTCGAAAGAGCGACGTCCCGCGCCCAGTATCTGACCGGAACGCCCGCCTCCAGGCATGCCGCGAAATAGTAAGCGCCGTCCGGAGAAAACCTTTTTGAAAGCAGTATGATCTCGCAGCGCATCCCGGCTTCGTGCAGGAGCTTCGCGATCACGTAGCCGTCCCCGGCGTTGTTTCCGCCGCCGCAGACGATCGCGACCGGCTCCCTCCAGTCCACGGCTTCAAAAACGCCCTTTCCGGCGCGGTACATCAGTTCCCGCGACGGAACGGTGTGCAAGGCGGCGTACGCGTCGCTTTTTCTCATATTTTCAACGGAGAATACCTTGATCATCGCTTTGTCTTCTTTCTCTCTGAAGCGCTTATCAACCGGGATCGGCATAAGAAGTGCCCGGCATCCGGATCTTCGGATGAACAGCCTTTCAGACCTTTTTCAGTTCTGTGTGCCGTTCAACGCTTCCTTCGATCGTTGCCGCTCTTCCGGTAGAATTCGGCTTTGTCCTCGTACATGCGGCCGTCCGATTCCTTTATGACCTCGTCAAGCGTTTTGTCCTTTTCGGTCATGGCGTGTCCGACGGCGACGCTGTAACCCTTTTGTTTCACCGCGGCAACGATTTTTTTCTCGGTATCGGCGATCATCCCGGCGTCTCCGGCGAAAAACAGGATAATGAATTCGTCTCCGCCGATACGGTAGGCCTGCGCGTTTCCGCTCACAGAGTCGGAAATGCATTTGCCGACCGTTTCGAGCGCCAGATCGCCCGCGTGATGGCCGACGGAATCGTTGAGCGTTTTCAGACCGTTCACGTCAAGCGACAGGACCGCGGCGATGTCTTTGGAATAGGAGCTGCAGTCGTCGTAAAACGCTTTTCTGTTCAGAAGGTCCGTCAGCGGATCGCGTCTGCTGTCGTTTGAATAGAGAACCACGTAAAAGAAAACGCTGTTGATGATGATCGATTCCGTAAGACGCTCGCCGCCTCCGAAGACGTCTATCAAAGCAGAGCAAAGGCAGAAAATGCTGCACAGCGGTACTATAAACTTTTCAGCGCCTTTTCTGTTCGAAAAGCGGGTAAAAACGATCACGATGATGAACAACAGGTAGAATACGGGAACGACAAAAGCGACGTAGCCGAGCGGACCGCGGTAAAAAGCGTAGTCTTCATCGTATCCGAAAGCAATATCGCTGAAAAACGCGGTACAGCAACTCAAAAGGTCGATGACGGTGGGGATCCAAAAATAGCGTTTCCTCTTGTTTTTCGGCATGACCACAAACAGCAGCCCGAGCGCGGAAGTGGAGCGCAAAACATAACAGATCATCGAAAAAAACGTTCTGAGGATCCGCAGAGACGGATCTTCTGAGCAAACGCTCTCGGAAACGTCGGCAATCACGAGAAAAAGACAACTGAGCACCGTAAGCCAGAAGTAGCGCACCTCGGTATTCTTGAATGATTTGCGTTTCAAAAGAATGATACTGAAAAGCAGTATCACAAACAGAGCGACAACGTATTTCCGTATCAGTAAATTGAAAAATAAACCCATTCTCGCACACCTCGGTTTCCGGCGACGTTTCGATCCCTTTGACGATTATATGAATTGTTGTTTATTATACATTACCGCCGAGAAAAAGTCAATAACTAATCTGCGGTTTCAGCTGTTCGCGCGTTTGCGCTGCGTTCGGCTGTTCGCGCATATTTATGGCGGCATATTCTTCTTTTTTCTCTGCATTCAGTGAAGTTTTCCGACAGAAAAACGCACGGTCGATCCGCCCCACGGATCGACCTCTCACGGGAGATCCGCTTAGCGGATCGACCCGCGACAACACGGATCAACAGTCCGTCTAACGGCTTGCGGTACCCGAACTCCCTGTTTCGCCCACAGGGCGGGGATCGAGTTTTATTGCCGCTGACGCGGCAGTTATATTGTCCCTATGGGACAGTTATATTGTCCCTGTGGGACAGTTATATTGTCCCTGTGGGACAGTTATATTGTCCCTATTGGACAGTTATATTGTCCCTATGGGACAGTTATATTTCCCGCTGACGCGAGAAGTGATATTATATTCGTTCCAAACTCGTCCGAAGGACGAATATAACTGCGAAGCAATATCACTCGTCCGAAGGGCGAATATCACTCGTTCCGGAGGACCGAATATAACTGAAAGAACCCTGATTTGTCCGACAAATCAGGGTTCTTTCATGGCGCCCCCTGCAGGGCTCGAACCGTGACAACACTTCTCTGTATTCAGTGAAGTTTTCCGACAGGAAAACTCACGGTCGATCCGCCCCGCGGATCGACCTCTCACGGGAGATCCGCTTAGCGGATCGACCCGCGACAACACGGATTAA
>JAFTCT010000096.1 GCA_017454525.1 Clostridia bacterium
TCAACAAAGAAAAAATGTTGATGATATGATGTATACTGTGATCAAAGGCGAGAGGCGCCACGTTTGCTGCAAATGCATGGGAGTACGGTAACCGACACCCGCTTTTGCCCCGGCGAATCCTCATCGATGCGCGCGGTCTGATACAAAAAATGAAATGTAAAATCTATAAACAAAGGAGAAAAACAAAATGGCAGACGAAAAGAAAATCAAAAACGAAGAACTGACAGACGAACAGGCGAACGCGGCGGCAGGCGGTTTCGGAGAAACCAGAGTTGCCTGTCAGGGCGGCTGCGGTCAGTCTTTTTTGGGCGCCCTCCCATACCTGATCGACGGCAAGCCCTGCTGCGCGAGTTGCTACGAAAAATATCAACTGTCACTGAACAATGACAGGCCGATAATCCATGAAAGCGCTACGCCCTCCTATAAAACACCGATATTTTGAAATTTGAAGTATTAGGAAAGAGAAAAGCAACATGGCAAACGAAAAGAAGATCGAAAAAAACGAACTCAACGACAGCGAGCTCGATAAAGTCGCCGGCGGAAAAGTGGGATTTTACATAGTAGAGGGCGGCAGATGTCCTTTGTGCGGAACTTACTGTTTTTATGACGATGAAATGACGTATGCTGATATCGACGGTATTATGCAAAAGGTCTGCACAACTTGCGCCGGCGGTCAGAAGAAGGGCTGAAACTTAAACGAAAGGAAAAAAACAAGATGACTATTACGAAAAATCAGGAAGCGGATAAACTCACTGTTACGCTCGAAGGCAGACTCGATACCACGACCTCGCCTCAGCTTGAGGGCGAGATGCGCACCGCGGTAAACGGCATCACCGAACTTGAGTTTGATCTCGAAAAACTCGATTACGTATCGTCCGCGGGGCTCCGCGTTCTTCTCGCGGCTCAGAAGGTGATGAACAGGCAGGGCGAGATGAAGATCAAAAACGTCAAGCCGGAGATCATGGAGATCTTCGAGGTTACCGGCTTCGTCGATATCCTGAAAATTGAAAACTAAATGAAACGGAAAAGGATTTGATACCATGGAAGAAAAGAAATTCAACAAAATTCTGGAGAAAGTCCTGGCGGGACTGACAGACGAACAGAAGGCGAAGGCCGCAGAATGCAAGGACGAAGGCGAGCTGTGCGAGCTTCTGGAAAAAATGGGAGTGGCTCTGCCCGACGAACTGCTTGACGATGCGGCGGGAGGCTTTGTCTGGACGAACCCGGGCCTCGTGATCGGCGGGTCGGATAAGAACGACGGTAAGACAACGGGAGACCCTGATCCTTTTGTGACGCAGCCCAAAAGGATCTTTTAAAAAACTGAATGACCGGTGACCCGATCGCTCTTTGCGTTCAAGACGGTCACTTTCAACGGGCGGGATTTTTTAAACTCCGCCCGATCCGTATTATGAACAAAGGATTACTGAAATGAAAAACATAAAAGCCCGTCTGCTCTCACTTCTTTTGACGCTTGTGATGCTCACAGGCGTCCTCGCGGCTTTTCCCATGGAAGCCTTCGCCGCGCCGAATGCGCAGACGCGCACGCTTATGCTTTATCTGGTCGGAGCCAATCTGGAATCCAACTGGGAATGCGCGACCTGGAACCTCGTCCAGTCGATGGAAGCGGATCACGATGAAAACCTCAATTATATCGTGATGACCGGCGGTTCCAAAGAGTGGCACACGGAGGCGGAGTATCTTGACGGCGCCAAAGCCGTGGACGCCGAATACGACCAGATCTGGAAGCTGGAAGGCAAACGCGACGGCGAGGAGCACGGCAAAATGAAGCTTCTCGAGCCGACGGGCATAGAGGGCTTTGAAAAGGCGAATATGGGAAAGGCGGAAACGCTGACCTCCTTCGTCGATTACTGCTATGAAAACTATCCCGCCGATCAGTACGATCTGATCCTCTGGGATCACGGCGGCGCGTTCACTCGGGGATTCGGCATGGACGAACGCTTTGACGAAAGAGGGCCCATATCGGTTCCGCATATGGTCGCCGCGTTAAAGAAAACGAAACTGGTCAAAGACCAAAGGAAATTCGAGATCATCGATTTCGACGCCTGTTTGATGGCAAGTCCCGAGGTGGCGGCGGCGTTCGCGCCGTACGCCGATTATCTGGTCGCATCCGCGGAATTGGAGCCGGGATCCGGTCAGGAATACACCGGCTGGCTGAACGCCGTCCGGGAAAATCCGGGGATGAACGGCTTTGAGCTCGGCAAGCTTATCGTAGACGGGCTCGCGGCGTTTTACACCGATGAGGTGGAAGAAGAAGGAACCCTCGCAGTGATCGATCTGAAAAACTTCACCGAGCGCCTGATGCCGCTCATTTCCGAACTCGACGATATCCTGCTGCGCGAAGCGAAGAGCCTCGGCGAACTCAACGGCCGTTACAATTTTTACGATGAACTCTATTCGCTCCTTACTGCCTTCGGCTACGACGGCGGAGACATTTCGCTCTACGACCTCGGCACTCTCGTCGGCTCTTTGAGTTCTCCGCAGTCCGAAATGGACAACATCGACGACGACGAGATTGACGCGCTGACGAACGCCTACACCGAGACCGCCCTGAAGATCCTTGCGGTTCTCGGCGACAGAGACGGGAGCGGGGACGACGTGATCTATTCAGCCGAATCCGCGATCACCCGTCGTACGGTGGACGGATATTCCGTCCGCGGGCTTGACGGAGCCTTCCTCCCGCCCGACGAAAGCGGCTATCTCACGATCCGACCCACCGGATTCAACATTTTCTTCGGCGACGGCAAGATTCCCGAAGCGTACACCTATCTCGACCAGATCAAATATGCAAATGATCTCCTCACGGACGGACCGACGCTTTCATTTCTGGAAAAACGCGGTCTTTCCGCCGCGTATTACGCGCTGATCGTGCGCTTCGGTCAGGTCGTTTCCGAACTTTCCGAAAGCGCGGAAGGATCCGTGACCTGGGCGGACGTGAAGGAAAATCTCAAGCAGAGCAGCGCCTACTTTGACCGCTCCGGCGTCCCCGACATCATCAGATATATTGCGGCTCACGACGACGATTTTGCTTCGGAAGACGGAGTGGAAGCTTATTTCTCGAAGATCATCGACCAGCAGGCAGGGGAAGCGCTCCGGAAGGACAAGATCGGCGTGAAAAAACTTGTCGACGCGAACGGCGATTCAATCTTTTATCAGGTGACGATCCGAGACGCTTCGTCGCAGTCGCTGATGAGCGTGCTCTCCGCGGCGAAGCTCAAAGTCGGAAACTACGAGAGCCCGGAGTTCGAAGAGACCCTCAGTACCTACTTTAACAAGACGTACAGCGAAATGTACCCGAACGGAGTTTGGTTTTACGGTCCCGATTACGAAGGCACGCTCGACCATTACCGCTATTACGAAGCGCTTGACGACAGCGACGCCGATATCTATCAGAGGGTCTATTCCGACCCGACCTCCGTCTGGATCGTCCCCCAGGTGGATACATACTGCTTCGTTCTGACGGATCAGAACGGCGCCGAGCATCCGGCGCGGATCGATTACCGGGACCGTTCGAGAACGCGGGCAAGCATTCCGATCCGGATCATTTTTGCGGACGGTATCAGCGACGCTTATATTGAGATCTCCTTCGGTGAAAACGGCTGGCAGACGGACGGCGTCTCGTTTTATTCGGATACGGAGCGTTCCTGCTACCCGATGGACAGCGACTTCTTCGACGGCGCGAAATACACGACAGCGGCGGGTCTTCCGGACTATAACGGCAACGCATATCTGAACCCGATCTCTCAATTCTGCGAGATCGACGTCTCGAAAAAGGACTGGGGGATCTCGCTCGGATGGAAAAAGATCGGGGAGATCGACGAGATCGTGAACTCCGTACCTGCCCATTTCGTCACCGACGTTTACGGCTACAGAATTGATATCACCGACCTCTTCGCCTCTGCGGACGAGGCGGCAAAACAGGGCGACGTGGCATATACGATCGACTGCGCCGATTTTACCGTCGCCGAAGCGGTCTACGACGGCTCCGCGCAGACACCGAAAGTCACCGCGTCTCTCCAAGGGGCCGCGCTGACCGAGGGCGAGGATTACAAAGTCCTTTATGACGGCAGTTCAAATCCCGGCGACGCGCGCATTGTGGTGATCGGCATCGGCGATTTCTACGGCGCGCTCGATCTGACCTACACGATCAAGGATTCTCTCGCGGTCAAGGTCGACGGAACGGAGATCGGCGGCGATGATTATACCGTCGATGAAGAGACCGGCGCCGTCACGCTGACGGAAGAGTATCTGAAAACGCTCGCCGTGGGCGGTCATACGCTGACGGTCGTCATCTCCGGAGTCGAATCGACGACGGACTTCACCGTGGATCCGGTCGAAAACAAGGACACCGAAGGCAACGAAGGCGAATCGACGACGGACTTCACCGTGGATCCGGTCGAATACAAGGTAACTGAAGGCAACGAGGCCGAATGGACGAAGAACGGCGGAAACGATCTCTCTTTCCGTACCGACGCCGGGACCGGAAAGCTTTTCGCAGTCAGGATCGACGGCGCGGATGCCGCCGCCGGAAGCTATGCTGTCGGTGAAGACGGGACCGTCACTTTGAAAGACGCCTTTTTGAAAACGCTTTCCGACGGCGAACACGCGCTCACGCTCGTTTTCACGGACGGCGAAGCGTCGGCAAGGTTTACCGTCAGAGCGGCGAAAGACCCGAGCTGCGTTACTCCCCAAACCGGCGACGACAGTCGTACCGTGCTTTGGATCGTGATTATGACGGTAAGCGCGGCCGGAGCGGCCTCTATTATCCTTTTTGACAGAAAACACGGAGTATCGGAAAAATAATACCGATATACTCCGAAAGACAAAAATCCGGCCATCTTACGGCTGGGGTAACTTCTGTTACCATAGGGTAACAGAAGTTACCCCATGCGAACGTACGTTTGGCGGAACGGCTGTCTGAGCCTTTTGACGATTCCGTTTTATGGGGGGGATACCATTTTAATGACTGACATCGGGAATCTGCCGATACTCACGTTTGCGCCGATCGATCTTTCGCAGATGGAACGGGTTGAGGCTATCCGCGCCGCGTCCGGCAGTACGCTGTACGTTTATTCGTTTGCTTCTCTCTTTGTATGGCAGGCGCACGAGGGGTATTCCGTCTTTATTGCAGATGATGCCTTTCTCGTCAAACACGGAGTTCGCGGAGATAACGTCTATATGTTTCCCTGCGGCTCAAAGAGCGGAAAAAAACGGCTGATCGACGCGCTTCTTTCGCAAAGCTCGCCGTCTTTTTCCTATATCTGCGAGGACGACAAAAGATTCCTTGAAAGCGAGTATCCCGACCGTTTCGATTTTTGCGAATGCCGCGACGATTTCCCGTATCTGTACGATAAGGACGCGCAGATCGCTCTTGCCGGCAAGGAATTCAAAGGTCTTCGTCATCAGATCCATCTGGGACGGAACACCGCGCGCGAATGGACGGCGGAGGCGCTTTGCGAAGAGAATATCGAAAGGGCGATCTCGGTCAACCGCGGGTGGGCGAACGGTCGCTTGACGGCGGATATTGCGGATACGGACGTCGCGGAGCTCGCGCTTCGCCATCTTACGCCGCTTCATTTATGGGGTATGCTGTTCCGGGCGGACGGCGAGGACGCGGCGTACGCTCTCGGCAGCTTCATCACGCCGGAGATCTTTGACGTCAGCTTCTGCAAGGTACTTGACAAACGGTGCGACTGTCTTATAAAATGGATGCTGTACCGCGCCCTGCCTCCGGAAGTGAAAACGGTTGATTCAGAGGAAGATATGGGACTTGCCGGTCTTCGGACTCATAAGATGCTTCGCAGACCGAAAGAACTGGTCCGTATCTGGAAAGGGACCCTGCGATGAACGATCTCGCGTCAAGCAATTTGAAAACAAAATCATTTACCGACCGTATGTTCAGGCGGCTTCTTTGGCCGTCTCTGTTTTCCGCGCTCGGACTCGCGCTCGGTGATATCGCGGACGCGTTGTTCGTCGGAATACGCATCGGCAAGGTCGGGCTCGCGACCATGTCGCTGGTCGCTCCGATCTATATGATATATAACGTGCTCGATATCGGGATCGCCGTCGGTACGTCGGTGCATTATACAAGAACGCTCGGCAAAGGAAAAGCCAGGCAGGCGATCGGGATCTTTTCGCAAATGGCGACGTTCGCCCTGATCGTCAGCGTTCTGATCGGCGCGCTCGGTCTGATCTTAATGCCGTATATCCTGAAGCTGCTCGGAGCGGGTTCTCCGGACGGCGAACTGTGGAACTACGCGAAAGACTATCTGCAGATCATGTTTATCGGCGCGCCGCTGACGTTTTTCTATTTTCTTCTTTACTATTGCGTTCGCTGTGACGACGGCGAAAAGCTGGCGAGCGCGGGCTACGTCATCGGTTATCTGACCGACGTCGCCGCAAGCGCGCTGTTTATCCTCGTTTTCAAAATGGACGTGCGGGGCGCGATCATCGCCACGGTTCTCGGAAAAGCCGTGGGTATTTGCATTTTCCTGCTTCATTTCACAAAAAAATGGGCGATCCTTCGTTTCAAGTTCGTAAATCCGGACTTCAAAGCCGTTTTTTCAGTATTGAAAACGGGTATGTCGTCGTCACTCGGGTACATCGGTCAGTTCGCGGCGCTGTTGATCGTGAACAACCTGCTTGTGCGCGCCGGCGGCGACGGTGCGCTTGCGCAGTTCAACGTCGTACAGAACGTATCGTATTTCGCGCTTGCGATCTATTACGCTCTCGGGGATACCGTTCGGCCCCTGTGCGGTACTTTTTTCGCGGAGCATAATAAAGACGCCGTCAGGCGCGTGATGCGGCTCGCAATCGGCACAGGCGCTGTATCGGGCGCTGTGATCTCATTGCTGTTTTCCGTTTTCGCCCCGTCTGTATGCGCCTTGTTCGGGCTTACGGGCGGCGCTGTGACGGACGGCGCGTTTGCCGTGAGGCTGTTCTGCCTTTCGGTCGTTCCGGCGGGCTTGAGCCTGGTATGGAGCGCCTGCTTCCAGTCTATCGAGCGGGAAAAGGCCGTTTTCCTGATCAACCAGCTGCGCACCTTTGTATGCTTCACCGTATTTGCTTTGATCCTCTCTTTGTTCGACCTCAAGTGGTTTTGGTTCGTTTTTCTCGCA
>JAFTCT010000097.1 GCA_017454525.1 Clostridia bacterium
AGAAGTCGAAAGGCTTCTCATTTTTTGATGCAAGAAAAAATAAGATGGCCGGAGACTTGCATCCCCGGTCAAATGGTGGAATAATTTTAATTACAATGAAAACTGGTTTAGCGGGGCGTTTTTTTACAGCCTCTTTTTTTGCGCCGCGCGGCGTTCACCCGTTTGCGCTTTTCAGCTCGGGGAACACGGCGCACATTGCGTAGACCTGCCAGGCGCAGTGCTCCTGGTTGCCCGGGTCGGAGACCTGATACTGCGAGATCCACGATTCGGGATAGCACGACAAGGCGTATTTTTCCGCGGTCGCGCGCTCGAGCGCCAGGATCTCCTTCACGCGGTCGGTATCGCCGATCCGGTCGCAGAACATGAGCTCCCACGCCACGCCCTTGCCGATCAGCGAATCCCTCTTGTCGTCGGCGCCGAGCGTGGCGTCGGTGGAGAGCCCCGGATAGCCGAGCATCGTGATCCCCGCGTATTCCTTGTAGACCTCGTAGGTATTCTTCATGATCTCTACGTCCATGGCGTACCATTCCGCGGCGACCGGCGCGAAGTTCACCCAGGAGATGCCGGGATAGAAGGTCATGCCGTCAAAACTGTCGTAGAATTCGCCGTAGATCGTTTTGCCTTCGTAATCGGTGACGAGGTGGGCATTGATCCCGCCCTCGATGCGTCTGGCGGCGGCAAGCCATTTTTGCGACGCCGTCGCGTCGTCCATCGTCCCGGCGATCGCCGAGAGCTCCCACAGCGCCTGGGAGGCGAAGACGTTGGTGATCAGGTCGTAGGACTGCCAGTAACGCCCCTGCTTCGAATGTTCAAGCGAGGGGTTGTATAAAAGATCCAGACTGTCGTTCATATACGCCGGATCGTCGATGAAGTAGTTCGCAAAACTCTTGATGAGCGGATAGGAGTCGACGATGAATTTCAGATTTTCGTCGGTCTTTTTTGCCTTGTTTGCAAACATCGCCCACGCGTGGATCAGCATATAGGTCGTGTCGGTCTGCGTATAGTCGCTGTAGAGCCTCAGCGACGCGCGCAGCGCTTCAAAGCCCGCTTCCCCCGGAACGGCGGTTTTTGTCCCGTTCGTCAGGGTATAGGTGTCGAGGGTATCCACGGTCGTCGAGCCGCACCAATAGACCTTCCCCGAAGCGCCGACAGTCTCGAGCTTCACGAAGTAACTGCCCGCCTCGGGCGTTTTGAAGAGCGGCAGATCGAAAGAGACCGTCACCCAGCCGGGGCTTTCGGGCACGGCGGCAAGATCGAGCGTTTTGACGTCGATCTCCACGTTTTCGCCCTTGTAAAGCGTCGCTTTCAGTGTGCCCGCGGCGCCCGGATCCTTCATCAGGAGTACCTTCACGGTCGTGATCAATTCGCCTGACGCGGGGATCTCCTGAACGCCCGCGGCGGCGCCGTCCAGCGTGATCAGCGGCGCCTTGTCCACTTCGAAATTCAGGGTCGCAAGGAAATCGTATCCGATCTTTTCCCAAGCGCCGCCCAGCGCCCAGGTATCGGCTTCCGCGCGCGTGTCGGTCAGCAGGCGCGCACGGTCCTCCGTTCCTTCAAGAAAGACGACCAGATAGTACCTGCCGCCCGCGGTGACCGCGACGCTGCCGAAGGAGAGCGTATAGGTCTTTTCGCCCGCCGCGTCGATCGCGGCTTCCGCGGAGCAGAGCGCGGAGGAGGGGTAGCGGTAATCGGTGCGGATCTCGGCGCGGATCCTTCCGCCCGCCTCAGCGGAGAAGACGGTCAGACCGACGCCGGTGACGAGCCCGCCCCGCGCTTCAAAACCGCGCGCGACGGCAGAAGCGGGATAGGAGACGATCTCAAACGCGGGATGATAGGGCTTCTCGACCCATCCGCCGAAGGAGGGGACGTCGTAGTTATAGGAATTGGGGACGTCCGCCGCGCTCAGCGTGCCGTTCCAGATAACGCTGCCGGCGGCGTTCACCGCCTGGAGCACGAGGTAGCAGGTCTTTCCCGGCGTGACCTGCACGGGCTCGTCGAACGTGATGATCTGCCAGCCGTTTTCGCGGGCGCCGAAGGTGTAGAGCGCCTCTCCCAGAGTCGTCGACGGGTCGCTGTAATCCGTGCGGATCGACGCCTTCACGACGTCGCCGTCGGAGGATTTGTCAAGGTGCGCTTCAACGCTGTAAATATACGCGTTCTGCGGAATGAACGCCTGCGCCGCGCCGTGATCGGGCGCGGTGATACTGTAAATACCCACCTCCGCTGCGCGCTGCGCGATCTTCGCGCTTCCCGCTTCTCCGCCGCCGTACGCGCCGATCGCGAAGGCGGTATAGACCTCCACTTCGCGCCAGCCGTCACCGCCGTAGGCGGCAAGGTCGTAGTTGAGGGCGCGCAGCTCGCCGGCCGTGCCGTTGTTGACGCCGTACCAGACCACGCGTCCGTTTCCGGCGGGCGCATAGATCTTTAAGTAGTAGGTCTCGCCCTTTTCGGGCAGGAACGCCTCGTCGAGCGTGAAGACCACCCAGCCGGGCGCGGAGTTTTCAAAAACGTGTTCGCCTGCCGCCAGGACCGTCGAGGGATCCTTCGGATCCTCGCAGATCTCCGCGACGACCTCGGCGTCCGCGACGCCTTCAAGATAGGCGGAAACCTCCGTGACCGTGCGCCTGTTCGTCGTGAAGGGCGTGGCGGAGGTGTTGTTGGGAGCGTTGACGAGGAACTGCGCGACGCCCGTTTCGGTCTGAAGGTCGTAGACGGCGTCCTCCTCACCGGAACCGTTGCCCTCGAGATAGTTGTTGCGGTATTCCTCCTCGCGCAGTTCTTCGATCACGTGCGTGCCGCGTTTGAGGTCGAGCGCCGCGTGATAAGAGAGCAGATAGCGTAAGATCCTTCTCGCGGCGCCGTCGTCTCCGTTCGCGATATGCGCCATCGCCTGAATGGAACTGTCGCGCGTGAACATCCCGATATAGGCGCCGTTCAGGGAGGTGATCGCAAAGCCGCGGTCGGTGATGCGGTCGCTGAGAATATTGTAACTGCCCCTATAAAGTGCGAGATCCTCTTGTGACAGGAGTACCTCTTCGGGATTGGGAACGCCGCCCGCCAAAAGATCGAGGAGCGCCGTGACGTCGTCGATCGAGAGTCTGCCGTCGGCGTTAAGGTCTGCGCGGGAAAGCGCTTCCGCGCCGGTCGCCAGCAGATCGAGAAGTGCTGTGACGTCTTCGATCGAGAGGGCGCCGTCGCGGTTGACGTCGCCGTGCATGACCGGCGCGGCGCCGAAGGCCGGCTCGCCGTCCTTGACGTGGAATTCCTCCAGCGCCGAGGCGTCAAGAGCCGCGCTCACCGCACGAAGAGCGGCAAGTCCGCTCTGCGCGGCGCTGCTCTCGCGGTCCGAAAGGCCCGCCACAACGGTATCGGGATCCGCGGTCGAAACGGCGGCGGAGGTCGTTATCACCGTGCCGGAAGCGTTTTTGACGTTCGTGAAAGCGTTATAGTATTTGCCGTTGTTCGAGGAATGCGCGGCGTGCGTCGCGACGCCGGCGGCGTAGACGTTATAGACCGTGCCGTAGTTGGTATACGTGACGGCGTTGGCGTTCGAGGAGGTCAGGACCATGTCGAACAGACAGTTTGCGACGACCGCGCCCGACTGGACGGTACGGATGGGCTGCGCGCTCGTGTCGGAGTTGATGGAGCCCTTGATCTTCAGATTGACGATCGCGCCGTAGATATACGGGAAGACCGAGGTCTGTCCCTCCGCTTCAATGCTGACGGTCAGCGTGTGTCCGCCGCCGTTATAAACGCCGCCGAAATAGCATTTCGCGTTGCCGTTGGCGTGCGTGCCCTCATAGTCCTCCGCGCCGGTCATATCGACGTCGGCGGTCTGGAGGAAGAAGAGTCCCGCGCCGTAGGGCGAAGAGGAGGAAGTGCTTGCGCAGAAGAGATCGGTCAGTTTTTTGAAGTCCGCGGCGGACGCGATGAGATAGGGATCCTCCGCCGTGCCGCTGCCTTCGAA
>JAFTCT010000098.1 GCA_017454525.1 Clostridia bacterium
TTCATTTGGCGCAAATACGCCAAATGAAACACCCCCTCTTTGCTACCGTCTGAATTCCCTGATGATCGCCGGGACGCCGAGAAGTTTCAGCTGAGACACCTTTTTCTCGGCGTTCTTTCTGTAGGTATAGGCGCCGGCGTACACGCGGTAGTACCCGTCCTCGTGTTCGATATAGGCGCCCTTGACCCTGCTCTTTTCCTTCTCGGCGTTCCCTCTTTCGGTAAAAACGCCGGTCTGGACGCGGTAAAAAACGCTTTTCGGACGCAGGCGCCCGTTGACCTCGAGGATGATCCCGGGAAGCTTTTCGAGAACGTCGTTCCCGGGGCAGTCGGTGTCGGCGAACCACCGGTGCAGCGTCACGCCGAAGGTCCCCTCCGGCGGCGCGTCGAAGCGCGTTTCCTTCGTCAGCATCGTCAGTCCCGTCTTTTTGTACTTCCGGCAGAGGTATTCAAGCAGATCGACAAGCGCCTCGCGTGTCTTGTCGTAGAGCTTGTAGCGCGGCTTGTCCTGCCCGGCGAGCGTGGCGCATTCGACCGTCAGCGCCCTGTCGTCGTTGCGGCTGCTCGACGAGGTCGCCGCGCGCTTTCCGTCGGGCACGTACTGTCCGACTTTGCCGTCGAAGGATACCGCGTAGTTGCTGCACGAGGCGTAACCGGCTCTGATGCGCTTTCTATACCATTCGTCGATACTGTCGAGCGTACTCTCGTTCCCCTGCAGACTGTGCACCGTGATCACTTCGATCTTTGACTTTCTGTCGGGACGGTGCAGGTAGTTTTCGGTATATCCGTGAATGATCATCCGTTCCCTCCTCCGTACCATTCGGGCACCCGCACGCCCTGCGCCTTCATCCAGCCCTCAAAAACAGCGCTCATGTACCAGTTTCCCCTGAGATCGGAAAAGTAGTGCTGCGCCAGTTCCATGATCTCTTTCGTGTTCTCCGGATAGTCGGAGAGCATGATGAGCAGCTGCGTGCGGCAGCCGTCCTTTTCGAGTTTGTCGAGCTTCTTTTCGATCTTTCCGAAGCGGTCCTTCTTCCGGTCGCGCCGGTCGATAAGGAACTGCAGAAAAGTGAACAGCCCCGCGCTCCCCAGCGCCGCGCAGACAGCCGTCAGAACGTTCGTCGCCGTCACTCTTCCTCATCCTCTTTCCGTCCGGTATGCGCGGCGTCGGACAGTCCCTCTCCGACGGTATACGCTACGACCGACGCCGCCGACATGACCACGCCGCCGACCGTCTGCGCCGTCTCGCTGTTTCCGCAGATCATCAGTACGATCCCGGTCACAAGTCCCGCGACCGCGACCCAGAATTTCCTTGAAGTCAGTTTTCTCTTCCAGTCGATCTTCATTATTCATTTCCTTCCTTTCCTGTTTTTCAGCAGTCATAATAGAAATGCAGTCCGAGCGTGCCGTCTGCGCTGTAGACGATCTCCCGCGCCGTTCCGTAGGTCGTGTGATTCGGATACAGATCTGCGGAAACCGGCGAGGTGATCCTTCCGTTGTTGCCCCAGACGTAGATCTTGGACGCGACGACGCCGCTCGGGATGTCGGTAGCGTAGTCCATAACCGTACCCGAGTAGTAGTAATCATAATCGGACGCCGACGACGGCGGGTCGTTCAGTTTGATGTACGCTTCCATCATAGTATACTCTTCGGTATCCGCGACGAGGTTCACGGTGATGTTGTATCCCGCGCTCGCGATATAGTTGACGTACATGCTCTCCACTCCCGTGCGGATCGCCGAGCCCGCGCCCTTCACCCTGACGGTGTGGCTGCCTGAGGCGAGCGACAGCGTCGACAGATCAAACGTCGTACTGTTTCCCGTTCTGCCGACCGTACCGACCTGCGTGCCGTCCGAAAAGATCAGATACTGTTCCGTGAAGACGTCGTCGCTCGTGATCGTCAGAACGCTGCCCGACAGGGAAAGCGACGGCCGCCGCGCGTACATCTGAAAAGTGAGCGTCGAACTGAACTCGGACGACTCGAACTTGTCGGCTATCAGGCGCACCTTATAGACGTGGCTTCCGCCGATCCCGATCCCCTCCTCCCTGAGATCGAACGTCGTATAGATCTCCGCGCCGTATTTGTAGCTGCTGTTTTTGCTGTTCGTGAGCGGCAGCGTCTTGACGAGCGTGCCGTCCCTGTACAGTTCAAACGACACGGCGGTATTGCCGTAATAGCCGTTATTTACAACGACGTACATATCCTCATGAAATTCCGTCACGATCTCCGTATGCCCCGAGAGGCGCGCGATATTTGCCAGTTTCGGCTTCTCCCCGCCGCCCTCGTGCGTACCGGTCACGCCGAAGATCGTCACGTTCTTTTTGATGTTTCCGGGAACGAGGTTGGCGTCGCCCTTGACGGTCTGCGCGCCCGACAGGTATTTCCCCGCGGCGATCGTCTGATCGGTCGTGCCCGGCGTGAAGGTCTCGGCGGATTTGCTCGCTACCGTCCCGGTGATCTTCGCGCCGTTCACGTACGCCGTTTTTCCCGACAGCAGATCCCCCGCCGCGGCGTTCGCGTCGGAGGTGAAGCCGCCCGCCACGCCGAGGATCGAAACGCCCTGCCTGACGTTTTCAGGTGCGAGGTTCGCGTCAAAGACCTGCGCCGTCGCGTACGCCGCAACGTCGGTCTCGGCGGTCGAGGTGATGTTCTTTTTGCCCGAGGGGGAAACGCCGGTCTGTATCCCGTCAATGGCGTCGGGAAAACCGTCGGCGGTGATCTGAGAGGACCCGCCGGTCTTGGCGCGGATGCTGGCGGCGATATCCGAAAACAGAGAGGAAAGTGTAGTATGTTCCGCCATCTCAATACCCCCCTTCGATCGCCGCGGTGATCGCGGCGTTCACGGCGGAGGTGATCGCGGAGGGCAGCGTCAGATCGGTGACGACGGACAGTTCCAGTTTTCCCGACTGTCCCTCCACGCAGTAGAGATCCAGAAGCCGGATCCCGCCGCTCACCCCGAAGACGACCGTCAGACTGTTCCCCTGCCTGCTCGCCGGCGCGTACGTCTGTTGACTGCCGGCATACGGAAAGCGCAGGCAGATCTGTCTGTCGGCGGGCAGCGCCGTGAAATCGCTCCAGGACATCAGCGTGACGAAATCCTCCTGCCCCAGGGCGCTGTCGCCCGCCGTCAGAGCGAGCTCGAGGGGCAGCAGATCGTTCAGACTGCCGATCTGCGCGGGAAATCCGATCTCGCTCTCAAGGATCATTTCAAGATTGTCGCTGTTCGCGCCCTGCACGCAGCGCAGCTTCATCATACGCATGCCGTCCGGGGCGTAGACCGCGACGATCAGAAAATCGCTGAAGCGCGTCGCCGGCACGGTGTTCCGCCTGCTCACGACGCTGTTCGTCCGGACGTAAAGCAGGATCGGAAGATCCCTGCCGATCTCCTGAAAGCGCTGCCACGGGCAGGTGCTGACGAAGTCTCTCTGCCCCAGGGCGGCGTTCCCCGGCTCGATCTCGATCGCGAAAAAGCGCGTTGAGATCAGATCCTCCGCCGCGTCGACCGCGTCGCGCGCGGCGGCTGCGGCGCTGTTCGCTATTGCCGCCGCTTCCATGGAATCCGCCGCGGCGCCAAGGGCGCCGTCCCTTGCCGCCGCCGTTTCGGTGATCAGATCGCTCAACGTGCGCACGTCGTTTTCGCTTGCGCCGTGCACGGCGCCGTCAAGACTCTCGCACACGTCGATCTCAAAGCGCGGGGCGTGCTTGAGCGTACCGTCGCGCGTCAGGATCCGCAATTCGCACTGACAGATCCCTGCAGCCGATGTCATCTGCGGCGACAGCGGCAGGCGCACTTCCCGCTCTTCGATCACCGTTCCGTACTCAAAAAGAGTCCCGTCGCTCTTTTTCCCGCACAGAAGCGCGACGCAGCCCGTCGGGTCGAACGGCTCCGACCCGAAGCGCAGCGAAAACCGCAGTTCCCCCGCGTCGTCCCCTTCGATGAGCGACAGCGACGCCGGGCAGGCGGCGTCCGCAAGGTCAAGCGTCAATCGGTATACCATCATAATGCATTCACTCCTTTTTTTCTGCATTATACCGGATTCGTCAAAGAAATGTTACGGCACCTAAACGCGGTCGGGAAGACGATGATCCCGGAACAAAAAAACGCGCCCGGAGCAGTCTTCCTGTCCGGGCGCGAAGCGCAAACCGTTTTGCCGTTCACGATGCGGCGTTCGTTTTTCGGTCTCTTTGCCGATCTTCCGGTTTTTTTAAAGTATATCCAGCGCCAGCAGATCCTCGTAGGATTCTCTGCGCACCGCCAGCCGGTCCTCGCCGTTCTTCACGGTGATCATCGCCGGGCGCGGGACGCGGTTGTAATTGGACGCCATCGAATAGTTATAGGCGCCGGTCGAAAGCACCGTCAGCATATCGCCCTTCACGGGTTTCTGCAGCGCGATATTCTCGCCCAGCAGGTCGCCGCTCTCGCAGCAGCGCCCCGCGACGGTACAGCGGTAATCCGCCTGAAGTTTCGCTTTGTTGGCGAGCAGCATCGTATGCTCCGCGCCGTAGAGCGTGTAGCGCGGATTGTCGGTCATGCCGCCGTCGACGGCGACGTAGTTGGTATGGTGGGGGATCTCCTTGACGCCCGTGACGGTATACACGGTGATCCCGGCGTCCCCGACGATCGATCTGCCCGGCTCGAGAAGAAGCGCGGGAACGGGGATGCCTTTTTCCATACAGATCCGGCTGCATTCCTCGCCGATCTTTCTGATGAGGTCGCCGTAGGAGATCACGGGATCGCTCTCAACGTAACGCACGCCGAAGCCGCCGCCCAGATCGAGATATTTCGGCAGAAAGCCGGTCTTTGCGTACATCTCGCCGATGAAGTCGAACATCACCTTCGCGCAGTCGATATAGGGCCCCGCCGTGAAGATCTGCGAGCCGACGTGGCAGTGCAGTCCGTCCAGCTCGACGTTCTTTTTGGACAGCGCGCGCCGCACGAATTCCTCCGCCTGACCGGTGACGATCGGGGTACCGAACTTGCAGTCGACCGTGCCGGTGGCGATCTTCTTATGGGTATGGGTGTCGATGTCGGGCGTGATGCGCAGAAAAATCTTCTGCCGCACCTTCTTGCGCGCGGCGAAGCGGTCGATCGCTTCGAGTTCCTCCGCTGAATCGACGACGAAATGTCCCACGCCCGCGTCGATCGCGTAAACGATCTCGTTCTCGGGCTTGCTGTTGCCGTGGAAATAGAGTTTCTCCGCCGGGAATCCGACGCGCAGGGCGGTATAGAGTTCCCCCGCGGACACGACGTCGGCGGACAGTCCCTCCTGCATCACCGTTTTCAGGATCGCGGCGCAGCAGAGCGCCTTGTCCGCGTAAAGGACCTCGGAGCCGGGCGCCAGATACCGTTTCACCGCGTCGACGTAACTGCGGCAGTTCTCGCGCACCCTCTCCTCGTCCACGACGTACAGGGGCGTGCCGTACTTGAGCGCGAGTTCCACGGCGTCCGATTTTCCGATGACCAGATGGCCGGCGCTGTTGACCGACAAATTGCTGTGAAGCATACTTTTTCCTTTCTTTTCCGCCGTGCGGCGGCATTTCTTATCTTTTCCGGGGATCGCTTGCGGCGCGGTTCAATCCGAAGACGCCAGATCCTTCATCGTATAGAGCCCGGGACCTTTCCCCGCGACGAAAGCGGCGGCGGAGAGCGCGCCGTCCGCGAAGAGATCTCTCGACTGCGCTTCATGGCGCAGCGTCAGCATCTGGTTGTCGGTGCAGATATACACCTCGTGGACGCCCACGACGCCGCCCATCCGCAGACTCGAGATGCCGATCTCGTCCTTCTCCCTTACGCCCATGCCCGCGCGGCCGCAGTGCGCCGTCTTTTCGGGCAGAACGCTCCTGATGCTGTCGAAGATTATCTTCGCCGTGCCGCTCGGCGCGTCGATCTTCCGGTTGTGATGCGCTTCCACGATCTCGATATCGGCGTCCGGAAAGAGCTTCGCCGCGCGCGCGGCAAGATCCGCGAGAACCGCCGCGCCGAGCGACATATTATAGGAATAGAATACCGGGATATCCGCAGAGCAGGACCGGATCAGCGCGATCTCCTCCTCCGTGTGTCCGGTCGTGGCGATGACCAGCGGCAGCCGCCTTCTGAGCGCAAAGGCGCAGAGGTCTTCCGCCGAGGAATGGTGCGAGAAATCGATGACGACGTCGGCTTCTCCCTCAAAATCGCAAAGCAGGCGCGGTTCCCCGTCCCTGCGGTATTTGTCCGCCGCCCAGACGACGGCGTGCCCTGCTTTTTCAGCGCGCCGGCAGAGGATCTGTCCCATTTGTCCGCAGGCGCCGTTCACGATGATCTTCATGACGTTCTCCCTTATTCGGTAACCTTATTCTTCCTGCACGGTCAGGCGACCGGCAGTCCTTCTTTCCTCATGAGCGAGATCAGCGCTTTCCTCTTTTCTTCGTCCATCGGCGTCAGCGGCAGGCGCAGAACGTTCTCGCCGTATCCGAGCGCCGCCATCGCCGCCTTCGCGGGGATGGGATTGACCTCCGAAAAGAGCGCCTTGATCAGCGGCAGGAGCCGCAGCTGCAGCGCGGCGCTGCCCGCCGTATCGCCTTCAAAGAACCTACGGCAGATCTCCGCCGTTTTTGCAGGCAGAGGATTTGATAATACCGAGATCACGCCCTTGCCGCCCAGCGCGAGGATCGGCACGATCTGATCGTCGTTGCCCGAATAGAGCGCGGCGTTCTCCCCGACGAGCGAGAGCGTCTCGGCGACGGCGGAGATGTCTCCGCAAGCCTCCTTGATGCCCGCGATATTGGGATGCAGGCACAGTTCGGCGTAGGTCTCGGACCTGATCCCGATCCCGGTGCGCAAAGGCACGTTGTAGAGGATCAGCGGGACCGGAGACGCCTCCGCGATCGCGGTAAAGGACGCGATCAGCCCCTTCTGCGTCGCCTTGTTGTAGTAGGGCGTGACGACGAGCGCCGCGTCGGCGCCCAGCGCCGCGGCGCGTTTCGTGCGCGCGATCGCGGCGGCGGTGCTGTTGCTGCCGGTGCCGACGATATAGGGCACCCTGCCCCCGCACGCCTCCGCGCCCGCGCAGACGATCTCTTCGTATTCTTTTTCGCTCATCGTCGCGGCTTCGCCCGTGGTCCCGCAGGCGACCAGCGCATCGATCCCCTCGCCGATCTGCATATCGATCAGACGGGAAAACGCCGCCGGATCGGGACTGCCGTCGGCGCGCGCAGGCGTGACCAGCGCCGTCGCGGCGCCCTTGAAAATGATTTTTTTACTCATAAATATCTCCCGCTGCTCCGTACGCGGGGAATTGCCGTACGACCGGCGCTTTCCCGACCGGAGCGGTTCCCGTTATTTCGGACAGTGCAAAAACGGTCCGGAATACCGCCGGTTTCACGCACTGTCACCCCACGTTATCAGCATATCACAAAAAAGCAAAATTGTCAATAACGGATAAAAAAAGCGCGTATTATATAATAATTATTTGTCAAATAACAGAAATTTGTGTTGACATCGACCCGAACCTTTGGTATAATATAATAAAGTTAAGTGAGTACGGAGGAGCGTCATGAAAAGATCATTTCCCGATCAGCGCCGCGGCGCGGCGAAGCGCGCGTCCTTCAACGCTTTCCGTACGCAGAATACGATGAATTCCGTCCCGGATCCGGGACGGCGTCTTTGATGCTGTATCCCCGCGGCGCGGGGCTGCCGCATCTTTCTTTTTTGAGCCGGCTGCAAGCCGCCGGACGATCATTTGCCGTCTGAAGACGGCGCAGAAAAGGACTGATCCGCTATGATTTACGATATTCAGAGAGCGAGCGTCTGGAAACGGATCTCGGCGTTCCTGCTCGACGTCATCCTGCTTTCGATCCTCGCCGTCGGCGTCGCCTTCCTTCTTTCGTCGGTCACGGGATACGACAAACGTCTGGACGCCCACAGCGCAAAGATCGAAGAACTGCAGAAGAAATACGGCATCGATCTCACGGTGTCCGCGACCGAATATAACGCGCTGTCGGAGGAGCAGAAGGCGCTGTACGATCAGGCGATCGAAGAGTTCAACAGTGACCCGGAGATGATCTCCAACTACAATCTGGTCGTCAACCTGTCGCTGGTCATCGTCACCGGCAGTATTCTGATCTCCTTTCTGATCCTCGAATTCTTCATCCCCCTTTTCGCCTTCAAAAACGGGCGCACGGTCGGCAAAAAGGTCTTCGGCATCGCGCTCATCCGCAGCAACGGCGTAAAGATCAACGGTCCGGTGCTCTTCATCCGCACGGTGCTCGGCAAATACGCCATCGAAACGATGATCTCGGCTTATATCATCATCATGTTCATCTTCGGAAAAGCCGATTTCATCATGATCATTCTTTTGTTCCTCATTCCCGCCGTGAACGTCATCCTGCTGCTCGCAACGCACAATCATACCCCCATTCACGATCTGCTCTCCGGGACGGTCGCCGTCGACTTCGCAAGTCAGATGATCTTTGACACCGAGGAAGACCTGATCGCCTACAAGCAGAAGGTGCACAGCGAGATGGTGGAAAACGACCGGGAACGCGGCTGATACATCACGGCAACAATACACCAAAATAAAGGAGCAAGCCTATGAAAGTTGTATTGCAGAATCTGACCAAGATCTTCCCCAGCAGAAACAAAAAATCCAAAGAGGAAGTCGTCGCCGTCAACGATTTCGATTTCGAGATCCCGGACGGCAAACTCGTCGGACTTCTCGGACCCTCCGGATGCGGTAAGAGCACGACCCTGTACATGATCTCGGGCCTGCAGAAGCCGACCTCCGGCAGGATCTTCTTCGGCGAGGACGACGTGACCGATCTGCCCCCGGAAAAGCGCGGCATCGGACTGGTGTTCCAGAACTACGCGCTCTATCCGCACATGACGGTCAAGCAGAACATCCTCTTCCCTCTTCAGAACCTGAAGGGCGCCGACAAGATGACGAAAGAGGACATGATCAAGCAGGCGTACGAGGCGGCGAAGCTCGTGCAGATCGACAACCTCATGGACCGCAAGCCCAACGAGCTGTCGGGCGGTCAGCAGCAGCGCGTCGCGATCGCAAGAGCGTTGGTCAAGATGCCCAGAGTCCTTCTGCTCGACGAGCCGCTGTCCAACCTTGACGCGCGTCTGCGCCTCCAGACCAGAGAAGAGATCCGCCGCATCCAGCGCGAAACGAAGATCACGACGGTCTTCGTGACGCACGACCAGGAGGAAGCGATGTCGATCTCCGACGTCATCGTCGTGATGAAGCTGGGCGTGGTCCAGCAGATCGGCGCGCCGCAGGACGTCTACGACAGCCCCGAAAACCTCTTCGTGGCAAAATTCTTAGGCACGCCTCCGATCAACGTCTTCACCGGCAGAGTCGAAGCGGAAAAGCTGTATATCGGCGACGCGGCGGTCCTTGACGTACCCGGCGTGAAGGACAGCGAGAAAGTGTTCGTCGGCGTTCGTCCCGAGGGCTTTATCATCAACGAAAACGGTCCGCTCGAATGCAGGATCTTCGGCGTGGACGTCATGGGACGCGACGTCAGCGTCGTTTCGACCCACGAGGCTTCGCTCAATCCGACGGTCCGCTCGATCATCGACGCGGATAACCGTCCCGCGCCCGGCGCCGAGACCGTCAGATTCTTGCTCAAGCCGCACAAGGTCTTCCTCTTCGACGGCGAGACCGAAAAGCGGATCTACTTCTGAGGGGGATTGTCATGAATGCAGTTAAAGACGTAAAAGTCAAGAACAAATCAAAATCGCCGGGCGGCTCGAAGAACCCGATCGTCAGGAGTTTTGATAAGTGGAAGGCGTGGATCTACCTGCTTCCCGCGATCATCCTGCTTCTGATCTTCACCGTCTGGCCGATCATCAACACGCTGCGCATGTCGATGCTCGTCAACTACAACCCGATGAAAGCCGTCGGCGGCGCGACCTTCAAGTTCGGCTTTGAGAACTTCACGAAGGTCGTCTCCTATCCGAAATTCAAGCAGGTCCTCGGCACGACGATGCTGCTCTGCGTGACCACCGTCCCGATCTCGACGATGCTCGCCCTGATCATCTCGGTGTGCCTGAACGCCATCAAGCCCTTCAAGCGCTTTCTGCAGACGATCTTCTTCCTGCCCTACGTGACCAACTCGATCGCCATCGGCATGGTGTTCGCGGCGATGTTCAACATCGTCGGCTCGTTCTTGGGGTCCAGCAACGAAGCGATACAATCCGCTGGCATCATCAACAATATGCTCGGGTTCTTCACCGGCAACAAGGATTTCTACATCAACTGGATCAACGCCGGATCGTCCTACACGAGCAACATCATCGTCATGATCATCTACATCGTCTGGAACGCCCTGCCCTTCAAGATCCTGATCCTGCTCGGCGGCCTCCAGTCGGTCAACAAGCAGTACTATGAAGCGGCGAAAGTCGACGGGACCTCGCGCGTGCGCACCTTCTGGCGCATCACCGTGCCGATGCTCTCCCCGATGATCGCCTACGTCGTCATCACCGGTTTCATCGGCGGCTTCAAGGAGTATTCGAGCATCGTCGGTATATTCGGCGACTCGATGGGACCGGCGGGTGACGCCGGACGGCTGAACACCATGGTCGGATTCATCTACGACGCGATCGACAGCAACGCGGGACGCGCGAGCGCCGCAGCGCTGATCCTCTTCGGCATCATCCTGATCGTGACGCTGATCAACCTGTGGGTCAGCAAAAAGAGAGTACATTACTGAGCGAGGTGCGGTATGGCTAAAAAAAATACTGATCTCATCATGCACGACAAAGATATCCGTGCCGTCAAGGGGAAAGCGAGAATCGGCGAGATCGCCGCAAAGACGCTCATCTACATTTTCCTTACCGTTATGGCGGTCATCGTTCTCTTCCCCTTCTACTGGATGATCATTTCATCCCTCAAATCCCTCGAGGAATACCGTCTCACGGTCCCGACCTTCTGGCCGAAGACCTTCCACTTTGACAACTACGCAAACGCCTTCTCGACGGCGAACCTCGCGACGCTCTTCAAGAACACCGTGATCGTCGGCGTGATCTCCACGATCCTCTCGCTGGTCATCACCGTGCTGTCCGCCTTCGCCTTCGCGCGGCTGGAGTTCAAGGGCAAGAACGTCCTCTTTGCGGGACTGCTCGCAACGATGATGATCCCGGGCGAACTCTTCACCATCACCAACTACGCCACCGTGTCGCAGCTCGGCTGGAAGAGCACCTACACCGTTCTGATCGTGCCCTTCCTCGTCAGCGTCTTTTACATCTATCTTCTCAGGCAGAACTTCCTTCAGGTCCCCAACGAACTTTACCTCGCGGCGAAGGTCGACGGCACGAAGGACCTCAAGTACCTCTGGAAGGTGATGATCCCCCTGTCGCTGCCGACGCTGATCTCGATCACCATCTTAAAGATGATGGGCGCATGGAACAGTTACATCTGGCCGCGTCTGGTCGCGAACGACCTGGCGCACCGTCTGATCACCAACGGTCTGCGCAACGCTTTCCAGGACACCTCCGGCAACACCGACTACCCCGTACAGATGGCGGCGGTCGCCATCGTTTCCTTCCCGCTCTTCCTTGTCTTCCTCTTCCTGAGAAAGTACATCATGAAGGGCGTGAGCCGCAGCGGCATCAAGGGCTGAGAGACGTCCGCGTCTTCCGTCCGAACTATATATTTTAAGGAAAGGATCCGTAAAAATGAAAAAACTCTGTATCTTCCTCGCGATTTTGACGGCGATCAGCGCCTCGCTCCTCGCGTTTGCGGGATGCGGCGCCTCCGCCACGCCGACGCCTGACAGCACGCCCTCGGCAACCGCTCCCGCAACGCAGGCGCAGCCTACGGTCACGCCCGATCCGCCCGCCGAAAAGGGCTATGACGGCAGCGAAGTCACCATCCGTTTCTATCATACGATGGGGCAGCCGCTCCAGGAGATCCTCAACCAGTACATCGAGGAGTTCAATACCTACTATCCCAACATCCATATCGACCACAGCCAGGTCGGCGGTTACGACGACGTGCGCAACCAGATCAAGACCGAGATCACCGTCGGCGACCAGCCGAACCTCGCATACTGCTACCCCGACCACGTCGCGCTGTACAACGACGCGGACGCCGTGCAGAAGCTCGACTCGCTGATCGGTTCCAAAGCGGAAGTCACCCGCGCGGACGGCAGCAAGGAGATCATGGGTCTGACGGAAGAACAGCTCGCCGATTACGTCGAGACCTACTGGGAAGAGGGCAAGGTCTACGGAGACGGACTGACCTATACCGTTCCTTTCTCGAAATCCACCGAATTCCTTTTCTACAACAAGACCTTCTTTGAACAGAACCATCTCACCGTTCCCGCCACCTGGGACGAGATGTACGCGCTCTGCAAGAAGATCAAGGAGATCAATCCCAACTGCATCCCGCTCGGCGTCGACTCGGAAGCCAACTGGTTCATCACGATGTGCGAGCAGTCGGGTTCGACCTACACCAGCGCCTCCTCCCCGCACTTCCTCTTCAACAACGAGACCAACCGCGCATTCGTCAAGGAGTTCAACAAATGGTACAGCGAAGGTCTGGTCACGACGCAGGGACTTTTAGGCAACTACACCTCCAACATTTTCGTTGAGCAGACCAGCTATATGTCGATCGGTTCCTCGGGCGGCACCTCGCACCAGAAGCCCGAAAAGGTCGACGGCGTTTCGCCCTTCGAAGTCGGCATCGCCCAGATCCCTCAGGTGAACCCCGCAAAGCCCAAGGCGATCTCGCAGGGACCGAGCATCGTGATCTTCAAGGAAGGCAAGAAGATCACCGAACAGCAGGTCTACGCGTCCTGGCTCTTCGTCAAATTCCTGACGACCAGCGCCGCGTTCCAGGCGGACTTCTCGCGCGTTTCCGGTTACTTCCCGGTCATCAAATCGGTCAATACCGACCCCGTTTACACGTCCTATCTTGAAAAAGCGGACGGCTTCGACTATCTGCAGGCGCTCGCCGTCAAGGTCGGCGTCGAACTCGCCGATTCCTACTACACCTCCCCCGCGTTCGTCGGATCCTCCGACGCGCGCGACGAAGTCGGCAGACTCTTCGTCAAGTGCCTCACGATCACGCAGAACGTCGATTCCGGCATCGAGAGCGCCTTCGAGGAAGCGATCACAGAATGCGAATACCGCTTCGAATGATCTTGTAAATCAAGGAGCATCCGTATGAAAAACCGTATGAAACTTCTGTCGGCGCTCTTGGCGCTCGTCATGCTGCTGGCGGCTTTTGCCGCCTGCAACGGCGGCGAGGTATGGTCTCCGACCGGTAAGGAAACCCCGTCGAAGGCGACGGAAGAGACGCCGACCGCCGCGCAGACGACCGTCAGCGCCTCCCCGACGCAGGAACAGCCGTCGGATCTCGTCGACTACGTCGGAAGTCTGAAACTCGATATGTCGAGTTCCTCCAAAAAACTGGAGGTCACGGTCAAGACCTACGTCGACGGCGACACCACCCACTTCAACGTCCCCGAGGACGTCATCGAATCGGGCGTTCTGAAAGCGCGTTACCTCGCGGTCAACACCCCCGAATCGACCGGCAAGATCGAGAAATGGGGCAAGCAGGCGTCCAACTTCACGAAGGAGCATCTGAAGGGCGCGTCCTCGATCATCGTCGAATCGGACGATGAGAACTGGAACACCGACTCGACCGGCTCAAGATATCTCGTCTGGGTCTGGTACAAAACGGAAGGTCAGAACGAATACCGCAACCTCAATCTCGAACTGCTGCAGAACGGTCTGGCGATCGCGTCCAACTCCGGACAGAACCGCTACGGCGACATCTGCATGAACGCGATCATGCAGGCGAAAAAAGCGCAGCTGCACGTTCACGGCAATGAAAAGGATCCGCTCTTCTACGAGGGCGCGATCCAGGAAGTGACCCTGAAAGCCCTGCGCACCGATCCCGAATCCTACAAGGACACGCTCGTTTCCTTCGACGCGGTCATCGTGCGCGAATACAGCAACACCCTCTACGTTGAGGAATATGACGAAGAGGACGGCATCTACTACGGCATCACCGCCTACTACGGCTTCTCCGCGGACCCGGATCTGCTGGCGATCATGAAACTCGGCAACAGGATCCGGATCGTGGGCAGTATGCAGTATTACGAGGCGGGCGGCACCTGGCAGGTTTCGGGGCTCAAGTATAACGTGCGCAAGCCCAACGAATCCTGCGGTCTGATCGAGACCGGCGTCGAGACCGACTACGTCCTGACGGACCCCGCGCGCTTTGAGGGCGGAAAAATGAGCGTCCCCGTTCAGATCAAGGATGAGGACGGCGGGACGATGGAGATCATGAAGGAATTCCCCTACGCGCAGCTCGTCATGAGCACTTCCCTCATGATGACCGATCTGAAGGTCACCTCGGTCTATACCACGACCAACGACGCGTCCTCCTCGAAGGGCGCCATGACCCTGACCTGCAAAGCGCCCGACGGCACGACAGTCGACGTGCGCACCGTCGTTCTGAAGGACGACGCGGGCAATCTCATCACCGCCGACGCCTATGAAGGCAGGACGATCGACGTGAAAGCGATCGTCGACTACTACGAGGGCTATCAGCTCAAGGTCTTCACCGACAAAGATATCACGGTAAAGAACTGATCCGGCAACTAATCCGAAAAAGAGGTATGACCAATGAAAAAACTGTTATGCGTCCTGTTATCGATCCTGATGCTGCTGCCGGTCCTCGCCGCCTGCTCGGGAAACGATGACCCCACCACGACCGCCGCGCCCGACACCACGGCAGAACAGACGGCAACGCCGTCCGGACAGCCGACGGAAACGCCGACGGAAACCGTGGACGTCGACGCCGTCACGCAGGAACTGCTTGACAAAGCGGCGAAGATGATCGACAACTACTATAACCCCGTCAAGAACAAGAGCGAGACCGTCTCCGGCGACTTCACGCTCCCCGCTTCCACCCTGTACGGCAAATACACCGTCAATATCGCGTGGACGGTCGAGAGCGGTGAAAACCTCGCCGCGATCACGGTTTCCGAAGACGGGAAAACCGCGAACGTCGCCGTGAACGCCTCCGGCGAAGGCGGAGAATTCAAACTCAAGGGCGTTGTGACCTGCGAAGGCTTCACGGCGGAGATCCATTTCACCTACAAGGTCACAAGCCAGCTTGACGTCCTGCTTGCGGCGTACGACCTCAAGCCCGGCGCAAAGATGGAATCCTCCTCCACGCTGACCGGCAAGATCGTGAAGATCGACACGCCCTACGACGCCGGCTACAGCAACGTGACCGTCACGATCGTGGTCGGCGATCACACCGATAAGCCGATCATGTGCTACCGCCTGAAGGGCGAAGGCGCCGACGTCATCAAGATCGGCGACGTCATCACCGTCACCGGTATCATCACCAACTACGTTGACAAGAACAACGTCAGCACCATTGAGTTCACCTCGGGCTGCAAGATCGACAAGATTAACAGCGTCGCGCCGATGACCGACGACGACAAGATCGCCTTCGAACTCGGCAAGATCTCGTTTGAGCCCTCATACGACAAAGCGGGCGACTTCACCGTCGCCGACAAGGGCGCCACCTACCCCGAAGTGACCTTCTCCTATACGTCGAGCAGTATGCACTGCCTCGTCTTCTCCCCCGACAACGCGAAGATGTCGGTCGCGATCGGTGACGTGAACGAGAGCGTGACCGTCACCGTCACCGCATCATGCGGCGACAGGACCGGCACCAAGACCTTCTCGATCCTGATCCTCGCGAAAGCCCTGACCATGCAGGACATCGTCGATATGGCGTACGCGCTCGAAGGCGGCAAAGCCCTCGCGCAGTCCTACACGCTGACCGGTAAGATCGTCAGCGTCGACACGCCCTTCGACGGCGGTTATCAGAACGTCACCGTCACCATCGCGGTCGAGGGACGCGAAGACAAACCGATCATGTGCTACCGCCTGAAGGGTGACGGCGCCGACGTCATCAAGGCCGGCGACGTGATCACCGTTTCGGGTATCATCAAGAATTACGTCAAGGGCGACGCCAGCACCATCGAATTCGACGCGGGCTGCACCCTCGACCGGATCGACGCCGTCTCTGAAATGACGGCGGAGCAGAAGGTCGACGCGGAGCTGTCAAGAGCCACCCTGCCCGCTTCCGTTTCCGAGGAAACCGTCGTGGATCTCGCCGCAAAGGGCGCGACCTACGAGGACGTGACCTTCACGTGGACTTCCGACAACGAGCTGGCGACGGTCGCCGACGGCAAACTGACCCTGAGGATCGGCGACGCCAACGTCACCGCGACCGTCACGCTGACCGCCAGATGCGAAGGCGTCACCAAAACGAAGAACTTCGGCGTCGTCCTTCTCGCCAAAGAACTGACCGTGCAGGATATCGTCGATATGGCGTACGCGCTGGAGGGCGGCAAGGCGCTTAGTCAGTCCTACACCCTCACCGGCAAAATCACGGCGGTCAACACCCCCTTTGACAGCGGCTACAATAACGTCACCGTCACGATCGCCGTCGAGGGACGCGAAGACAAACCGATCATGTGCTACCGCATGAAGGGCGAGGGCGCCGACACGATCAAGGTCAACGACGTCATCACCGTCTCGGGCATCCTCAAGAACTACGTCAAGGGCGACGTCAGCACCATCGAATTCGACGCCGGCTGCACCCTTGACAAGATCGACGCCGTCGCGGAAATGACGGCGGAACAGAAGATCGACGCGGAACTGGCAAAGATCACCCTGCCCGCCTCCGTTTCCGAGGAAACCGTCGTGGATCTCGCCGCAAAGGGCGCGACCTATGAGGACGTGACCTTCACGTGGTCCTCCGACAACGCGCAGGCGGTCGTCGCGGACGGCAAACTGACGCTGAAGATCGGCGCGGAGAACGCCGCCGTCACCATCACGCTCACCGCAAAGTGCGGCGACAAGGAACGCGTCAAGCAGTTCAAGGTGACGCTGCTCGCCAAAGAACTGACCATGCAGGATATCGTCGACATGGCGTACGCGCTGGAGGGCGGCAAGGCGCTTAGTCAGTCCTACACGCTCACCGGCAAGATCATCCGCGTGGATACCCCCTTTGACAGCGGCTACAATAACGTCACCGTCACCATCGCCGTCGAGGGACGCGAAGACAAACCGATCATGTGCTACCGCATGAAGGGCGAGGGCGCCGACAAGATCAAGGTCAA
>JAFTCT010000099.1 GCA_017454525.1 Clostridia bacterium
CCTTGCTTGATCTTTATTCCGTCATCCTGCACAGATTTTCCTTGCCAACCGCCAGGTTGACGGCGTCAAATCTGTACAATCTGACGAAAAAATCTACTGCGCAATCCGCACACCGGAATTATGCGGTGTTGCCTTAAAAACCACGGCTCCGCGGTCCTGTTCGACGCCCGCGGAAAGGGCGAAGGCAAAGCTCTGCCGACGTCGGGCGCTTTCAGAAAGGGCTTTTTTTTCCAGTATACCACCGATCCCTTATTTTTTCCATATATTTTTTTATGATTTCAGGGATTTCTTTTCAGTGGTTCCCCCTTGCAAACGAAAAAAAGAAGATGTATAATGAACCGTGATCCAGACATTTCGGAGGGACGACTATGAAAAGAACGCTCAGATCGATCCTGTCGCTGATCCTATGCGCCGTCATTGCGGCAGGGACCGTCCTGTTTGCAAACGCAGACGACGCGCTCACGACGGCGCCGATGCATTTCGGCGAAGACGGCAGTTTTAAGATCCTGCATATCACGGACACACATCTGCATGACGACAACGTCAAAGAAAGTACGCGTCTGATCGCCCTTGCATGCGACACAGAGGATCCTGATCTCGTGATCCTGACCGGCGACCTTGCCTCTGAGGATACCATTGAACATACCGCCGAGCGGGTGGACCAGCTGATGCAGGTTTTTGAAAGCAGAGGCATTCCCACAGCGGTGACCTTCGGCAACCACGATTCGGAAAACGGCGCGTATACGAGAGAGGACGTCATGGCCCTGTATAACGCCTACGCCTGCTCGATCTCCATTGACGACGGCGATGCGCTGACCGGGTGCGGTACCTATCTGATCCCGATCGCAGCGTCGGACAGCGACGAGACACGCTTTAACCTCTGGATCTTTGACTCCGGCGATTACGACCAGGAGGGCCACTACGCAAACGTGGCTGAGGACCAGGTGGAATGGTACCGGCAGAAATCCGCGGGATCGGAAGCCGAAAACGGAAAAATGATCTACGGCCTTGCCTTCCAGCACATCATCGTGCCGGAGATCTACGACGCGCTTGAGGAAAAGAATTACCGGACCGCCTTCTCTTATCCGCATATCTACGACGAAAGCAAATACTACCGCTTTTCCGCCGCGAATACAAACTACGGGATGCTCAATGAAAAGCCCTGCTGCGGCTACTATAACCACGGACAGTTCGCCGCAATGGCCCAACGCGGCGACGTGCTTGCAATGTTCACCGGGCACGACCACACCAACGCCTTCGGCGTAAAGTATCAGGGGATCGATATCGTCAACTCCCTTTCCACAAGATACAACGGCGACACGTTCTCCACACAGTACGGCTACAGGGTGATCGGGCTTGACGAGAACGCACCGGACAAATACGAAACCCGGGTCGTGCGCTGGTACGATTTTGTGAACGGGAAAGAAGTCAAAGACCTGGCGGACAGCCGGGAGGATAAGGCTCTTTTGGCGGAGATCCGCTTTTTCGGTACGTTCTGCAAATATTTCAAGGCGTTTTGCGCCGTATTCGTTAAGGTCTTCACGGGCAGAACGGTCAGATATCCGGACTAAAAAAGGATCCGGCCCGGATCCCGTAAAACGCATGCAAAGGGCGGCACCCTTCCGGGCGCCGCCTTTTTGCGTTCGTAAACATCAATATCTTCCGATCTCACCGAGCGGCAGGGGCTCGAAGTCCGGGATCTCGTCAAACACCGGCGCGTCGTCTCTGAGCGTATAGTCGCCGTTTTCGGGATCGACAAAGAGCTTTTTCATCGCGCTGAACGTGTAC
>JAFTCT010000100.1 GCA_017454525.1 Clostridia bacterium
CAGGGCGGCGTTTCGGATTACAAGGAATGGGGCTGCGGGGACGCGGCGGACATCAACGCGGACGTGGGCAAGCAGTGGCTGGCGCTCTACGTCAACCGCTCGAGCGCAAAGGGCGACCCCATCCTCGCGGATTCGCTGAAACTTGTGAAGGGGACCGCCGAGCATCCCGAAGGATATACCAAATGGCTGCATATGTTCGGCGCCCCGAACGCCTTGAAGATCGACGACGAACAGTATTGCTACCGCAGCGATAACAACGGTATGTATCTATACTGGCAGGGTGACGAGGGCGCGTTTGATGACGCGAGCGCGACCGCCTCCGCCTTCAACGCGGGCTACCTCGCTCTCTCAGGCGTCGGCGGGCTCGCCCTCGGTATCGCGGGCACCGCGCTCTTTACCGGCAGAAAGAAAAAAGAAGAAGAAACTATTTGTTCTGCGAAGAACACGGTCCGATGAGAGAAAAGTGCCATAAAGCGCAAGGAAACAGAGTTGTTCGGATCAATGAACCGGATGAAACAACAACTCGCCGCGTAAAAACGGCCGAGGTTTTCCACAATCCCGGAGCAAAAAAACGATGTTTTGCCGCCGGTCTTTTGAAGTTGCCCATTTTCTTCCCGAAACCGTGTTTTTGAAGTTCTAAGCAAAAAGGACCTCCGCAAAGAGATCCTTTTGTTTTTTGGGGGGCGTTATTTTACAGCCCCTTATCCCGTGATTTTTGACAGACTGTCAAAGAAATTTCCGACCGACCCCAAAGCGCCCGAAATTTTCTTCTTCATGCCCGACTTTGAACAAGTCATGGCTTTTACGATCATGCCCGCCGCTATGCCGACCGCAACGCCGACGGCGATTCCGGCGGACAGACCGATCACAGAGTTTTTCATCGTCATTCCCGTAAACCGTCCTTTCAAGGATTTCTCTTTTCAATGACAGTATGTACGGTTCGGTTCCCCTATAAACATGTCAATTACTGCATTCTTCTGCGCGAGGCGCGTCTTCTCTTCCTTCCGGGTCTCTTTTTTGACGATGCGCGCCGGATGATCATCCTCGCCGCGGCGGGAAGCGTCAGAAGAATAAGGAAGATCGCTCCGCTCTGCCAGAGCGGTTTTTCTCCGCCGGGAATAAAGGACAGGAGCGCCAGGACGGAACACATCATCAAGCCCGTCAACAGCCCCCCCGCCGCGCCGGAGTCCTTGTCAGCGAGCGTCAGGACCGCCGCGGAGATCAGAGCCGCCGCGACGGCGATGAGGATGGAGAGCAAGCCGTACCATTCTTCCGGCGCGTGTGCGCCGCGCATAAAGAACGCCGCCGCAAGCAAAAAAACAACTGCCGATACGATCCCCGAAAGAGCGGAAATACCGGCAGTTTTCATGATCTTCAAACAGATCCACCGCCTTTCATACATTATGTATGAAATATATTGCGGGGCGTCTGAAAATATGCGCGCGGGCGTCAGGCGTCCTCTGCTTTGAAGTCGACGCTCTTGATCGCGGTCTTCAGGATACGGATCTTCGTTCCGTCCTTACTGGTCTCTATCACGCAGGTCTCGTCCTTGATGCGCACCACTCTGCCGATGATGCCGCCGATCGTCGTCACCTCGTCGCCGACCGCAAGCGCGCTGAGCATTGCCGCCTGCTGTTTTTCCTGTTTCTTCTGCGGTCTGTACATAAAGAAGTACATGGCTGCGAAAACGGCGACGAGCATCACCACCGTCATGATTGTTGTCACAGTATCCATTTTTTATCCTCCGGTTCACATAACAAGCGTATTATCACGCTCTTTCTGCATTTTGAAGCCATTATACCCGAAACAGCTTCCGAAATCAAGTGTTTTACGAATTTTTGTTCAAAAGTTTGCTGATTTTTTTGTTCTCGCCGATGAACATCATTTTTCCGCCCGCGCCGATCGGCTTCTGAGGATCGATATTGATGGCGATCTCCCCGTCCGGTTCGGTCAACGCGATCACGTTCACACCGTATTTTGTGCGCAGCGACAGTTCGATCAGACTCTTTCCGACCCACGCTTCGGGCACGGGGATCTCAACGAGCGAATAGCGGTCGCTGAACTGCAGTTTTTCAAGGATACTGTCAGACTCGAGCATACCGGCGAGTTTCTCGCCCATTTCCTGCTCGGGAAAAACGATCCGGTCCGCGCCGACCTTCTCAAGCACGCGCCGTTCAAGTTCGGAATTGGCGCGTACGACCACGTACGGCGCGCCCATCTCCTTGAGCAGCATCGTGATGAGGATACTGTCGTTGATCCTCTCCGAGAGCGCTACGATCACGCAGTCGTATTCCGCGGCGCCGGACGCGCGCAGGATCTGTTCGCTTGCGGGATCGCCGATGATCGCGTTGGTCATGTGATCCGCCAGAGCGTTGACGACGTTTTCATTCTCGTCGATCACCATGACCTGATATTCCCTTTTCGCAAGCGATACGGCAAGCGACTGACCGAATTTTCCGAGACCCAATACGCAAAAACTTTTCATTTTCTGATAATCCTTTCCTTGTAGTACCGATCCGTTCCGGCTAACCGATATAGAACGTCGCCGCGGGATAGCGTATCCCTCCGTCGTTCTCGCCGCTCTTGGAGGTGAACGACGAAGTGACGGTCAGTACCCCGACTCTGCCGAAGTACATAAGAAGGATCAGCAAACACTTCGTAAAGTATGAGAGAATCGGCGTGACGCCGACGCTGAGACCGACCGTACCGAAAGCGGACGCCGTCTCATAAAGCAGGTCGATGACCGGATGATCCTCGACGGCGGAGAAAATGCCCGTGAACACGAGGATTGTGAGCAGCCCGATGAAGAAGAGCGAAAAAGCGCGGATCACGGTATTCGTATCGATGGAACGCCCGCTGATGTTGAGATTTTTCTTGCCGAACGAGAAGCGCGCCACGGCGAAGAGGATCAGACCGACCGTGCCGACCTTGATGCCGCCCGCCGTCGATCCGGAGCAGCCGCCGATGAACATCATCAGGCAGCTCATCAACTTCGTCGCGTCGTTCAGCATATTGCCGGGGATCGCCGCAAAGCCCGCGGTGCGGAGCGATACCGAGTGAAACGCCGCGTTGACGATCTTGTTTATCAGCGGCATACGTCCGAGCGTCTGCGGATTGTCGTATTCGAACACGAACGTGAACACGAACGAAACGGCGAAGAGCAGAACGCTGAACAGCAGGACGAACCGCGTATAGACCGACAGTTTATCGGTCTTGTCCCGGACGCGGTGCAGGACGTCGTCCCATACCATGAAGCCGATACCGCCGACGTAGATGAGCAGCATCAGTACGATCAGAATGAAGGAATCCTCCGCAAGACCGGTCAGGGATCCCTTCTCAAAATTGAACAGATCGAATCCGGCGTTGCAGAAGGCGGAAACGGAATGAAACAGCGAATACCACAGCGCCTGCAGAAATCCCGAGGTGTACTTCCACATCCTGCACATCAGCAGAACGGTGCCGATCCCTTCGATGATCATCGCGCGCCGGATGATCCCGTAAACGAGCGTTTTGACGTTGTCGTTGCTGTCAAATCCGCACGCCTGCGCGGCGACCATCTGCTCCTTCGGCGTGATCCTTCTTTTGATCATCCGCGCAAGCAGCAGCGCCATCGTCATAAACCCGAGCCCGCCGACCTGGATCATCAGCAGCATCACCGCCTGACCGAACACCGTGAAGGTATCGTGCACCTGAACGGTAGACAGACCCGTGACGCAGACGCAGCTCGCCGCGGTGAACACGCAGTCGAAATACTCCTTGAGACCGTGCGCCGGAAAGCGGTTCGCAAAGGGCAGGAAGAGCAGAAGACTGCCTGCGGCGATGATCAGAATGAAACCGATCGCGATCACCGCGCCCGTGGGCAGACGGTTTTTCTTTTTCAGCTTGTCCAACCGTAAAACTTCCACGTTTCTTCCTCCTCTTCGTATTCTTTGTAAAACCTTTTCAGGTTAAAAAATGTGAAACGGTCTTCGTCCGGCTTGATAGACCTTCAGTTCGTGATCCTTCAGATATTCGCTGCGCAGGATGGAACAAACGCCGATATCGCGGTATTCTCCCTTGACGAAGAGCGCTTCGCGCAGAATGCCTTCAAAGCGCATCCCGCATTTATCCATGACCGATCTGCTGTACACGTTCTCCTTCATGTAGCGCGCCTGGATCCTGTTGAAACCGAAGTAGGAAAAGCCGAAACCGATGAGCTCCTTCGCCATCTCCGTTCCGTAGCCCTGATGCCAGCAGGGGCGCGCCAGCACGTATCCGATCTCTCCGGCGCTGTTTTTCATATCGAGCTGCGCAAATCCGGCGGTGCCGATCATCTTCCGGTCGCTTTTTCTGACGGCAGCCCAATCGTAGTACTCGCCCTGTCTGTACAGCTCGCCGATCCTTTTGATATACCGGCGCGTGAACCCGATGTCGGGATGCTCTGACCAAAGCAGATATTTCGTTACTTCTCCGTCACAGGCATACCCGTACATGTCTTCCGCGTCACCCGGGCGGATTGGGCGGAAAATCAGTCTGTCCGTTTCGAATACCGGCGTATCCTTGACGAACCGCTCGAGGATCTCGTTCACACAAGCACCCGCTTTCAATCAGATTGTGACTATTGTACCATAATCTTCCACCGATTTCAATACTTTCTGAAAAAAACTCTCTTTGCCCGCCTTCCGAAGGGCGCCGTTCCACGCGCACCGGAAGACAGCGTTTCGCTTTCTTCCTGTAAATCCCGGTCGAAAAAAAAGGTCTTCTTCTCAAAAACACTTGACAGAAAAAGAAGGATAAGATATAATATACTTGTGAAAATGTACGATCGCGAGGTATCTTATGTCCTTCATGCAGATCTCTTTCTTTTCCGATACGCTCGGCAGAGAAATCGCGGTCGACGCCGTGATCCCGCAGGGCGCCGATCACTACAAGACCGTCTGGCTGCTGCACGGCCTTTCGGATAATCATACCGCTTGGCAGCGCTACACGCGCGTGGAACAGTTCGCCGCCCGCGTCGGCGCCGCGCTCGTGATGCCCAACTGCGACCGCAGTTTCTATACCGATATGGCGTACGGCGACAGTTACTTCACGTTCCTGACAGAAGAATTGCCCGCCGTGATGCGCGGCTTCTTCCGCGGCATGAGCGACCGCAGAGAAGACAACTTCATCGCGGGTCTCTCCATGGGCGGATACGGCGCGTTCAAAGCGGCTTTGACCTTCCCGGAGAGATACGCGGCGGCGTGTTCCCTTTCCGGCGCGCTCGATATCCGATTCATGCTCGACGAATACGGTCTGCGCGACAATTCCCTCTTCCCGCTGATCTTCGGAAGCGAGGAGGAATTCGTGGGGAGCGGAAACGATCTTTTCGCTCTGCTCGAAAAGGACGTACGAGATCATAAGGCGCTGCCCGACCTGTTCATGTCCTGCGGAACCGAGGATCCGATCATTCCCTGCAGCAGAAGGTTTTTCGAGCTCTGCGGGAAACTGAACGTTCCGATCGATTACACAGAGAGTCCGGGCGTTCACAACTGGGCATACTGGAACGAACGCATCGAGCCGTTCATCAACATTCTTCCGAAATATGAACCTTAAGGAACCCGATATGACGAAAATCCGATCAACAGCAATGATCCTGGCGGCGGTCTGTCTCGTTTGCACCGCGCTGCTCGCCTCCTGTTCGGAAACAGACGTTTCGCTGGTCCCCGTGACGAACGAACCGACCTATCGCATCCCGGAAACGGCTTCCGGTACAGAGACCGCGGAGTCTTCTCTGAACAGCGCCGGTCAAACGGTCCCGGACCCCGTGACCTCCTCCACCGCCGACCTCCCGTCGGAAACGGAAACGGCGGCCGATCCCCACGGCGATACAGGAACGACGGTATCCGTGACCGACGGCAGCGATCTCACAAACACCGCGACCGCGACGCCTGCGCCCACGCCCACACCCACGCCTACGCCGACACCTACGCCGACACCGACACCTACGCCGACACCGACACCTACGCCGACGCCCGTGATGATACCGGCGGAAAAACTCACTCTGATCGCGCCGACCGACCTCAACGGCAAAACGGCTTACCGGCTGATCGTCAGAACCGAGCCGGAAAACGCAAATGAACCGCTGATCTTTGAAAGCAGCGACGAAGCGATCCTCAGCGTTCAGGGGGACGGAACGGCGTACGCGGGCAACAGCGGAAGCGTTACCGTCACGGTAAAGACCGCGGACGGAAGACTTTTCTCCAGCGCAAGGATCACCGTTCACAACATGGTATCTTCCCTGCTCGTCGACTATCCCGCCACGCTGAAACTCGGCGAGAGCTGCGTGGTCACCTGTACCGTTCTTCCCGCGGGCGCCGAACACAGAGGCGTATACTGGGCAGACGACGATCAGTACGTCGGAGACGGCAGGGATATCGTGAAAATCGAACCGGACGGAATGACCTGCAAAATCACGGCGGTCGGCGTCGGCGTCAGCATGGTCACGGTAGGATCCAATGATTTTCCCGATTCCGTCGTAAAATCCTTCAGCATCAGAGTAACAGAATAAGAGGCAGCGTATGATGAACCGGTTACAACGCATTTCGGCGCTTCTGCTCGCCGTGCTCCTCCTCTCGCTCAGCGCCTGCACGCTCTCGCCCGTCATCCGGCACGAAAGCGAACAGACGTCGGGCAATGGAGAGGAGGAACGGCAGCCGCGCCTTGTCCTGAATATCACCGAAGCAACCCTTGCGGCAGGCGAACATTTACTGCTCGTTCCGACAGTCATCCCGGTGCAGAAATACGCGCCGGTCTATCATTTTGAAACGTCGGATTCCCTTGTGGCGCAGGTCGACGAAAAAGGTCTGGTCACCGCGACGGGCGCCGGCGTGTGCACCGTTACCGCATCCGTCGGAGATCTGACGGGAACGTGTACTCTGACCGTAACGGGCGAGGCGTCCGTCACGACCACTGCGCCGACTCCCGATACGCCGACCGTTGTGCCGACTCCTTCAGAGACTGCCCCGACGCCGACGGTCTCCACGACGGAGCCGCCCCCCACCCCCACGCCGACGGTCACGGCGACCGTGACGGAAACAGAAACGCCCGATCCCTATATCCCGATCGAGCGGCTGGAACTCATCACGCCCACGGTATATATGGGTGGCAGTTTCCGGTTATCGGCGGTCGCATATCCCGAGAATGCGACCGAAACCTATTCCTTCTACGTCAGTGATACGCGCTTCGTCGATCTGAATACCGAAACGGGCGAATTCTCGGTATCGAAAAACGACGGCGTGGAAGTCACGTTCTTCGTGCGCGGAGACGACAACGGAGTTGAAGCGTCGAAGCGAGTCGGACTCTCGACGCCTGCGAAGCTGATGCGCCTTGACGACAATACCGAGCTGCGCGTGAACAACAGAAAAGTGCGATATGACATTGAGGTCGGAAAAACCTGGACTCTGAAAGCGTCGTTCCGTTCGGGCGACGAGACGCAGACGGTCCGCTGGATCAACGATTCGACACTCGGTACCGCCTCGTGCCTGTCGGTTTCCTCCGACGGACAGAAATGCACCGTTACGGCGGTAAAGCCCGGTGAAGCGGCGCTGCGTCTGAATTTTATACTTGCGGGCGAAGTCTATGACCGCACGCTCTATCTTCGCATCGTGGAAGCGCCCAAGCCGCAGTTGGAAGTCGATCCCCCGGAACTGACTCTGACCACGGGCGAGGAGTATACGCTGAAAACCGTAAAGCGCAACACGTCGGGAGATCTGATCTTTGAAAGCGGCGACAAGTCGGTGCTGACCGTCGACAGCGCCGGAAAGATCACCGCGATCGCCCCGGGCCTTGCGATTGTGACGGTTTCCACCGCAGACCGTTCGGTTTCCGTGACCTGCCGCGTCACCGTGAAGGGTCTTCCCGAGGTCGTTCTTGAACAGAGCAGTCTTTCGCTCTCTGAGGGCGAGGAAGCGTCTGTCGGCGCCTCGCTTGTGAACGCAGAGGGAACGCTGAACTACGTTTCGGACAACGACGCCGTCGCCTCCGTCACGAAAGAAGGACTGGTGACGGCGCGCGCCGCCGGGATCGCCGTGATCACGGTCAGCGATCCGGTTTCCGGCGCATCCGCTTCTCTTACCGTGACCGTCGCCGCTCCGGATCCCACGCCTACGCCTACGCCCGCGCCGACGGAAACGCCGGCAGAAATACCGGAGCCCGATCGTGACGCCGCATAAAGCCGGCAAAAAAATGGAATTTCATTGTTCAGAAAGGATCCCTTCGCCATGAAAAAACTTCTGACTGCAGTTTTGCTTTGCGCGGTCTTTTTCCTGTCGGTTCTCCCGATCGCCGTATACGCGGCGCCGGTATCGGTGGAGTTGAAGGTAACGACCGGCACGGTCTATCCGGGGTGTACGCTTTCAGTCTGCGTATTTGCCTCGGGAAACAATATTATGATCATGCAGGGCAAACCGTTAGAATACGATACGTCGCTTCTGACGCTCGCGGAGGATCCCGCGCCGGGGCTGAATTCCTGGCAATACGCTGTCGGCGGAAGCAATTTCATCGTGGAAAATCCGAGATTTGAGACGGCGTCCGGTTCCGGTCTTCAAATGCTTGTTTACCGTTTCAGACTGTCAAGCAGCGCAAAGATCGGCTCTTCTCTTACCTTTCGCATCAAAAATCTGATCGTGTCGACCTCCGACGGCAATGCGCAGAACGGATTTTCCGGAGACGTATCCTTAACGGTTAAGATCGAAGAACGCCCGAAGAGCACCAACGCCGCGCTCTCTTCCCTGTCCATTGACGGCGTAACGCTCGTTCCTGCGTTTTCTTCCTCCGTCACCGCATATACCGCGACCGTTCCCTACACCGTCACCTCTCTGAAGGTCAGCGCCAGGACCTCGAGCGACGCGGCAAAGTATTCCGTTACGGGCGGCAGCGATCTTCAGTACGGTGAAAACCGGCTGGAAGTCGAGGTCACCGCCGAAAGCGGCGCCAAAGCGGTGTACACCGTCGTTGTCACACGTACGCCGCCTCCCTCCAAAGACGCCGCGCTGTCCGCGCTGTCCGCGGAAGGATACGTTCTGACGCCTGAATTCGATCCGTCGTCGACCAGTTACGCCATCACCGTCCCTGCCGACGTGACTTCCGTGAAGCTCACCGCAGCCGCCAAAGACGCCAAAGCAAAGGTCAAGATCGTCGGAGACGGCGATCTCGTGATCGGAGAAAACACCGTAACGGTCACCGTCACGGCGGAAGACGGCGTATCGGTCTGCGTTTATACGCTTCACGTGACGCGTCTTCGCCCGGTCGATACCGACGCGCACCTTGCGGTGCTGACGTTCGGAGAATATGAAACGGATCCCCTGTTCGCTCCGGACTCCGACGTCACGGAATACACCGTTACCGTTCCTTACGAAGTGAACAGCATCGCTCTGTTGAACGTCTCTTTAAGAAGCTCCTACGCCACGTACGAAGTGAATTCCCCGGAGTTTTTCGAGGTCGGCAGCAACACGGTATCGATCGTCTGCAGAGCGGAGGACGGCGAAACCGTTATGAATTACACGTTGACGGTGATCAGGAACGCGCGGATCCTCAATACCGATTCGAGCATCAGATCCCTTACGTACGACAAGGGAACGATGACGCCGAAATTCTCGCCGGACGTATACAGTTACATGATCATTACCGAGCCGGATCCCGGTTCCCTGACCTTCAAAGCCGAGCCCAACGATCCCGCCGCTTCCGCGGAAACCGTGATATTCATTCCCGCGCCGGGATTGAATGAACAAACGGTGACCTGCACTGCCGAAGACGGCAGTACGAGCGTGTATACGATCTACGTATACACCCCGCCGACGGCGGATCCTCACCTCTATCTGAACGGCATTCCGGCGGTCGGAAACACGGTCACGACGCAAATCGACGACGCGGGCGCCGGCGGCAGCTTCCGCTGGTTCATTGACGGAAAGCCGTCGGAAACGGATACCGGCAGTTCCTATCGCGTCAAAGAAGAGGACGCGGGCAAGGCAATCTACGCCGAGTACACCGACCCCTCCGGAAAAACGATCCGCTCCCAGACCCTGTCGGTCCCCGCGTCCGAAGCAGAGACGAAACAGCCGGAAAGCGAAACGCCCGACACGCCGCAGCGGAACGTTACCGAATTGATCGTCGTGCTGATCCTCGCGGTGTTCTGCATCGGCGCAGGCGTGATCATCGGTATCTTCTTTACGAAAAAGAGTCAGCACAAGAACAAATAGAAAACAGGAGCGTTCCGTTTTGCGCACTTGGCGCAGAACGGAACGCTCGATCGTTTCCGATACGGATTACTCCCCGTCTGAAGGTTCGTTTTTCTCTTCCTTTTTCTCTTTATACTGATGAAAACGGTAAACGCCGAAGCACACGGCGGCGCCGAGCGGAAGCGTCAGCAGAGGAAGAACGATCTGATACGCGGGAACGGCGCTGTCGAGCGCCTTTTCATCCGTCAACAGTCCCTCGGAGGAAAAGGAATAGCGTACGCCGTCCATATCCCTCGTACCCGCAACGTAACTGCCGTTCTCGAAATAGCGGGTCTCTCCGCCGAGCGTCTGAAAGCCGTCCGCTTCAAGATATCCCTCCGCGTTGAACCGCCGCTTTTGTCCCTCGAGGATCAGCGTTTCGTCGTATACCGTTTTTCCGTCGCGCAAAAGACTGCAGCGCCGGTTGTCGTAACAGTATGAAAACGCTCTGCCGCAAAGGACGCAGACGCCTGAAGACGGGACCGGACAATGCCCCACGGCGTCGCCGTACGGCTCTCCCGCGCGCGTTTCGAAATCGTCGGCGTTAAGGACGATACGCACGTCCCCGCCGCAGACCGCAGCCGTATCGTAAGAGGGCGTTCCCTCAAACCAGACTAGCGAAAGCTCCGGCAGCGCGCCGAACACGTTCTCTTCCTGAATATACACGCCTTTGCCGACGAACAGATACCGGATCTGCCCGGCGAAAGGCAAAGACAGGATGCGATTGGTGCTTTTCAGCGTTCCGTTTCCGCCCAGAAGCAGCAGATCCTGCCCGGCAATATAGCTGAAAATGATCCCTTCACGTTCTCCCGACGCCGTCCTGTCGTTTTGCGCGCCCGAAAAACAGGAGGAAACAGACAAACACAGCGCCGTGATCAGAAACAGCGTCCATGCTCTGAAAAACCGTTTTTTCATCTGCGATCCCCTTTTTGTGCATAACAATGCCGGCCGTTCCCGACATCACGCTCCTATTATATCACCCCGCGGGAAAAAATGCAATTCCTTTGTTTCTTTTTTCTTTTAATGTTTTTTCGGCATAACTCTTGATAATTCTCATGAGAAGTGATAGAATACCTCATAAATACTTAAAAAGGATCCGAAACATGAAAAGAACAGCAATCACCTGCGCTCTGGTCCTCACTGCGCTTTGCCTGCCGCTTTTCTCAGGCTGTCAGCGTACGCGCGCGCATACGATGTCCGCATATACCGTTCTCGAAGAGCCGACCTATTCCTCCAAGGGAAAACTGTCGCGTTCCTGTCTTGACGCGGGATGCGATTATACCGAAACAAAAGAGCTGCGCGCTTCCGCCGGACTGATCTACACCGAGTCGGACGGAAGGATATACGTAGCCGGAAAAGGCGGCTGCACTGACAGCGTGATCTATATTTCCTCTGAAACGCAGGATCAAAAAAAGGTTTACGGGATCGGTGCGTCCGCGTTTCTTGACGACAAACAGATCACCGCCGTGATCGTCGGGAAAGACGTACGCGAGATCGGATCCGGCGCGTTTGCCGGCTGCGAGGCGCTTGAGAGCGTCACCCTGCCGGACAGCGCCGCGACAATCGGGTCGGAGTGTTTTCTTTCCTGCGAAGCCCTGGCGTCCGTGCGTCTCCCGGCGTCGCTATCCGCGATCCCCGACAACTGCTTCTGCGGCTGCATATCTCTCATCGACGTCTCTTTTCCCGTAGGACTTGAAACGATCGGCTATTCGGCGTTCAACAGATGCTCGTCGCTGAATGCCGCGGTATTCCCCGAAACGCTTCAGACCGTCGGCTCCTTTGCGTTCTGCGATTGCACCTCGCTTACTTTTTGCAGTTTCCCCACGGGGTTGACGTCGCTGTCGCCGTATTCCTTTTCCGGCAGCGGTCTGAAAAGCGCGCTGCTGCCCCCGACTCTCGAGAAACTCGGCAGCTGCGCATTCTACCGCTGCCGGTCCCTTACAGACGTGTTTTTGCCCAAAGAGGTCAGGACCGTCGAGGCGCCCGAAGGGATGTCGCCGTTCTATGAGAGCAGCGATCAATTGACCGTCCGCACGGACGCTCTTGAAAAAAGCCCCGGTTGGGACGAAGGATTCGATATCCTTTTCATTCCCGACGCGGGAAACGGCGAGACCGTTCGCGTCCGCGTCCTCTATAAACAGCAGAAGAATTGACAGGTAAACGCCATGCACGAAGAACTGTACGTCAGAGACGGATCGAAGATCCGATATGCAATGCTTGTTTTTTCAATCATAATCCTTCCCTTTTCTCTTCTGGAATTCGCCGTCAGAAACGGAACGCCCGAATTCTCATTCCGCTTGAATACGCCTCTTCTGTCCGCCGCCGTAATGATGTTTCTGTCGTTTTTTGACGGTCTGTTCAAGAGTCTGATGCGCTTTCTATACCCCTATCTCGCGCTTCTCGTCGCCGAATTCCTGCGGTTCGGGACGGTGAGCATCTTCAACCGTGAAATGCCTTTTGATATCTACGTGATCTCGGCGTTTTTCATGCTCGCGGCGTTCGGCTTCACGTTCATTCTCTACTTTATCGCGCAGGGCAAGATGCGCACGAAGATCTTTCTGATCTGCTGGCCTGTGTTGATGGCGATCCTCGCGACCGTCAGCATCATTGTAAGGATCCTTCCGTTCGGCGCGTACGATCAGGTCACAAAGGGCGTTTTCTGCATCGGCGTTTCAGACTATATCGCTTTCCTGCTCCTGAATGCTTCCGGTCTGTCCGTCGCGTTTGCGCTGCGGGACGATAAGGTAAAAAAAGAGAAAAAGGAAAGAAAATCACGGTAGTTCCCCGAAAAAAAAAAGGGGTGTTTCATTTGGCGCAAATACGCCAAATGAAACACCCCTTTTCATATTCATAATTCCGATTCAGAGTCATTTCAAGGCGCCGAGTCCCATGAACGCGAGAATACTGTTCAGGTTTTCCTTCATCTGAAGGTCGCCGCCGTGCTCGATCAAGATCTGCTCGCACGCATAGACCGCGTCGTCCTTATCATACTCCGAAACGCCGGCAAAGCCGTCGAGCGGGTCGGAGCCGGAGCGCGCAACGGACTCTCTGGCTGTTTTCACGATCAGATCGGAGGAAGCGACCGTTTCAAAGAATCCCTTCAGGTCTCCTCCCACCGCCTCCGCGAGCGACTTGCCGTCCGGATGCTCCTGATAGTTGAGCGCGACCGTCGTCAGCTCGATCACCGCTTTCGTATCTTTTTCGGTATTGTCATTGTCGGCGATGTTTCCGATCAGGTCAGAAATGAATTCTCTTGTCGCCTCGGTGTTGTTTGAAGGACCGGCGATCGTCTCAAAAACGTCTCCCGAAAGGATCTCTCTGATCGCCGAGGCGGATTCCTTCGTCATTCCCTTCATCAGGTCTTCCACGTACTTGGCGCTTTGACCTCTGTCCGCCTTCTTCATGCTGTCGACCGCGAGCGCGAGATCCTTAAAGGAGCGGATGAGGTTTTCAAGAGCTCCGTACGAACGTCCCTGTTCGATCGCGCGCAGATCGTCAGACAGCGCATCCTTGAAGGACTTCGTCATCGAGCTGTTGATGAGCGAGGAATTCTCCTTGTCGATCGTCGGAAGTACGTCGCTGATAAAGACGTTGACCGTTTCTTCCCCGATATAGGGATGCAGAGCCGCGCCGATCATAAACTCAGACAGCGCCTTTGCGTCGATAGAACGGAGATCAAGCTCCTTGAATTCTTCGGTAGAGCCGAATAACGCGGACAGTGAGGAAATCATTTTCTTGAGCGCAGTCGCTTCATCAAGGATCTGTTTTTCACTCTTTATCGGATCGCTCTTGATCTTATCGCGGATCCTGCGATAGACCGGTTCCATTGACCCGCCGAATATTTCGCCGTCGTCCTTTTCGCCGAGAGCCGTCAAGCCTTCCGTCATCAGATAGTCCGCCATACGGGACAGCAGCGACGAGGAGCGCACGTCCTTTGAAATCGCGCCGACGAGCTGCTCGTTCTTAAATGCGTCGAAGAGCTTTTGGCGGTCCTTTGTCGTAAACGGCACTTTTTCGACAATGAGATCCTTTGCAGCCGCGCCCAGAGCGGCAACCGCGTCGTTGACGTCCTTCACGCTGCTCTCTTTCAGCATCGAGAGAACGGTATCCGGGATCTCGTTTTTGCCGTCTTCGGCGGCAAACTCACCCGCGATCCCCGCCGCTTCGACCGTCAATTGCGCGTTAAAATCGTCAAAGACAAACCAGGATACGAACCCGTCGATCTTTTCCTGCGCGTCGCTTATGCGTTCCGGTCCCATCAGAGCGATCTCGACGGCGGTCCCGAAGGACGATGAAGCGTCCTCGATAAGATCGGCGGCGTTGTGGGAAGAACCGCCGTATGTAAAGGACGGGAAAATGCTGCGTGAAAAGCCGATGAAATTGCGGCCGGAGAGCGCAACGCCGGGAGAATTCAGTACCGCCCGGGCGATCCCGTGGGCGGCGCTCACTTTTTCAATCGCGTCGTCATTCAGTTTTTCATCCCCGGACGTCCCCGTCTCCCGTTCCGCCGCAGCGGTAGGCTCCGTAATACGCGCAACGGCGCCGGCGCCTGTTCCGATCACGGCGAAAACCGGGACGAAAAAGAGAATGGAAAGCAGGATCGCATCGAGCAGACGTATGCACATTCCGCCGATCTTCATGCCGGTCGGCGTGTTTTCTTTATAGAGAAGACTTTTGAGCGTGCACCCGGTAACGATCTTCAGGGTCAGCAGGATGAGCAGGAAAACAAAGATGAAGAGGATCGCCGCAACGGCGTATGTGATGAGCGCGGTCGCCAATACCCGCGCGCTCTCAAGAGACTGAAGCTTCTCAACGCCGGCGCTCCCCGTGTTCGTCAGATTGACGGAGACTGCGTCATAGATCTTTCGGGAAATCAGCGCCGCGATAGGTTTTGTCAGAAAAACCGAAAGAAAATATGCGATAAGCGAGGCGCCGAGCGAAACGAGCGACAGCCACAGTCCGCGCTTATAGCCGCGCACCATAAAGATCGGGATAAGGATCGCCGCGAGCAGGATCGCCGGAAGAAAAAGCAGAAACGGAAGGGCGCCGGAAATAAAGGACAGCGCGCCGCTGAATTCTCCGAATACGTTCGTTATTGCATCCATTATCTCTCTCCTTGTTTTTCAAGCATAGCGTTCAACAGTTCGTGTTCAGAAGTCTGATGCCGCTGTTCTCACAGCGGGCGATCTCATTCTCACTCCAGATCGAAGACTGGACCTGACCGATATGCATTTTCTCGAGAATGACCATGCATATTCTCGACTGACCGATTCCGCCGCCGACGGACAACGGCAGTTTTCCTTCGATCAGCGCGCGGTGAAACGGCAGTTTCGCGCGCTCGGGACACCCCGCTCTTTCGAGCTGATCCAAAAGCGACGCCGCGTTGACGCGGATTCCCATCGAGGAAAGCTCCACCGCTTTGTTCAACGGTTCGTACCAGACCAGCAGATCTCCGTTCAACGACCAGTCGTCATAGTCGGGCGCGCGTCCGTCGTGCGGCACGCCGTTCGACAGCCTGCCTCCGATCTGCGTCAGGAGCACAGAACCGTACTTTCTGCAGATCTCATTCTCGCGCTCCTTGGGCGAAAGGTCAGGATACATCTCAAGCAGTTCCTCGGATGAGACCGTGTAAAAATCCCGCTTGATTTCCAGACGCATACAGGGATAAACGCCATTGATGTAATTCTTCGTATGTACCAAAGCGTTGAACACTCTGCCGGCGACCTCCTTCAGATAGTCGATCGTTCGGTCGCTTTCGGTGATCACCTTTTCCCAGTCCCACTGATCGACGTAAATCGAATGCAGTTCATCCAGCGTCTCGTCGCGTCTGATCGCGTTCATATCAGTATAAAGACCCTCTCCGGGCAGAAAGCCGTATTGAGCGAGCGCCATACGCTTCCATTTGGCAAGCGAATGCACGATCTGAACGCGCTTTTCTCCCGCTCCGGGTACGTCAAATTCGACCGGACGCTCAACGCCGTTCAGATCGTCGTTGAGACCGCTTGACGCGCGCACGAACAAAGGCGCCGTCACGCGCTCAAGATTCAGCTGCCGCGCCAGCTCCTCCTCAAAGCGGTCCTTGACGAGTTTGATCGCCCTGTCGGTCTCGCGCAAATTCATATAATCATAATGATCCATACCGTTCCTCACACATTCCGAAAACTCGTTGTCCGCATACCGCAGCCTCCTCTTCAGGGAGGTCAGAGCGCTTTCGCCCCCTCAAGAAGCCTTTCGGTGTATCCGCTGATAATTCTTTCGTTATATTCGCCGAGCTTGGACAGACCCTTCTCGTATTTCCGGACAGACTTCTCATCCGCGCCGTGAAGATCGGTGCCGAACGCGACGATCCTGTCCGCCATAAAGTATTTTTCAAGTTCTCTTCTCGTTTTTCTGTGAACGAGCGCGGAGGCGTTGACCTGACCGAGGACCTGAAGACACATCAGTTCCGAAACGTCGTCGTAATCGTAGCGGTCGATATGCGCCATAACGACCGTCAGATCGCGCTTCGTCATATTCTCGACGGCATAGAGGATCTTGTCGGAAAAACGGGTGAAAGGCATCTCAAGCAGTATCGTGTTCGTGCCCTTCACACACAGTTTTTCAATACCGTTCATCTTGTCGATCTCAGGGCATACGAGCACTTCTGCGCCGAGATAGATCGTCGGAGCGTTCTCCGGCAAAGCGTTCTTCAACTTCTCCGACGTGAAATTGCGCATCACCAGAAACTCGTCGATCGACGTCTGTTCCGGATAAAAATGCGGCGTTGCCACGATCCTGTCGATCCCCGCGAATTGCTGAAGTCTGATCTGGTCGAGCGAAACGTCCGTGCCGGTGCTGCCGTGATCGGCACCCGGCAAAATGTGACAATGAAAATCTATACGATGATCCATATTATCTCCCGGATCGGTTGATCCATTATTCTTTGAACACTAAGGCGTTTCCGATCAGTCGCGGCTCGTATTGTCAGGGCTTTGTTCTCTGCGGTAGTAATAATAATAGCGTCCGTATTTTCTGTCACGGTAATAGTTGTCGGACTTGATGTCGTATCCGTTGAGCACAAGTCCGAGGATTGTGCAGTTCATCTGCTTCATATTGTTGATCGTCTCATTCACGGTCGGCGCGTCGGATTCTCCCGAACGGACGACGAAAACGTATCCGGTCACAAGCGTCGAGATCGCCATCGCGTCCGCAACGACGCCGGCGGGCGGAAGGTCGACGATGATCACGTCAAAACGCTCGCGCAGCTGCGCAAAGATCCTCTTGGTCTGTTCGTAAGCGAGCAGTTCCTGAGGGTTGGGCGGGATATTCCCCGCGAGAATGATCGAGAGGTTCGGATACTGCTCGGCGGAGGTGACTGCCTGGTCGATCGTACACTGACCGCTCAGCAGCTCGCTGAGTCCGTATTCGTGGCGCATTGAGAAGCAGCGGTGCTGCACCGGCTTGCGCATATCGGCGTCGATCAGCAGAGCGCGCTTGTTCATCATCGAGAAGGCGACCGCAAGATTAGCCGAGATCAGACTTTTGCCGGTATTCTGATAGCTGCTCACCACACCGAAAACGGGGCACTTTTCACTGTTCGTCGTATAGAGAAGATTGGTTCTCAGGGTCTTGAACGCTTCGGCGACCGCGAATGGGGTCTTTTCGTTCAGGATCTTTCCCTTGTATTTGATCGCCGCGTGCGAAGAAACGGACTTGTCTTCCTTGTGTTTTTTCCTCATAAAGAATCTCGAAATATTCATTTTCTCAACTCCTTTCAAGCGTTCAGTCCTTGTTTCCGGATTGTCCGGACTTGGTCTTGTTCATGATTTTTTCGCCGCTCTCCACTTCGCCGGTATAATAAGGGATCATCCCCAGTACGGGGAGATTGACGTACTTTTTCAGATCGTGCTCGCTGCGGATGGTCACGTCCAGAAGCGTATAGATCAGAAACACGATATACGTGATCAGCCCGGCGGCGACCGCGCCGACAAGTCCGTACTTGAGCGCCCTGTTGCCGTTGGAAGGATTGACGGGCGCCGATTCGGGCGATTCTATGATATCAAATTCTATCAGACGGTAGTTTTCAATGAACTCGGGCAGCAGATCCTTGAACGACTGGATCATTGCGAAAGAAACCTCCGGTCTTGTCGTCGTCACGATCACGGAAAAACCGCTGTCCGTAGCGTTCGCGGAAATGGACGTCGCGCTCTTCATCAGCGAGACCGCCGGCTTTCCGTCGACCTCGATCCCCGCGTGCTCCACGACCGCCTTGATGGTATCCGTCGTTTTCAGACGCGTGATCGCGCTGCTGACGTGTCTCGGCATCGTGGAGATCTCGCTGCTGGATCTGCCGTACAGGTCCACAAGGCAATCCATTCTGCAGGTATAGTTGTCCTTGATGAGGAACTGCGCTCCGACCGCTACGGCGCAGCCGACGAGCACGGCAACGAGCACGATCCACACGGCGTACTTCTTGAATACCTCCAGCATTTTTGAAAACGTGATCTGATTTGTATTATCCATCTCTTGAAGTTCCTTTCGATTATTTCCTGTTCACAAATCCGTACGGCTGTCAGCGTTTCGTTCCGTCTGCCGCATAGATGTTGATGATCTCCCTGTTGAGAAGCTTGATCTGCGCATAAAGCACGTCGATCTGAAATTTCAGTTCGTTGATGATCAGCGCGTATTCTGTATCGGATTTCAGTCTTTCCGCGCGGTATTCGTCATAACTTCTGTAAAAACTGTTGTCCAGCTTGATCGTTTCCACGATATTGCTCAGACTTCCCAGGGACGTATCGTTCGTCGCTATTTCGCCCGCCATACCGTTTCTCGCGCCCCTGGTGGAGATCGACATACACACGCCCTTGTTCATACCGGCTTCGTAGTTGTCTCTGATCGGGGTCCTCTTGGAGGTATACAGATACGGGATATAGAGGATATCGCTCTCGGACGTGATCATATTCGCCTTCAGCGGGCAGTTCTGATCCTGCGCGTTGAAATAGACCGATTCGATCTCGTCGAGCGCAAGCGCGGCGTCGAGCAGTTCCCTGCTGTAATTGTGTCTTCCGAACGCCATCACCTTCGGGAAGGGGATGCCGAGGTCGGTGAGCTCGGCTCGCACAAGCGAGAAATACGACGCGGCGTCGAAGCCGTCCGGGATCTCCTCGGGCAGCGCCACCGCGAGCGTCCACCCCAGTTCTCTCAGCGTATTGTACTGGTCAAACGTGATACATCCGTCTTTTCCGATCATTTCTTCGGAGGTGACGCAGTACACCGCTTTCGCCCGGTATTTCATCAGGGACCGACGAAAGACTTCGTTATACAGGTTTTCGGCGCATTGCTGGAAGAGCAGCGTCGTCATGGATTTTCCGAACTGCTCGTAATAGGAGCACTCTTCGATCTTCACTTTCCGGGCGGTCGTTTTGCTGTTGTAGTCCGAAACGAGCGACGACGCCTTTTCGTTGAGCGGCTCCACGAACTCCCGTACGCGTTTGTCCCGCAAGGCCCTTGAAAAAGTAAGAAAGGACGCCGTTATCGCCAGTACCAATACCGAAAACACGATCAGCAATGCCGTTGCGGCTCTTGTGACCCTCATGCTCTGTCGATCGCTCCTTTCTTCTTTCGTTTGCGTTTGTTATGCGGTCATTTTTTTGCTCTCCGGACGACCGCGCCGAACGCTCTTTTTACTTGATGAAGACAGTATCTGACGGGATAGGCGTATCTCCAAAGCGCGATCAGCAGACGCATTCCCGCCGTTTGACGCACAACCCTTTTGCCGTCTTTGAGGATATGATCCATTTTCGCCATGATCGCGTCGAAGGGTACGCGTTCTGTGTAATAGCAGTTGTCTCCGCGCACCGTGCACACGCCGTTTTTTACCTTCAGCACCCTGTGCATGACGTGGCGATCCTTGGAAATATAGAGGATCACGTCGTATTTTTCCGGTCTGCCGTCAAAAGCGCGCATCGCGACGCTGTCCCGCCCTCCGCGAATGAACGGGCGCATGCTGTTCCCCTGCGGAGTGGACATATACACGCCGTTTTTCTTTATGAATTCCGCCTTGTTCAACGGCTCGTTGTTCATACGAGCAAACCCGCTTTTTCAAGACTGTCCAGAAACGCCCGCACGTCCCGCGCCGCCTGCTCAAAGGAAATGCCGTATCCCGAGACCAGCGCCTGCGCCATCTCCTCTTCGGTCGTTTCCCTCTGCAGCATCTCAAACATCATTTTTCCGGTTCCGTTCAGGGTGATCATCCCGTTGAACTCGCGGCAAAGCGTGCCCGATGCGACGGCGACGGTCTTGTCGCCGACCTTGCTGATCACAAATCCGTCCTTGACTTTCATACGTTTCATACTCCCGTTATTTCAATTGATTATCTGTAAAATTGTATCACAGATCCAACCGGATTGCAAGCGTTTTGTACGCTGCATCCGCCGGCGCGTTTTTCCGCGCGTATTTCTCTTATCCCACCTGTACGTAAGGCAGGACCATGACGCTCGCCAGTCCGAAATAGACGAGCAGAGAGATCGCGTCCACCAGGGTACTGATGACGGGCGCCGCCATGACCGCGGGGTCAAGACCGATCGCCTTTGCAAGAAGCGGCAGCAGCGCGCCGACCATCTTTGCGATGACCACCGTCACGGCAAGCGTCGTACAAACCGTGATCATAACGGTGAGCGTCACGTCGTCGTTGCCCATGATCAGCCGGTCGAAGAGGAACATCTTGACCATATTGCAGCAGGCGAGCACCACGCCGCAGAGGATTCCGACGCGCACTTCCTTGAAAAGCACCTTCAAAAGATCTTTGATCGTGATATCGCCGAGCGAGATCGCACGGATGACCGAGACCGACGCCTGCGAACCGGAATTACCGCCGGTATCCATCAGCATCGGGATGAACCCCGACAGTACCAGACACGCGGCGAGCTTGCTCTCGAAGCCCGAAATGATCGCGCCGGTAAAGGTCGCCGAGATCATCAGAAGCAGCAGCCAGGGGATGCGCGCCTTCCACAGAGCGAAGACCGAGGTCTTGATGTAGGGCGTTTCGGTAGGCATAACGCCCGCCATTTTGGAGAAGTCTTCCTCGTTCTCTTCCGTAATGACGACGAGCGCGTCGTCGTAGGTCACGATGCCCACGAGCCGCTGCTCGCGGTCGACGACCGGAAGCGCCATCAGACCGTAGTCGCGCAGACGGTTCGCCGTCTCTTCCCTGTCCTCGTCGGTATACGCGAAGATGATATTCTCTTCCATGAGGTCGTTGACCAGCTTGTCCTGATCGGAGAGCAGCATCTCCTTGACGGTCACGACGCCCAGCAGCTTTTTATCCTTTGTGGTAACGTAACAGGTATAGATCGTTTCCGAATCGGTACCGACGCGGCGGATGCGCTCAAAAGCTTCTCCGACCGTCATGCCGGGGCGCAGGCTGACGTACTCGGTGGTCATAATCGAGCCCGCGCTGTCCTTCGGATACTTTAAGATCTGATTGATATCGCTGCGCATCGAGGGATCGGCGGAATTGATGATCCTCTTGACAACGTTCGCCGGCATCTCTTCAATGATGTCGACGGTATCGTCGACGTACAGCTCCGCGACCAGAGAACGGAGTTCGTTATCGGAGAACCCTAAAATCAGTTTCTCCTGCAGGTCGCTGTCCATTTCCACGAAAGCGTCTGCCGCGAGTTCCTTCGGCAGCAGCCGGAAAAGAGTCGCGACGCGCTCGGCGGGAATTTCTCCGAACAGTTCCGCTATATCGATCGGATTGATTTCCGACAGCATTTCCTTGATCGTCAGAAACTTCTTTGCATCCAACAGTTCAAGAATCTGATCGGACGTGATCTCGGTCATATTTACCGCTCCCTTCTCCACAATGCAAAATCATATATATTATACTTCAAAAAGCGGGTAATTGCAAGTGTTTTTTCAAACAAAAATCAGTTTTTCGGCATTTTTATTCTTCGAAAAGACTTGTCAAAACGATACGGTTATAGTATAATAATCAGTGAAATATTCTGCACGGAGGCTTCCATGACAATACCTGAATTCACAAAAGCCGCGAAAGGAAAGAAGGCGGAGATCCTGGGGCTCGGCGTATCGAACCTTCCGCTGATCGATTTTCTGCTCTCCTGCGGGATGCGGGTGTGCGCAAGGGACAGGAAAAGCAGAGAGGAACTGGGGAATACGGCCGCTGATCTCGAGGGCAAGGGCGTGACGCTGATCACCGGGGACAACTATCTTGACGGGATCGACGGCGACTACGTGTTCCGCTCTCCGGGCATCAGGCCGGACGTTGCGCAGATCGCCGCGGCGGTGCGAAAAGGCGCGATACTCACAAGTGAAATGGAACTCTTTTTCGATCTCTGCCCCGCAAGGACCGTCGCGGTCACGGGAAGCGACGGAAAAACGACCACAACGACCTTGATCTCCCTTCTGCTGAAGGAGGCGGGCTATCGCGTCCGGTGCGGAGGCAATATCGGCACGCCCCTGCTTCCCTTCGTCAAAGAAATGACGGAAGCGGATTTTGCGGTACTGGAGCTCTCCAGTTTCCAGTTGATGACGATGCGGAAATCCGCGGAGATCGCGGTGCTCACCAATCTTTCCCCCAATCATCTCGACTGGCATAAGGGCATGGAGGAATACATTCAGGCAAAGACCAACATTTTCTCCCATCCCGAGAACAGGATCGTCGTGATCAACGCCGACAACGCCCCGTCGAACGCGCTCGCGCTTCCCCCGGACAGCGAGATCAGATATTTTTCTTCCGAGAAAGCCCAAATTCCCGGGATGTACGAAAAGGACGGAGACGTTTTCCTCGACGGAAAGAGGGTCTTGAAAAAGGACGGCGTACTGCTGCCGGGCAGGCACAACAAACAGAACTATATGGCGGCGTACAGCGCGGTCAGGGACTTCGTATCTCCCGAATGTCTTGCCCGCGTCGCCGCGACCTTCAAAGGCGTGGAGCACCGTCTGGAATTCGTGCGCGAATACCGCGGCGTGCGCATCTATAACAGCTCCATAGATTCCTCGCCCAGCCGCACCGCCGCGGCGCTGAGCTGCTTCAAAGACAAGGTGAATATCATTTGCGGCGGCTACGATAAGCATATTCCCTTCGCGCCGCTCGCGGACGCGCTCTGCACCCACGCGAAGAACGTCGTTCTCACCGGCGCCACGGCGCCCGCCATTCAAAAAGCGCTCGACGAATGTCCGGCGAAAGAAAAGCCGCGCGTTCTGCACCGCCCGCTCTTTGAGGACGCCGTTCACACGGCGGTCGGGATCAGCGTCCCCGGCGACGTTCTGCTCCTCTCTCCCGCCTGCGCGTCGTTTGACGCCTTCAAAAACTTCATGGTACGCGGCGAGACCTTCAAAAAAATCATAAACGAACTGTAAAAAGCGAGGATCACTATGGATTACATGAAAATTCTCGACGAATTGCGCTCTGTCCCGACGCTGTCCGGCTTTGAGGACCGGGGGGCGGAAGACGTACTCAAACTGCTGTCACCCTATTTTGACGAGAGCCGGCGCGCGGGGGTGAACTGTCTGCTGTTCACAAAGAAATGCGGAAAAGAAAACGCGCCGAAGATCCTGATCGACGCGCATCTCGACGAACTCGGACTGATCGTGACAGATCTGAAGGACGACGGGCTTCTGACCGTATCAAGCCTCGGAGGCATGGACAAACGCACGCTGACTGCGTCGGTGTTCACAGTCCACGCGGCAAAGGATCTGAGGGCGGTATCGGTCAAAAAGCCGTATCTGATCACCAAGGACAAGAAGCTGCCGAAATACGGCGAATTCTGGCTCTTCACGGGGTTATCGAAGACCGAACTGACCGACGCGGGCGTCCGCGTCGGCACGCCGGTCTCCTGTCAGCGCTCTACCGAAAAGCTGGGAGAAGGACAGTATTACGGCGCGTACATGGACGACAAATCCTGCGCCGTCGCGGGGCTGATCGCCGTCGATCTGCTCCGGGACAAGCCCCTTGAATGCGACGTCGTCCTGATGCTCTCCTCCCAGGAGGAGAGTTTCGGCGCGGGCTTTCCGACAGGTGCCGCCGCCGTTTGTCCCGACGAGATCCTCGTCGTTGACGTCGACCTCGGCTCGACGCCGGAAACCGACGATAAAGACACCGTCAAAATGGGCGAGGGGCCCTCGGTGACCGTCTCCGTGCAGACAGACCGTCGTCTGACAAAGGATCTGCTGCGCATCGCCCGGGAAAAAGAGATCCCGGCGCAGACCGCGCTCTGCGTAAAAAGCACAGGCACCAACGCGTCGTCCTCCCCCTTCCTGCTCGGAGGCGTGCCGACGGCGTGCATCGGACTGCCGCTCAAGTATATGCACACGACGGTCGAAACGCTGTACGAAAAGGATCTGATCAATACGGGGAAACTGATCGCGGCGTATATCGAATACCGTTTCGGCGGGAAAGGAGGCGCGCAGCAATGAAATTCCACGAAGATCTTTTTGAGCTTCTGCCGAAGCTCAGTCTGGCGTTCGGACCGACCGGATGCGAAAAGCGCGTGCTCGATCTGATCAAAACCGGGCTTGACGGCGTGTGCGACTGTACCTTCGACGCCGTCGGGAATCTGATCTGCCGTCTGCCGGGCGAAAAGGGGACGTCTTACGCCTTCATTTCGGGCGTTGACGAGGTCGGCTTCATGATCACAAAAATCGACGACAAGGGGTACCTGCGCGTCGAAAGCACAAGCAGCGGCGATCCCGCCTGCTTCCTCGGCAAAAAGATGGTCGCCGGCGGCGACGCGCAGCTCTTCGAGGGCGTGGGCGCGGCAAAGGTGCTGCACACGCTCAAGGGGAACGAGCGCACCGACGCGCCGGAGTTTGAGCGTCTGTTCATTGATCTCGGCTTTGAAAAGAAAGAGGAGCTTGAAAACAAGATCGAGGTCGGCGATTTCGCGGCGTTCAAGGGCGATTATTTTGAGATGCCGCACGATCATATCGTCGGAAAGGCGTTGGAATGCCGCGCCAACTGCGCGATCCTCGTCACGCTTCTGAAGCTCGCTTCAAAGCTGAAAAAAGAGGAGCGCAACGACCTGACCGTGATCTTTGCGGTCAAGGAAAAGATCGGTTTTTCGGGCGCCGTGACGGCGCTTCACCGCCTTGCGCCCGACCGCGCGGTGCTGCTCGGCTTCGAGCCGTCCTGCGATCTGGACGAAAAGGACGCCGACCGGAAGGGCGCCCTGCTCGGCAAGGGACCGGTGCTGCCGCTCAAGGACGGCAGAGCCCTCTACTACGACGATCCGGTGTTCTTCGAGCGGGCGAAAAACGCCTGCGGCAGTCAATTTACGCAGATCCTTGACGGCAGTCAGACGCTGTCGAGCAGCCGGGCGCACCTCGTACTCGCGGGCGTGCCGATGATCTCTCTGCGCCTTCCCTGCCATAACCCCGAAACGCCTTACGTGATCGTAAACAAGACCGATATCGAACGGACGCTGTCGAAGGTCTGGTCGCTTGCCGTTTTTGCAGACGATGACGGCAGACGGTGAATAGGACGAAAACCAAGAAAGGATGAACGATATGAAAATTCTGAAAGAACTGATGCTCGTGCACGGCGTATCGGGCAGAGAAAGCAGAGTCGCCGATAAGATCGCCGAAATGATGACGCCTTACGTTGACAGCATCACGCGCGACGCGCTCGGAAATCTGATCTGCTATAAAAAAGGCAGCGCAAAGAACGCAAAGAAACTGATGCTCGCCGGACATATGGACGAGATCGGCTTCATCGTCACGGGCGTCGACGACAAGGGATATATCCGCGTTTCTTCGATCGGCGGCATCCATTACGTTTCCGCCGCCTATTCGGCAGTGCGCTTCGAAAACGGTCTGCGCGGCGTGATCGTGCCCGAAGGAGACTTCAACAACAACTTTTCAAGCAGCAAATTCGTCATCGATATCGGCGCGAAGAGCAAAAAGGAGACCGAACGGCGCGTGAAGGTCGGCGATTTCGCCTCGACCGTCTCGCACGTCGAGCACCTGTCCGGCGAATACTGGGCGGGCAGACCGTTTGACGACCGCATCGGCTGCGCGATCATGGTGCGCGCCGCCATGGAGATGAAGGACTGCAAAAACGACGCCTATTTCGTCTTCACAACGCAGGAGGAGGTCGGCTGCCGCGGTTCCAAGACCGCTTCATTTGCCGTCGCGCCCGACTTTTCGCTCGCCTTTGACGTGACGGGCAGTGGCGACGGACCGAAAGCAAGTCCAATGGCGGTCTCTTTGGGGAAAGGCGCCGCGATCAAGGTCAAGGACTCCTCCGTGATCTGCGACGGCGGATTTGTGCGCTTCCTTGACGAACTTGCCAAAGAAAAGAAAATCCCCGCGCAGCTCGAGATTTTAGAGGGCGGCGGCACCGACACCTGCTCGATGCAGACGGCGGGATGCGGCAGCCGCGCAACGGCGCTCTCCGTTCCGACGAGATACATCCATTCCAACAACGAAACGATCAGCAAAAAGGATTACGACGCCTGCGTCGCCCTGACGGCTGCCCTGCTTGAACGCGATCTCGGAAAGGAACGATTCTGAAACATGGACGGTCTTGAAATCATCGCAAAGCGCGCGGAGGAAAACCTGACGGTCGGTTTTGAAAGGATCGACCGCATCGCATATATCAATACGGAGAGAGTGCTCGCGGCGTTCAAAAAGCACCGCGTCAGCGAGGGACATTTCGCATCCTCCACCGGCTACGGCTACGACGACCGCGGGCGCGAAGTCATCGACAGGATCTACGCCGAACTCTTCGGATGCGAAGCGGCGCTCGTGCGCCACAATATCGTCAACGGCACGCACGCGCTCGCGATCGGACTGTACGGACTGCTCCGTCCGGGCGATACCCTGCTCTCGGTCGCCGGCAAACCCTACGACACGCTCGAGGAGGTCATCGGCATTTCGGGAACGCCCGGCAACGGCTCGCTTGCCGATTTCGGAATCGGCTACAGGCAGGTCGAACTGAAGAACGGAAAACTCGATTTCGACGCGATCGGAAAACGGCTCGACGGCAGCGTGAAGGTCGTATTCGTTCAGCGCTCCAAGGGCTATCTTGACAGGCCGACGCTGTCGGTCGACGCGATCGGAGAACTGGTCTCGTTTGTGAAAGAACGCTCGGACGCCTACGTGATGGTCGATAACTGCTACGGCGAATTCACCGAAACGAAGGAGCCCTCCGCGCTCGGCGCGGATCTGGTCGTCGGCTCGCTCATCAAGAATCCGGGCGGCGGCATGGCGGAATGCGGCGGCTATCTCTGCGGGACCGCTAAAGCGGTGGAACTCTGCTCCTACCGGCTGACCACCGTCGGCGTGGGCGGCGAGGTCGGCGCGACGGTCGGACAGAACAAGAATATCCTGAAGGGTCTGTTCTACGCGCCGCATTCGGTCAAGGAAGCGCTGAAGACCGCGCTTTTCGCCGCAAAAGTGTTTGAAGAACTCGGCTTTGAAGCCGAGCCGGACTCAAGCGCGGTGCGGCACGATATCATCCAGTCGATACGGCTTTGCGATCCCGATCTGCTCTGCGCGTTCTGCCGCGGGATCCAGTACGCTTCGCCCGTGGACTCCTACGTAACCCCGGAGCCCTGGGATATGCCCGGCTATCAGGACAAGGTCATCATGGCGGCGGGGACCTTTACTTCGGGTTCCTCGATCGAACTGTCGGCAGACGGTCCGCTCCGCTCGCCCTATACCGTCTTTTTCCAGGGAGGGCTCACCTATGAGAGCGGAAAGGTCGGCATCCTTTCGGCGGCGAGGGAGGTTTTGAAGGCGCAGAAAAAACGCGCGGAATAACAAGCGCGTCCGTCGCCTCTCTCAATGACCCGTCGACCCTCTCAACAAAATAACGAAAATGCGTCCCGGAACGGCATTAAAGCCGCCCGGAACGCATTTTTTCGTATTTGCTTTCAGGATCTATCCCGCGCCGTTGTCAAACGCGCCGGCGAAAGTCCTTTTCGTTTCCTTACGCTTTCGCAAGAATATCCAGCAGCGCCGTGACGTCGGCGATGTTGACCAGCCCGTCGCCGTTCAGATCGAAGGTCTTTTCAATACCGGTACCGTTCTGCAGGGCGTCGAGCAGGACCGTCACGTCGGAAACGTCGGCGCTGCCGTCCCTGTTCATATCGCAGAGCGGCAGACAAGGATCCGGCAGGAGTTTGATCGGCTCGCGCTCGATCTTATAACAGCGCTTGCAGATGCGGATGCGGATCCCGCGCTCCGCTGTTGTCGGCGCGCAAAGGATGATCCAGTCGCCGAATATATGACCGAGCGGCTCGGTTTTTCTTGTTTCGATGATCCCGCATCTGATGCAGTAATGCCCTTCCTCGCCCGCCTTTTCACAGGTTGCGGGCGCGTTTTCCCACCAACGGCTGAACACGTGCTTGACGCGCTCCAGCCTGCCGCCGACCTTGAATTTGACTGCTTCCTCTTTATAGCGCAGTTCCACGTCGGCGGTATACAGCGGATGTTCTCCGTAGACCTCGGGTTCTGAAAGGCAGGTGATCGTCATTTCCTTCGGCGCGTAGTCGCAGGAGGCGAGCATTTCGTCCAGCCGTTCCTGAAGGAATTTGGCGTTCAGTTTGTCGCTGCACGTGGAAAAAGCGATCTTGGCGCCTTCAAAATGATTTCTGACCTTCTTCATCGGGTCTGCGTCCTCCGCGAGAGATCCCGCCTGAAAGCAGGGGATCATGGAAACGATCATCAACGCCGCCGTCAGAACGGCAAAAAGTCTTTTTCTCATTTTCCGGTCCTTCCTTTTCACGTTTCGGCACTTTCCTTTCACGGGTATCTCAATTACCTTTTTGAACCCTTGCTCCCCTTGAAGCTGACGCCGGACAGAACGTTGCTGTCAAAGGAATGAACGATATTCTTACTCTGCGCGGATCTTCTGACCGCCAGTGAGATGACTTTGTCGAGCAGTTCCCTGTAACTGACGCCGAGCGGCTCCCAGAGATAGAAGGAGAGCGAGCCGGGAATGGTATTGATCTCATTCAGGTAGACCTTCCCGTCGTCCATATCGATCATGAAGTCGATGCGCGCGACGCCCGCGCAGCCGAGGCATCTGAACGCCTTCACGGCGAGTTCGCGGATCTCCGCGCGCGTTTCGGCGGAGATATCGGCGGGGATCTTTCTCTTCAGCGACGCCATTCCTTTGCTGCCGCCGGCGCTTCCCTTCGCGCCCTTTGCGCCGCCGATATACTTATCCTCAAACGAGAGGATGTCGTCGCCCTGCACCGGCTGCTCGCATTCCGACGCCTCGGCGCCCGTTCTGTCGCCCAGCACCGCGCAGTTGATCTCCTTGAGGTTCATGATCGCGCGCTCGACCAGTACCGTCTGCGCGTAAATAAATGCGTTTTCAAGCGCTTTTTTCAGTTCAGCTCTGTCGCGCGCCTTCATGATGCCGATGCTCGATCCGAGGTTGTAGGGCTTGACGATCATCGGATAGCCGATCGCCTTCTCAAGCGCGTCCATTTCCCTGTCGGGCGTCCTGTTGTAGTCGGCGGAAAGCGACAGTCTGCCGTCGAGCACCGGGATATGATTGTAGGCGAGAACCGCCTTCATCGCGTATTTGTCCATTCCGAGCGCCGACGCGTAGACGTCGCAGCCGGCGTACGGGAGATCGAGCAGCGTCAGAAAGCCCTGCAGCGTTCCGTCCTCACAGTTGGTGCCGTGAACGGCGGGCAGCGCGACGTCGATCTGCGCAAGCAGATTGCCGCCGAATTTCTTTGCCGGGTAACGCACCAGATCCACGGCGCCCCGCTCGCCTTTCACGAGCACGACGCGATCCGATTTTTTCAGAAGCTCGGGGATATTCTTATAGTTCTCGATCCGTCCGATCTCCGCGCCGGTAAAGAAGCGGTTGTCCTTGGTGATGTAGACCGGCACGATCTCGTATTTCTCCCTGTCGATGTATTCCGCCGCCTGAAGCGCGGTGATCACGGAGATCTCGTGCTCGACGCTGTTTCCGCCGAAGAAAAGTCCCACTCTGATTTTCATATACTCTTTCGTTCCTTTCAGAGAACAGATTCTCAAAAGTTGTCGGGAAGGTCGTTTTCCAGAAGGATAAACGGCTTTTTCCCGTGCGTGTCCAGCGCATACGCGTGCGCGATCGCCTCGGAAAAATCACGGGCGGTATAGATCTTATCCTCCGCCATGCCGCCCTCCAGCAGTCCGTCGCGGATCGGCGGCGCCTGTTTTTCGCCGACCAGTATCGCGTAGTCGCAGCAGGATGCCGCCTGCGTGCCGAACCGCTTGTTGCATTCGTACATCTTTTCGCCGAGTTCCACCATGCCGGGCGTCACGAGGATGCGGAAGCCGTCGAACATTTTTAAGGTCTCCACCGCGGCGCGCGCGCCCTCGGGATTGCTGTTATAGGCGTCGTCGATGATCACGAACCGCCCTTTGTCCATCAGCTGAAGACGGTGCGGCACGCCCTGAAGCATCCGTACGCGCGGTCTGATCTCCTCAAAGGACAGACCGAGTTCGTGCGCGACGGCGATCGCGCCCGTGACGTTCTGAACGTTGTGCCTGCCGATCAGCGGCATCATGAATTCGCAGCGTTCGTCTCCGTGCACAAGCGTAAACGCCGTGCCCTCCCCGGACAGGCGGATGTCCTGCGCGTTATAGTCGCCCTTCCCTTCGATGCTGTAATATACGCATCTGCCGGGATAGTTCTCTTTCATCAGTTCGGGACTGTCTGCGTTCAGGAACACCGTGCCGTCCTTCGGGAGCGCGTACGCCAGTTCAAACTTCGTTTTTCTGACGTTGTCCTGGCTGCCGAAGGTATCGAGGTGCTGCGGTCCCACCGCGGTGATCACGCCGACAGACGGATGAACGAGATCGCAGAGCTCCCTGATCTCCCCCACGCGCTTCGCGCCCATCTCACAGACGAACACCTCGTGCAGCGGCGACAGATGCTCGTTGACGGTGCGCACCACGCCCATCGGCGTATTGAAGTTCTCGGGCGTCATCAGAACGTTATACCGCGCCTGAAGGATCGAAGAAAGAAAGTATTTTACGCTCGTTTTGCCGTAACTTCCGGTCACGCCGATGACCTTCAGATTTTTATTATCTCTGAGCAGCCCGATCGCCTTGTTCGTATACTTTTTTCTCACCGACGCTTCGACCGGCGTGTTCACGAGATTGCAGAACTGCAAATAGAAGGGCGTCAGGCCGATCACCGCCGTTTCATAGAGCAGCGCCGTATACCCGCCGCGCACTTCGCCTCCTCCCGCGGCGCTGACGATGAAGAAAATAAGCGCCGTCGGGACAAAGAAGAGCAGCATCCCCGTGAGGATCAGCCTCTTGACCCGGTCTGTATACACGAGCGGCTTCTTCGCTTTTTTCGTCATGCGGCGGTATTTGAAATACAGCCAGATCCCGCAGAAGATCAGCGTCAGCAGCGGACCGCAGACGTAAACGGCGGCGTCCGGCAGAAGGACGGTGAAGATCACGACGGAGGCGGCTCCGGCGGCGCAAAGCATAAAGAAAAAGAAGACGAACCCGATATTCTTGGCGATCCATTTGCGCTCCACGTCATAATGATAGGAATTGAGCTGAAACATGTGCAGATGATGAATGAATACGCCGACGAACGCGGGAAACGCCAGGATCAGCGGTAAAAGCGTCAGAAACAGTCGCATGACGATCTTCCTTTCAGAGTTTGAAAAATGAGCGCATGACCTTTTCAAACAGCAGGGGACTGTCTAAAAAGGAATAGTGTCCGCCCTCCAGAACGACCAGACCCGCGTCGGGGATCGTCTTCTCCATATACTGTCCGTCCGACAGCGGCGTCGCGGTGTCATTCCTGCCCCAGATCAGCAGCGTCGGCGCTGTGACGCGCGGGAACAGCGCGGTCAGATCCTCCGAAACCGTCTTTTTGAGCACCTCGCGCATGACGGGGGACGCCGCCTTATAGTCGGCGGAAGAATACTTCATTCTGTATTCCTCGACCTTGCCGGGCGAGAAGATCTCAAGGATCCTTCTGCCCGTCTTGTACTTCAGCCGGCGGCATTTCTTTCCGAACGTGTCCTTCGGCTTGACGCCGGCGGAGTCGATGAGCACGATCCGGTCCACTTCAAAAGGCGGTTTTGTTTCAAATAGTTTGAAGATCACTCTGCCCCCGAAAGAATGTCCGACAAGCGACACCCTGTCAAGTCCCACAGCCGAAATGAACGCGGTCACGAGATCGGCGTAGCGACGCACGTCCCACGCCTCCTTCGGCTCCTCGCTCTTTCCGAAGCCCGGAAAATCAAGCGTATAGACCGTATATCCCTCAGACAGAAGCTTTGATACCGACGCGTACACGGCGGTCTCGGTCCCCCAGCCCTCGAGAATGAGCACGGCGGGACCGCTTCCTTCTTTCGTATAGTAAACGTTCAATCCCGACAGAACGATCTCCATGCAAGAACCATCCCCACATTTATTCAATGTATTATATCACACTTCTGCCGCCTTTTTCAAGTTTTTCACGAAAAAAGTATGAAAAAGGTATATTATTTTTCAAAAAAACATTTGAAAAGAAACGCAAGATATGCTATAATGATAGACGGATTATTTTACACTAAGAGGTAACCATGTTGTCAGGCAAAGCAAACACCCCCATCAAACTCCCTTTACTTGCGCTGCGCGGGATCGTCACCTTCCCGGGCGCACCCGTAAAACTCGAACTGAATCTTGACGAAGACCTCGCGGCGATCAGACACGCCGCGGAATGCGACAATAAGATCTTTCTGATCGCGCTCAAGGACCCGTCGCAGAACGAGCCGTTCGATCTCTCCGACTTCTTCATGACCGGCTGCGTCGCCGTGATCACCGAAAACGAAAGACGCGTCGGCTCGAGAAGAGTGACGGCGAACGGTCTTTTCCGCGCGCGTCTGCAGGAACTGTCGGAAGACGGCGCCTACTGCACGGTATATGAACTGCAGAGCGAGAACGATTTTATCGCCGACAGCAACACCGCGGCGACGTACAAGGACGCGCTCACGCTGATGGACGCGATGCTCAAGGTGCATCCCTCCGCTTCAGACGAACTGAAGGAAGCGCTGTTAAAGTCCCCGACGCCCGGCGCGCTCGCCGACAGTATCGCGGCGACGCTGCTCATGAGCTTCGAGCACAAGCAGGAAGTTCTGGACGAAAACAACGTCGTGCGCCGTCTGCGCGCGATCAACAACGCCATGCGCCTTGAGATCCCGCTCATCAAAGAGGATCTCTTCATTCACAGAAAGGTGCGCGCGGCGCTTGAGGAGAATCAGAAGGAATACTACCTCAAGGAGCAGATGCGCGTCATCAAGGATGAGCTCGGCATGGATGACGACGACGAGGAAACGGCGGAATACTACGACCGGATCGCCGCCGCCCGACTGCCGAAGGAAGTGGAAGAGAAACTCATCAAGGAAGTTCAGAAACTCGCGAAAACGCCCTACTCTTCCGCCGAGGCGTCGGTCCAGCGCAACTATCTCTATACCGTGCTCGAGATCCCCTTCACGAAGTATTCGAAGGAGCAGGTCGACGTCAGGCGCGCGTCGGAGATCCTTGAGAAGGATCATTACGGACTTGAGAAGGTCAAGGAGCGGATCCTCGAATTCGTCGCCGCAAGACAGCTCAATCCGGATCTCAAGAATCAGACGCTTTGTCTTGTCGGACCTCCGGGCGTGGGCAAGACCTCGATCGCCGCTTCGCTTGCGCGAGCGTTGAACCGCAAATACGTGCGGGTATCGCTCGGCGGCGTCCGCGACGAGGCGGATATCAGGGGGCACCGCAAGACCTACGTCGCCGCGATGCCCGGAAGGATCATCACCGCGCTCACGCAGGCAAAAGTCAGAAATCCGCTGATCCTCTTGGACGAGATCGACAAAATGTCGAACGACAGCCGCGGAGATCCCGCGTCCGCCATGCTCGAAGTGCTTGACGGAGAGCAGAACAGAGCGTTCAGGGATCACTTCGTCGAGCTTCCCTTCGATCTGTCGGACTGCATTTTCGTCGCGACGGCGAACTCCCTGCAAGGCGTCGCGCCCGCGCTGATCGACCGCATGGAAGTGATCGAGCTCGCATCCTATACCGCGGAAGAAAAGAAGCAGATCGCCAAACGGCACCTGATCCCCCGCCAGCGCGAGCGTCACGGCATCAAAGGACGGCAGCTCACGATCGCCGACAGCGCGATCGACGCGATCATCTCCTCCTACACGAGAGAAGCGGGCGTGAGAAACCTCGAGCGCTCGATCGCCGCGATCTGCCGCAAGGCGGCGCGGAACATCGTCGAAAACGGCGCGCCCACCCAACGCGTCACGTCCAAGAATCTCAGCGACTATCTCGGGCACGAAAAGGCGCTTGAGGAGCACGTTTACGAAGAGCCCCTCAAGGGCGTGGTCAACGGGCTTGCCTGGACGGAGACCGGCGGAGAACTCCTGCGCGTGGAAGCGGTCTCCATGCCCGGGACCGGTCATATTGAATGCACCGGAAACCTCGGCACCGTCATGAAGGAATCGGCGCAGATCGCCTTATCCTGCCTGAGATCGCATTACGACTCCTTCGCTCTCGCGGAAGATTTTTCAAAGAACAAGGATATTCATATCCACTTTCCGGAAGGTGCGACGCCCAAGGACGGACCCTCCGCCGGATGCGCCATCTATACGGCGCTCGTCAGCGAATTCACGGGCAGACCCGTCCGGCAGGACGTCGCCATGACCGGCGAGATCACGCTGCACGGAAGAGTCCTGCCGATCGGCGGACTGCGCGAAAAGGCGATGGCGGCGTACAAAGCGGGCGTACATACCGTGCTGATCCCCGAGGACAACCGGAAGGATCTTCCGGACGTCGATAAAGCCGTGCGCGAGGAAGTCAGCTTCATCTGCTGCCGCAGCGCGTCGGAGGTGCTCGACCGGGCGCTCCTCTGATTCCGGAAAAAATCGATCCGAAAGGACTGTATATGATCAAACCGAACCTGAATAACGTCAATCTGCAGATTTCCGCGGGGCTTCCTTCGCAGTTTCCGAAGGACGCCCTGCCGCAGGCGGCGTTCTCCGGCAGATCGAACGTCGGCAAGAGCAGTCTGATCAACCGGCTGCTGAACAGAAAGTCTCTTGCGCGCGTTTCCGCGGAGCCCGGCAAAACCGTGACGATCAACTTTTACAGCGTCGACCGGAAATTCTATCTCGTCGATCTGCCGGGATACGGATTTGCCAGGCGCTCAAAGGAACACACGAAGAACTGGTCTGCCCTCACGGAAGAGTATCTCACGGGAGAGAGCGCGCCCGATATGATCGTCCAACTCATCGATATGAAGACGGGACCGACGACCGACGACAATATGATGCTCTCTTTTTTGAACGAGACCGGTATCCCCTATATCGTTGTGGCGACGAAAGCCGATAAACTCAACAAGACCGACTTTGCAAAAATGGAGGGCGCGCTCCGCACGCATCCGCTCATTTCGCCCGACGCGCCGATCATCCCCTTCTCCGCCCTGAAACCGGTCGCCGCCGAGGAGATCCGCAATAAGGTATTCGGGATCCTTTTCAACGCGGAAAAGAAAAACTGAAAGGGTAATTCATGATCTTAAGTCTGTTATACAATCTGAACACCAAAGAGGGCGTGATCATCACGCTGACGACGCTCCTTTTACGAATTCCGGCGGTGCTGCTTGCCTTATCGGTCCACGAAGCGGCGCACGGGTGGGTCGCGAACAAGTGCGGCGACCCCACGGCGAAAAACCTCGGCCGCATCACGATCAACCCGATCAAGCACCTCGATCCGATCGGCGCCGTCTCCATGCTGCTCTTCGGTATCGGCTGGGCAAAACCCGTTCCGGTAAATTCCCGTTATTTCAAAAAGCCGAAGAGGGATATGGCGCTCACCGCCGCCGCGGGACCGGTCTCGAACGTCCTTCAGGGCGTCGTCGGTATGTTCATACTCTTCATCTCGACGAAAATACTGCTCGCGGATCTCGGCGCGACCACGCCCGAAGCGTTCGGCAATTACGGCGGGATGTACGGCCTGATCTTCGTTTTGATTTTTGAATATGCGATCAAATACAAGGTCATTGCGATCCTTCTGTTCTTCCTGCTGATCTACGCCACGCTGAATTTTTCGCTTGCGCTCTTCAACCTCATTCCCATCCCGCCGTTCGACGGTTCGCGCATTCTCTTCGTCTTTCTGCCCGATAAGTATTATTTCGGCATTATGAAATACGAGCGGATCATCATGATCGTTTTTCTCGTCCTCTTTTTCGGCGCAAGCAGACTCGGCCTGTTCGACGACATCTTCATGGCATTCATCAATCTGGTATTCAAGGCGTTCGCCTGGATCTTATAGTGACAAATGAATTCAACGATTTCATTCAACGAAGCGTATACGCCGCAGTATCATCTGGAGGTCTTTGACGGACCGCTGGATCTTCTTCTGCGCCTGATCGCCCGGAACAAAGTGGATATCATGGATATCCCGATCGCGCTCATCCTCGATCAGTATATGGAATACGTTTCAAAACTGGAACAGAGCGACGCGGAAATCGCCGGCGATTTCATCGCCATGGCGGCGGAACTGATGCTCATCAAGAGCAAAATGCTTCTTCCGGGGGAAGCGGAGGGCGGCGCGAGCGATCCGCGCGCAGGTCTGGTCCAGGTCCTTATGGACTATAAACAAGCCAAGGAAAAAGCACAGAAATTAAACAGCTTATTTCAGATCTACGGCGGAAGAATGGCGAAGGAGAGCGAGGAGATCGACGTCGATATCACCTACGTGGCGCCGCAGGAGATCGATTATCTGTTAGCCGCTTTCGAGCGGATCGAACGCAGAAAAAAGCTTTATGAGCTGTCTCACACCGAGGAATCCGAAAAAAATCTCGTGAAGATCGCCACGACGCGCGTGACGCCGATCCACGAAAAGGTCTTCAGCCTGCTTCGGTATATGATCAGAAACGGAAACAGAGCGCCGTTCGAAGACCTCATCCTGCGCAACGACACCAAATCCGATATCGTCGCGACCTTCATCGCGATCCTTCAGCTTTTGAGAAGAGGCGAACTGAAGATCGTGATCGACGATCCGGAAAATCCGATACTGGAGATCAATTATGAACGGGACAAACGAACAACAGACGCTTGACATCCTCGGCGAAGACGAATTGAAAGAGGCGTTCGAGGCCGTTCTTTTTGCCGCGGGGTATCCTCTGACCTTTGAAAAACTCTCGGAGACCTTCGGCAAGACCGACGGGGAAATGCGGCTCTTCGCGGAAGAGTTTTCCAAAGAATACAACAGCGCGCGCAGAGGGATCCTGATGCTCGTGATGGAGGACTGCTGTCAGCTCTGCACAAAGGAGCAGTATAAAGATTATGCCCGCACGGCGCTGGGCATCAAATCGTCGGGCAAACTGTCGAACTCCTGCCTTGAAGCGCTCGCGATCGTCGCGTACAATCAGCCGGTCACGAAAGCGTATATCGAACAGGTGCGCGGTGTAGACTGTTCATGGGCGGTCGGAATGCTCTGCGACAAGGCGCTCATCGAGCCGAAGGGCAGACTGGACGCGCCGGGCAAACCGATCCTCTACGGTACGACGGACGAATTTCTGCGCGTCTTCGGTTTACGCAGCATCGCGGATCTCCCGAAGGACGCCGTCCTTCCCGAAGCGAAAGGCGAACAAACCGATATCCGGTCGGCGTCGGACGGCGACAGCGGAACGTAAAGCAAAAGGCGATAAAAAAAGGGGGCGGGTATTTGAAAGAATTTCTCATCATCCTCTTTTCGATCCTCGGGCTGCTGTTTCTCGTCTTTCTTTTGACGCTGCTGCTGATCAGAATCAGAATTCTCTATGACGGCGACCTACGGGTCAAGATCGGCGTTCTCTTTTTTGAGTATACCTTGTATCCGAAAAAGACGAAACTGAAAAAGACGGAGAGCGCCGGAAAAAAGAAGAAGAAAAGAAAGACCGGACCGCAGAAAAGATCCGCGGAAGAGATCGGGGAAAAGAAAGAAAAAAAGAGTTTTTCCGAAATGATCGGCTTCTATACCGACCTGACGAAAGAGGTGCTGCTCCCGTTCGCCGAAAAGGTCGGAAAGAAACTGCACGTCACGGTCAGGAAAATGCAGATCGTCATCGCGACCGAGGACGCGGGAAAAACGGCGGTCCTCTACGGACTGGCGGTATCGGGGCTGTCGATGCTGTTTGAACTGCTTCGTTCAACCGTGATCCTGAAAGTCGGAAAGGACCGGGATATCGGCGTCCGCGCGGGCTTTGACGTCACCGAAACGGTCTGTATGGGCGACGTCCGGATCGCTCTGCGCCCCTTTACGGTGATCGCGGCGGCGGTCCCGGCGCTGCTGAAATATCTGTCCTTAAAACAGTCTCATCAATCAAGCAATACGTCAGGCAATGTGTCGACCGGTATTTCCGGTCGGGAAAGCGAGGAAAAAATATGTCAGACTCCAAGCAAAACGAACTGATCAGGACCGCCCTTGAGGGGATTAGTAAGGTGATCGATACGAACACCGTTCTGGGAAAACCGTACAAAACGGAGATCGGCACTACGATCATTCCCGTGACGAAAGTATCCGTGGGGCTCGCGACGGGCGGACTCGATTACTTCGGAAAAAACACGCCGAAAGAGACCTCGGGCGCGGGACTTCCTTCCTCCTTCGGCGGCGGCGGAGGTACCGGCATTTCTGTTTCTCCCATCGGATTTCTGATCGTCAAAAACAGCGGCGCCGTGGAACTGCTGACCGTTGACGGCGCGCAGAACAAGAGCGCAGCAGAAGGGATCATCGACTCGGTGCTGGACGCGCTCGACCGCTCCCCCGAGATCGCCGATAAGATCAAAGCGGTCATCGCGAAATTCAAAAAAGAAAAGAAGGAAGAGGAAGACGCGCCGGCAGACGCGTGAACCTCCTTTGCCTTGCCGGCATAATCAAAGCGGGCGTACCATAGAATACAACAACATTCTGTATTCGAAGGTACGCCCCTATGAAAAAAGCCGCCGTATTCGCTCTCTGTCTTGCACTGCTTATCCAAACGCCTCTTTTTTTGTTTTATTCCGGCGCGGAGGTCCCGGTTTGCCCGGACGTGTACGCGGGATCCTACATTCTGGTGGAGAAAGACGATTTTCACGTCGTCTCCTCGTCAAACGAGCACGTCCGTCTGCCGGTCGCGAGCACGACGAAGATCATGACGGCGCTCGTCGCGCTGGAAAACGCCGATCCCGACGACGTGGCGACGGTCTCAAAAAACGCGGCGGCAACCGAGGGTTCCTCCGCATATCTGCGCGCCGGCGAACGCGTGAAGGTGAAGGATCTTCTGTACTTTCTGCTTCTGCAGTCGGCGAACGACGCCGCGACGGCGCTCGCCGAGCATACCGCCGGAAGCGTCGGGCGTTTTGCCGATCTGATGAACGAAAAGGCAAGACTTCTCGGAATGCGGGATACCCACTTTTCTAACCCGCACGGGTTGAGCGAAGCCGATCATTATTCCTCCGCGTACGATCTTGCGCTGCTGACCGTTCACGCGCTCGCGGAGCCGTCGTTCAAGAAGATCGTTTCGACCGCGCGGTATACGTCGCAGGAAGGTGATACGCAGCGCACGTTCGTCAACCATAACCGGCTTTTATTCACGCTGAAAGGATGTATCGGCGTGAAGACCGGCTACACGCTCGAAGCGGGCAGATGTCTTGTGAGCGCCTGCCGCAGCGGGCAGACGACCCTCGTCTGCGTCACCCTCAACTGCAAAAACGACTGGAGCGCCCATAAAGCGCTCTACGAATACGGCTTCTCCAAAGTCAAAAGGTGTACGCTCGGCGCCGAAGCGATCGATATCCCTCTTGTCGGCGCGCCGCAGAAGAGCGTCTGCTGTACGTACGACGGATGCTCCGCCCTGTCGGACCCGGAAGCGTCGCTGTGCGTCAGGATCGTATGTCCCCGCTTTCTCTTCCCTCCCCTCAAGGAGCATGAACCGGTCGGTTACGCCGTCTACCTCCTTGACGGAAAGGAAATCAAAAGAACGCCGATCGTCTGCGCCGAGCGCGTCGATCAGACGCCCGAAACGGGATGGACCCGCAGAGTGTTGTCTTTTCTGACGGCGCTCTTTCATAAAAACGAATAAGAAAGGACCGCCGGTACGGCGGACCGGTACGACAGTATGGAACAGATGAGGATCCAGAAGTATATTTCCGAATGCGGACTGATGTCCAGACGCGCGGCGGAAGAGGAACTGCGCCTGGGCAACGTCACCGTCAACGGTAAGACCGCGCAGCTCGGCGACAAAGTGACGCCCGGAAAAGACGAAGTGCGCGTCAGAAACAGAAAAGCCGTTATGCCGCGCGGCGAACACGTATACGTGATGCTCAACAAGCCGGAAGGATACGTCACGACGCTCAACGACGAAAAGGGGCGCAAATGCGTGACGGACCTTCTGAAAGGACTGGAGCGGCGGGTCTATCCCGTCGGAAGACTGGACATGGCGTCCGAGGGACTGCTGCTCCTCACAGACGACGGCGAACTGACCAAACGGCTCACGCACCCGAGCCACACAATTCCGAAGATCTACAACGTCAAGGTGCGCGGCGAGATCACGGACGAGCAGTACGTCAAACTGCTCTCCCCCATGGAGATCGACGGCTATACGATCAAGCCGGTCTACACCGAGGTCCTGTCCAGAAAAGAAGGCAGGACGCTTTTGCAGATGACGCTCTACGAGGGACGCAACCGTCAGATCCGGAAAATGTGCGAGCAGGTCGGGCTTGAGGTGCGCCATCTGAAACGGATCGCCGTGGGAGAACTCACGTTAGGCAGGCTGCGCAAGGGAGAATGGCGGTATCTGACGAAAGAACAGATCAACTACCTCAAGCGCGCGACGGGCATGGACAGGAAGGAGTAACGCATGTTTGTGATCTCTCCGATCAATGACAAAGAAGAACAGAGAGCGCTGTGTGCGCGCATGGGCGCGGAGTATCATCCGGGCGATATGGCGTACCGCGTGACGATCGAAGGAAAAGAAGCGGGGATCGTCTCCTTTTTCATCAAAGGCAAGACCGGCAACCTCCGCTCTATCGACTTTCTTCCGGAATCGCGCGATTTCGAAGTCATGTTCATCGCGGGAAGGACCTGCATGGAATTCATGGATCGCGTCGGCGCAAACGAAGGGTATTACCTTTCGCCGGATCCGGAAAACGAACGGTTGACGAAAGCGCTTGGATACAGACGTCTTCCCGACGGAAGATGGTTTCTCGACACAACGGGATTCTTCGTCGATCACTGCGGGAGCGCGGCCAAGAACGAAGAGCGGAAATAATACGTTTTGAAAGGACGTTGTTACTATGTTCCGGATCATGGTCGTTGACGACGACAAACACACGCGGCAGTACATCAAAGCCGTTCTTGAAAACGAGCGCTACACCGTCTGCACGGCGGAAAACGGCAGCGACGCGCTGGAACGCCTCGATCACGAGTACGTCGATCTGATCGTACTGGACGTGATGATGCCTGTCATGGACGGATACGCGTTCACGAAATACCTGCGCGACGCCGGGAACGAGATCCCGATCCTGATGGTCTCGGCAAAGCAGATGCCCGCCGACCGTCACGAGGGCTTTCTTTCGGGAACGGACGATTACATCACTAAGCCGATCGATGAAAAAGAGATGCTGCTGCGCATCAAAGCCCTTCTCCGCCGCGCGAAGATCACAAGTGAAAGAAAGATCGAGATCGGCGCCGTCACGCTCGACTATGACAGTCTGACGGTAACGAAAAACGGCGAGACGACGATCCTCCCGCAGAAGGAATTTCTGCTGCTCTATAAACTCCTGTCCTTCCCCGGAAAGATCTTCACGAGAATGCAGATCATGGACGAGATCTGGGGGACCGACAGCGAAACCGGCTGGGAAACCGTCACGGTGCATATCGCGCGCCTGCGCAAGCGCTTTGAGGGCTGGGAAGAATTTGAGATCGTTTCCGTCAGAGGTCTCGGATACAAGGCGGTGAAGAAGGTTTGAAGAAAAGAACGGTACAGGAAGCGGCGACCGGCCGCGTCGCCATACGTCATATCATCCGGCGTCAGAAAGAATCGAGAAAATCGCTCACCCTGCTCTTCGCGGGTCTGACCTATATTATTCTGCTGGCGATCGCCGCGGTCGTCGCGGGTCTGATCTATGCGCTCGCAGAAACCGGCGTTCTCGAGAAGTTGACGCAAAAACTCCTTGTCGGCGGTGCCGTCGCTCTGCTGACCGGCGTCAGTCTGGTCATCGGCGCGGGCATCACCTATTTTTTAGGCAGAATGATGATGAAGCCGATGAATCACATCATCAACACCATGAACGCGCTCGCGTCGGGCAATTTTAAGGCGCGTCTGAAACTGAAAGGTCCGCTCGCGTCGCATCCGACCGTCAGAGAAGTGACGGACAGTTTCAACGATATGGCGGCGGAACTTGAACACACGGAGATCCTCCGCACCGATTTCGTCAACGATTTTTCACACGAATTCAAAACGCCGATCGTGTCGATCGCGGGCTTTGCGAAACTGCTCAAGCGCAGCGATCTGTCAGAGGAGCAAAAAGCAGAGTATACCGATATCATCGTGGAAGAATCGATGCGGCTCTCGTCGCTTGCGACGAGTGTTCTCAACCTTTCAAAGATCGAAAACCAGACGATCCTGACAGGTCAGACGGAGTTCAACCTCGCCGAGCAGATCCGCGGATGCATCCTGCTGTTTGAAGAAAAATGGACCTTAAAGGAGCTGGAACTCGATCTTTCCTTTGACGAAATACGCGTCGAGGCAAACGAAGAACTGCTCAAGCAGGTGTGGATCAATCTGCTCGACAACGCCGTGAAATTCGCCGACGCGCACGGGACTGTCGGCGTTTCCCTTCACCGCGACGGCGATACGGCGTGCGTTGCCGTCTCCAATACCGGCAGCACAATCCCCGAGGAAGAGCGCGAGCGCATATTCGGGAAATTCTATCAGATCGACCGTTCCAGATCGTCCTCGGGATACGGCGTCGGACTTGCGCTGGTAAAGAAGATCGTTGTGCTGCACGGCGGGACCGTGAGCGCGTCAAGCGATGATACGAAGACGACTTTCACCGTGCTTCTCCCCGTCAGGCACTGACCGGAAGATGTTTCTTTTCAGTTAATAAATCTGTAATATATTACAGCGAAAGTTTAATTGACCGAAGGGAAACATCTATGAAAACAGTTCAGATCATTACAGATTCCTGCTCCGATCTTACGCCCGAACTGATGGGGCGCTACGGGATCGACTATGCAAAAATGAATACCGTCTATCAGGGCAAGGAAGCGCCCGCGGACCTTTCCTGGACGCCGGAAAGCGTACGTGAACTCTACGGGATCATGAGAAACGGCGGCCGCGTGACCACGACGCAGGTCCCCGCGGGAGAATTTGAGCGCATTTTCAGAGAATACGCCGCCAAGGATCGCGATATCGTCTATATCAGCTGCTCCGAAAAGCAGTCCGGGTCGATCAATACCGCCCGCCTTGTCGCGCAGGATCTTCAAAAGGAATTCCCCGGGACAAAGATCCTGTGCGTCGATTCAAAGCACGCAAGTCTCGGCGAAGGCGTTCTGGCGATCGAGGCGGCGAAATACGCCGCCGACGGCAAAAGCGCCGAGCAGACCGTCGCGTTCACAGAGGAAAAGAGAAAGTATCTTCATCAGTTCTGCACCGTTCATTCCCTCGACGCCCTGAAACGCGCCGGCAGAGTCAAGGCGACGTCCGCCTTTTTCGGCAATCTTCTGGGCGTGAAGCCGATCCTTGTCGCGGACGCCGACGGCGTTCAGGCGGCTTACAAAAAGTCGAAAGGCCGTCTCGGATCGCTGGAAGAGATCGTCAGTCTTCTGAAGGAACATATCGTCGACCCCGAAAATCAGACGGTATACCTCGCGCATTCGGACTGCGATCCGGCGGAGGTGAAAACCGTCAAGGAACTCATCCTGAAGAGTATTCCCTGCCGCGAACTGTTCGTCGGATATATCGGCCCGATCATCGGCGCGTCGATCGGTCCCGACGCCTTTGCGCTTTTCGGCTTCGGCGACGAGATCACCTTCAGAGCGTCTGAAGACTGAAAGCGGTGGATAAAAATGAAGGTCACGGTACTGATCCTCGCTGCGGTGTGCAGTTATCTTCTGTCCGGCGTCAATCTTTCGATCATCCTGTCGAACGCGATCTATCATACCGATATCCGTGAGGTAGGCAGCAAAAATCCGGGCTTCACGAATTTCAAAAGATCGTTCGGCGGGAAATATGCGTGGCTGGTCATGGCGTTCGATCTTCTGAAAGCCGCGCTCCCCTGCGTTCTCTTCGGATTTGCTTTTGAAGCGTGCGGTATGGACCGGCAGTTCGGAACGGCGTACGCCGGCGCGTTTTCTATGCTCGGACACGCGTTCCCCGTGTATTACCGGTTCAAGGGCGGCAAGGGCTTTTTGGTGTGTCTCGCCGCCGTCTGGGCGCTGGATTGGCGTTCGGGCGCCATCGCCGCGGCGCTGCTCGTCGTCCTGCTGCTCACCGTGAAATACATGTCGCTGTCAACGATGTGCGCTCTGACCGCGGGCGCGGTCTCGCTGTATTTCTTTTCCTGCGATCTTGCCGCGGCGCTCCTCTATTCGGCGTGCGTTCTCTTTATGATCTTCAGACATAAGGAAAACATCAAACGGCTCGTCAAAGGGACCGAGAGCAAATTCATCCTTTTCAGGAAAAAATCTGAATGATCTTCCACGGACTGCTTCGCCGATCTCCGGATGAAGCAGTCCTTTTTTATAAATTGCCCTTTACTTTTCGGTTTTGTTGTTGTATAATGGATAAAGAGAAGTTTGTATGGATGAAGGGTGTACGATGTTCGGTTATATCAAGGCGGACGTGCCGGATTTGAAAGTCAGGGAAAACGAACTGTATAAAGCGGTTTACTGCGGACTCTGCCGCACGCAGCGAAAATACACCGGCTGGCTCTCCTCCCTGTTTTTGTCCTACGATTTCGTGTTTCTGTATTTTCTGCGCGCGGAAGCGAACGGAGAAGAAACGAAGTTCAGAACTGCAAGACCGACGCCGTTTCATCCGAATAGGCGCAATATCGCCCTGACCAACGGCGAACTCATCTACTGTGCGTGTGCCGCGGCACTTCTTGAATACTACAAGATCAAGGACGATCTGTGCGACGAAAAAAAGATGAAACGCTTTGCCGCGCGGCTTCTTCTTCCCGTCGTTCGTCACGGGATGAAAAAAGCAAAAAAACATTTGTCGCTGCCGGAAGACGAACTAAAGGATCAATTAGAGGCGCAGGCGGCGCTCGAAAAAGACGGAAACGCGGGACCGGAGCCGTCGGGCGGTCCGTCGGGCGAGATCTTCGGTCTGTTTGCCTCCTACGGTATAAACGACGGGCTGAAAGCCTTCGCGCTTCAGAATATCGGAAGGCAGATCGGCGGCTGGCTGTATCTGACAGACGCGGCGGACGATCTTGAAAAGGACCGGAAAAACGGCGCCTTCAACCCCTTTTTGAAAGAAGATTTGCGAAAAGACGATCTCTTGGCGGCGCTGGACAACCACTGTGAGCAGGCGGAACTGATGCTGCGCCGTCTGCCCGTATACGACGCCGGATACCGCGCGATCCTCATGAATATCATGACGCGCGGTCTGCACAACGAAGCGCAGCGCGTGATTTACAAGGAGAAGAATACGACCGATGTCTGATTCCTACAAGGACCCCTACAAGATCCTCGGCGTGTCGCGGGACGCGACCGACGAAGAGATCAAGAAAGCATACCGCGAAATGGTAAAGAAATACCATCCGGACAACTATGCCAACACGCCGATGGCGGAACTTGCCGAAGAAAAAATGAAGGAGATCAATCAGGCGTACGATCTGATCAAGCAGGCCCGGTCCGGAAAACAGTCGGACAGCCGTACCGATACGGAGGGGTCTTATGACACGCGCAAACTCTATGACACGGTCAGGAGAAAGATCAACGAAGGCGATATCGAAGGCGCGGACCGTCTTCTGGAATTGATCTCCGCCACGGACAGAGGCGCGGAATGGAACTTCTTGAAAGGATGCGTCTGTCTGCGGCGCGGCTACTATTATGACGCGCAGAAGTATTTTGAGACCGCCTGCTATATGGATCCGGCGAACGCCGACTACCGCGCCGCGCTCAACAACATCAGATCCGCTCATCAAAGGCAGAACGAACGCTCCTTTGCCGATACGCAGAAAAGCGGCGATACGGCGATGAACTGCTGCGAGAGTCTGCTCTGCGCGAACTGCTGCTGCAGTTGTCTGGGCGGCGATCTCTTCAGGTGCTGCTGATATGCCCGACAGAAGAAAGAAAACCGGATACAGCGCGGCAAAGATCGCGCGCGGCGCCGTGATCACGGCGCTCTGCGCGGCGCTGCTCCTGCTGTCATATCCTTTTGAATCGCTCGACTTCGTCGTCGCGACGCTCGCGGCTATGCTCGTCTGGATCATCCGGCTGGAATACGGGAGCGGCTTTTCCCTGCTGGTCTACGTTGCCGCGTCGCTGCTCTCCTTCATTCTCGCGCCGGGAGCGACGGGCGTTGTGTGCTTCGGCATCATATTCGGATGGTATCCCGTCGTGAAGGTGATCATCGAACGCCACGTTCCGAAAAAGCTTTTGCAGATGCTGATCAAGGTGCTCATAGTCACCGTGGCGTTCGCTCTGATGCTTTCGGTCTTCTTCAACGTTTTTATCGGTGAAATGACTTTCGAAAGCTTTGCGGAAGAGCTCTCCTCCTTCTTCTCTCTTGACGCCGCATACGCCGGCTGGCTTGAAGAACAGGGACTGTTCGGACTCAACCGGCTGCAGTGGCTGATGATTTCCGCCTATCTCATACTCGCTCCGCTGATGGCGCTCATATTCGATCTGCTTCTCACCAAATTCGCGATCGTGTATATGTACAGGATCCGACCGCTTCTCGTGAAGGCGCACGTTTTCGGCGATAAAGCGGGCAAATACTGATACACTCATCTTTCTGAAAGGAACATACTTTATTATTATGAACGTCCCCTTGTTGTCGGCAATGGTGGTGCTCGTCCTGTTTTCGGGTTTCTTTTCCGCTTCCGAAACCGCGTTCAGCACGGCAAACAGAACGAAACTGAAAACGCTCGCAGGCGACCGGAACGCGCGCGCAAGAAAAGTGCTGAAACTGATCGACAGTTATCCGCGCCTTCTGTCCACGATCCTCGTTCTCAATAACCTGGTGAATATCACGCTCTCCGCCATTGCCACGCTCTTTTTCATCGAACTCATTGAAAACACCTCCGTCGCGACCGTCGTTTCCACCGCCGTCACGACTGTCGCGGTCCTGATCTTCGGCGAAGTATCGCCGAAAACGCTCGCAAAGGAAATGCCCGAGCGATTCGCCATGTTCTCCTGCGGGATCATGAACGCGCTTTGCTTCCTCTTGACGCCCGTCAACTTCGTTTTTGAACGGTGGAACAGGCTCCTTCTGAAGATTTTCCGTATCAAAAAGGACGAGACCGTTACCGAGGAAGACCTCATCACGATCGTCACCGAAGCCGAAAACGTCGGCGGGATCGACGAAGACGAAGGACAGATCATCCGCTCCGCGATCGAATTCAACGATCTGTCCGTCGAAGACATCCTGACGCCCCGCGTGGACGTTGTCGCGGTCAGCATCAACGATACGCCCGACAAAATCAGAAGAGCGTTCAGGAGCAGCGGCTTTTCCCGTCTGCCCGTCTATAAAGGCACCGTAGATAACGTCATCGGGGTGATCAATCAAAAGGACTTCTACGAAAACGTTCTTTTGGAACACAAAAAACTCGCAACGATCATCACTTCCCCGAAAATGGTTACGCCTTACATGAAGATCTCCGATCTGATGAAGCTTCTGCAGTCAAGCAAATCGCACATGGCGATCGTCCTCGACGAATACAGCGGTATGCTCGGCGTCATCACGCTCGAAGACATTCTGGAAGAACTTGTGGGAGATATCTGGGACGAGCACGATAAAGTGAGCGAGGAGATCACCGAGCTTTCGGAGAATTGCTACAAAATCGACGGCACGCTCTCGAGCGTAAAGCTGCTCTCTCTGTCCGATACCGTTCTGACCGAGGAAGAAGAGGAAGAACTTCCCGCGACGGCGGCAGGAATCGTCATGCGTGAAAAAGAGTCCATTCCGGAGATCGGGGAAAAGATCGTTTATAAAAACCTGCTCTTCGAGATCCTCGACGCAGACAGCGCGCACATCGAAACGCTCAAGGTCACCGTTCTGCCGGAGAATGAAGAACAGGAATGATCATCGGACCGGTACCCGCAGCGGAGATTACCGTTCCTATACAAATGTGAAACAACGCCGAATAACACATCGGGGGCACTCCGCGTCAACGCCGCGGGATGCCCCCGATGTGTTCTTTTCAGGTTCGTGCGCAATTCAACGGTAGATGACCTGCCCGTCTCTGACCGTCATCGAGATCCTGAAGGTCTCTCTGCTGATCACCGCGACACTTGCATTCTTTCCGGGTCTGATGGAACCGAGCCTGTCGGAAATGCCTAAAGTCGTCGCGGGATTGATCGTCGCGAAATCGATCGCGTCGGTAAACGGCACGCCGCAGAGCGTAGTCACGTTCTTCACCGCGTCGTTCATTTTCAATACGCTTCCGGCGAGCGTTCCGTCCACGAGACGCGCTTCGCCGTTCTTGACGATCACGAGCTGACCGCCCAGTTCCGATTCGCCGTCCGGCATGTGCTTTGCGCGCATCGCGTCGGTGATCAGCGTGATCTTGTCGTGCGGTTTATTCTTGACGACAAGTCTGATCGCCGGGACCGAAACGTGGATCGTATCGCAGATCAGTTCGCAATTGAGTTCATCCATAAGCAGCGCCGAACCGACGGTGCCGATCTCGCGGTGATGCAGCGGCTTCTGCGCGTTAAAGGTGTGCGTAACGTTCTGCGCGCCCCACTTCACGGCGTTGACCATATCCTTATACGCCGCATCTGTATGCCCGACGGAAGTCACGACGCCGTTCGCGCGAAGATATGGGATCAGCGTTTCCGCCCCCTCGGTTTCGGGCGCCATGGAAATGATCCTGATATTGTTTCCGCTCAATTCATTATACTTCCGGAAGATCTCCACCGACGGCGCCTCGACGTACTCGATCGGCTGTGCGCCGACGTGCTTCTTTGAAATAAACGGACCCTCAAGATGAAGACCCAGGACCTCCGCGCCCTCCGGATGACGCTCGCTTCTGTACTGTTTCACAGCCGTCATTGCTTTTCCGATGTTTTCGGGGGACTGCGTCATCGTCGTCGCGAGGAATCCGACCGTCCCTTCGGCTGCGATCGCACGGGCGATCGTCGAAAGCGCCTCGGTCGTGCCGTCCATCGCGTCGCTTCCCGCCGCGCCGTGGATATGCTCGTCGATAAACCCCGGAACGACCACCTCGTCCTCGCGCAGCGTCATAAGCGGTTCGATACCCGTCGGATCGTCCCCGACGCAGGCGATCTTTCCGTTTTCAAAGCCAACGGAGCATCTGACGACGCCCTTCCCTTCAACATAGACGTTTGCGTTCACAAAGCCCTTCATTTTTCCTGCCGTCCTTTCATTACTGCATAGAATGTCTTACGCTTCACTTCAATTCAAAAATCATTTCGACCGGGTTATGGTCGGAATATGCAAACTGCGTGTCGAGAACAGCCGCGCTCTTGGATTCGACGTTCGGGGAAACGAGGAATCCGTCGATCGTCAAAACGAACTGTCCTTTATGATAGGGACCGTCCGCGTTGCGGCAGGTCGGAACGGGGTTGGACGCGTCAAGAGGCGCGACCAGCACCGCACTGTATTTCTTCAGAACGTCCTCGGGGATCGGCTGCGCCCAGGTGTACTCCTGATCCGCCTTGCCGAAATAGACGGAGGAATCTCCGAGAATGTCCTTATTGAAATCTCCGCCGGCAATACAGTAGTTTCCGAGTTTGTACTCTTTCTCCATATCCGAGAGCAGAAGATCGAGTTGTTCGTTGACGACCTTTCCGTCGGAAGTGTATGCGGAAAGATGGAAATCATACAGGACAAGGTTCTTGCCGTTGTCCACCTTGACGTAGTTCTTGGAGTAGCAGCGGTCAAGGTCGACGAGTTTCATCAGACTGTCTTCGATCGGCAGTTCCACGCGCTGCGCGTATGTGATCTCTGAAGACGAGAAGGTCATGATGCCGGATCTCGCGATACCGTGAGGGCAGAAGATCGGATAGAAAAGATAGGGAGAATCAAAGTTCTGGGCGAAAGTATAGGTCTTATCGCCGAGTTCATTGAGCAGATATTCACGTTCGTCGAAGCCGTAACTGCGTGTGGAATCGAAATCCACTTCCTGAACGAAGAGGAAATCGGCGTTTTGACCTTTCAAGAAGGACGCTATCGCCTTCATGTTCTTATCGAGCCGCTCTTTGGACCACGCGCGCGATTCCGTCCCGCCGTCCATAAAGAAGCCGTAATCCGGCTCGTATGCGCCGAAGCCGATATTGAAGGATACGATCTTGTACTCCTTATTGACGCTCGCGGACTTCTCAAGTTTTCCCGAAACGTCGATCTCCGCGTCTCCCAGACGGTGAAAAGCGGAGAACACGTAGATGAAATAGCCGCCGACGGTAAGAATGACGAGTGCGAGAATGATCGCGATCACGATCAGTGTGATTTTTACGGGTTTCTTCATAATGAAGACCTCGCTTTCCATATTTCCTGCGTTTATTCTATCACATTTGCTTCAGAATTGCAAGGCTTTTTTCCTCTTTTCAACTTGCTCATAAAAGTGCAAAAATACCGGCAGACGCGCGCGTTACCTGTTGACTTTCCGGCGCAAATCCTGTATAATGAAGAAAACGACAGGGAGAGACCGGATATGGAAGATCACGATGAGAAAAATCTGCACAGCGGTCACCGCGACCGTCTTCGGGAAATGATCGCTCAAAACGGTTTCGACGGCATGCCCGACCACGTGATCCTCGAGTTCCTTCTCTTTCACGCGATCCCGCGGAAGGATACCAATCCGATCGCTCACCGCCTCATAGACCGTTTCGGAAATCTTCAGGGCGTAATGGACGCCGATGAAACGGCGCTCCTTTCCGTCAAGGGCGTCGGAAGAAACGCCGCGCTTCTTCTGCGGTCGATCCCTCTGCTGACAAAAAGGTACACCCTTGAGAAAGTGAAGCGCAGGGACAACTACACTTCGATCAAAAAAGCGGGCGAATATCTCGTAAAATACTATATCTCAAAAACCGTTGAGGAAGTGACCGTTATGCTGCTCGACAACAGCGACGGACTGATCGCGTTTGAGAGTCTGCAGGAAGGCACCGTCAACAGCACGCCCGTCACCCCCAGAAAGATCGCGGAGCGCGCATTCAAATATAACGCGTCTTCTCTGATCCTTGCGCACAACCATCCGTTCGGCACGGTCAAGCCCTCCAACGACGATCTCGATACGACGCGTCATATCGTCAATTCGCTCATGGAACTCGACCTTACGGTCAAAGCGCATATCGTCGTCGCCGGAAACAAGTACAGAGACATTATGCCGGATATGTACAGCAGTATGCGCTTCGCACCGAAGTACATCGTCGTGGAATCCGGTCCGCCCGACGGCGAAAGCGACGAATCCGACGAAGATAATGCTCCGGCGCCGGATACCGGTCCTTCGGACGCGCACGGCGAATAAAAGACACGCACAACCGAATAAAAAGGGTCGTTTCATTCCGCTGACCGCGTGAAATGAAACGACCCTTTTTGTGCAAATGCCTATTGATGCGCGATCAGACCGTGTTCGATGAGTTGCTGCAGGGACACGGGCACGCCGTTAACGAAGGCGCCGACGTGGAAGTTGAAGTTGAGCTGCGCGTTGAATCCGCCGTCCGCGGCGTGCGCGATGAACTGACCGCTGCTGACCTCATCGCCCAGATGAACGGCTATATCGGAAGAAAGGTTGGTATACCAGGTCTTCAGCCCGCTTCCGTGATCGATGATGACCAGTCTGCCGGTAAAGGTCTGCGCGCCGACGTAGACCACCTTCCCCGCGTAAGCCGAGAGCACTTTGGTCACGTCGCCCTCCACGCAAACGTCGTTGACCTTCTTCATCTGCGCGCAGTACATATTGTCCCACGCCAGATAGGATTTCTTGATATTGATGATGTTCACCGTTGCGCCGAACCGGTAGTTAGAGGTATCGGAAATATAGTTGTCCTGCGCGGGGATCTGGAATTTTCCGCCGGCGAACGACTGCTCGGACGGCGCTTCCAGGATCGGACGGATGCTCGCCCACAGCGCGTTCAGCACCGATTCGTTATAGTAATCCTGCGCGTCGGGCGCATAGAAATCGTAGGACGAACGCTGAAGCGGCGCGACGTTCAGCGTCAGCTTATCCTTCGCCGTCGATGAACTGAGCGTAAACGTATAACTCGTCAGCGTGTCGGTCAACTCGGCAGGGATCGCAATGAGCGCCTGATACGATTCGCCGACCTTATAGAACTTCGGATCGCAGTCGAACTCAGGCGTGCACTCGACGCTGATCGCCGACGGATCGGAAATGTTGTAGGCGGACAGGATCACGATCTCTCCGCAATGCACGTTTTCCGCGCTGAAACTGAAAGCGGGCGTTCCCAGCAGTCTTCCGCTGAACAGATACTCCGCGCTGCCCGCATAGGCGCGCGCTTCGTTCTCACGCCATATCAGCGTCATCTGCACGTTGACAGACACCGATCCCTCGAAAACCGTTTTGATCAGCGCCTGTCTGCTTCCCGAAAAGAGGCGGACGCCCGTTTCCGAATTCTTGATCACCAGACGGATCTCGTCCGGCGTGTGATCCGTTTCGATCGGGAGCGCGGCGTCGAAACTCTCGACAGACGCGCTCGCGTCGTGATTGGCAAAGGAGCAGGACGCCTTTTTCAGTTCGCCGTCCACCGTCTTATAATTCCAGTCAAGATTTCTGGCGGGCAGCTCCACGCCGCCGAGTTTGACCGTCGGCGGAAGCGCGGATTCATAAACGCGCTCGCCGTATTCGCTGTTGAGGAAGTTCAGCGCGCAATCGGCGTTGATCTTGTACGGCTGATCCTCGTTGTTGACAAAATAGCACTTGTTCCTGTCGGAAGAAATATAGTATCTGATCTCGGTGCGAACGTCGAAATTATCGGTGTAGGTCACCTTATACTTCACGCCGGACAGCGCTTCCTTCGGCAGAGCCGTCAGGAGCTTCGGCGCGTGCTCTTCATCTCCGAGCAGCGCGACGAACGCCTGCATTTTCGGCTGTCCCGAGACGTACTCCTCTATGCTTCCGTCCTCGTTTTCAAGCCGGGCGCTGACGAGTTCGTTCTTTACGATATTCTGATCGTCGACGGTACTGTTATAACAGTAATATCCGATGAGCGCGGCGGTCGGCGCCAGCACGACAAGTATGCAAACGATAACGAACAATACTTTTTTCATGGTTCACATATTCCTTTCTGTTCCGTGGAAGCCGTGATCGGTCAGCGCAGAACACCGCCGTCAGGTGATCGCAAATCCGCCGTTCACGCCGATCACCTGTCCGGTGATGAACGACGCGCGCTCCGACGCGAGGAAAACGCAGAGCTCGGCGACCTCCTCCGGCCGTCCGATCCTGCAAAGAGGCGTTTCATCCCGGAGCGCCTCCACGGTCTTTTCGTCAAGGCAGGCGTTCATATCCGTGTCGATCACGCCCGGGCAGACGCAGTTCACGCGGACAGACGAAGGTCCGACTTCTTTGGCAAGCGCTTTTGTCAATCCGATCAGACCCGCTTTCGCGGTACTGTACGCGGCTTCGCAGGAAGCGCCGACCTGCCCCCACACGGAGGATATATACAGAATGTTCCCGCTGTGCCTCGAGATCATACCGGGCAGCAGCGCCCCCGTCAGCAAAAGCGGCGCGTCGAGGTTTACGGTACGGACCCTTTCCCACTCGGCGTAAGAAAGATCCGTAAACAGAGAAACCGAGGAAACGCCGGCGTTGCTGATGAACACGTCGAAGGCGGGCAGTTCTTTGATCTTCCGGCAGAGATCCCGCACGCATGAAACGTCGGAAAGGTCGCAGCGCAGTCCCGTCGCGCCCAGTTCTTCAAGGGCAGCCGCTTCCCTTGAGGACGAACGGTATACGAAATACGTCCCATATCCCTCCCCGAGAAACCGCTCGGTCAGCGCTCTTCCGATCCCGCGCGTTCCGCCCGTGATCAATGCTGTTTTCATTTTTCAGCGATCCTTTTCATTACTTGAAAAAGAGGCCGCCGCGTCAGCAACGACCTCTTTGTTTTTCTGCGGACTCAGTGCTTTTTGTTCAGGATATCCAAAAGATGGTCGAAATCATCGTCGGGAAGATCGTCGGACGTATCGTCCTTCGGCGCTTCCTCCTTCGGCGCGGTAAAATCCTGGACCGGTCTCTTGGCGGGAGAAGTCTTCTCCGCCTGCGTATACTTGTTGTTGCCGTCAGATCCTGCGGCAATCACCGTGATGCGCATCTCATCCTCGAGATCGGGATCGATGATCGCGCCCCAGATGACCGTGGCGTCGGGATGCGCCTCGTCGGAGATGATATGCGAAGCGATATCGATCTCTTCGAGCGAAACGTCGGGAGAAGAAGTGATGTTGATCAGAACGCCGCGCGCCCCCTCGATGGAGGTCTCGAGCAGCGGGCTGGAGATCGCCGCCTTGGCAGCCTGCTCCGCCTTGTCTTTTCCCTGTGCGGCGCCGACGCCCATGTGCGCGTATCCGGCGTCCTTCATAATGGTGGTGACGTCGGCAAAGTCGAGGTTGACAACGCCGATGTTGCGAATCAGATCGGAGATCGACTGTACGCCGTGCTTCAGAACGTTATCCGCTTCGACGAACGCGTTCAGGAACGTGATCCTCGTGTTGGAGATCTGCTTCAGTCTCTCGTTGGGGATCACGAGCAGAGAATCGACGGTCTCACGCAGATTCTTGATGCCCGCCTCCGCCTGAAGCATTCTCTTTTTTCCTTCGAAATCAAAGGGCTTTGTAACGACCGCAACCGTCAGAATGCCCATATCGCGCGCGATCTTCGCAACGATCGGCGCAGCGCCGGTGCCGGTGCCGCCGCCCATACCGGCGGTGATGAACACCATGTCCGCGCCCTTCAGCGCAGCGGTGATGTCCTCCACGCTCTCTTCGGCAGATCTTGCGCCGACGTCGGGGTTGCCGCCGGCTCCGTGACCCTTGGTCAGTTTCTCACCGATCGGTACCTTGTAGGACGCGACAGATTTTCCGAGCGCGGCTTTATCGGTGTTGATCGCTACGAACTCAACGCCCTCCACGCCCGCTTCAATCATACGGTTGATGGCGTTGTTTCCGCCGCCGCCGACACCTACGACCTTGATCTTTACCAGAGTGCTTTCAAATTCTTCCTGAATATCCATCGGCATAACTTGCCCTCCCGCGTTTTGAATTTCTATAGTGAAAGTTCGTGAACTATGACTATAATTTCACTTATAAATATAATAATTGAAATCGACTGATTTTGCAATAGATGAAACGAAAGTTCATAAAAAATTAACAATTTCGACAAGCCATCAAAGGTTCAGAGCGCTATCTTGCGCGCGCATAGGCCTCCTTTACCGGATCGTTGCCGCTCGTTTCCACGCTGATCACGCCCTTGAACGAAGCGTCGAGTTTCTCCTTTGCGATACTCTGCGCAAGTCTTATTTTTTCTTCATACCTTTTATAGTTGCCGAAACGCAGTTCATACTTCGCTTTTCCGTCGTCCGCGATCCCGGAATAGATCACGATATCGAAGCGGACGCGCAGGTCAAAGAGCAGATCGTCGCCGTCAAAGAACGACGCTTTCACCGCCTTGATCAGTCCCGGAATATACAGGGAATCTCCCTCCTCGCGGTATCCGATCTTCTCTCCCAGGACCGCGTACCGCGCCTCCGGCATCATCACTTCCGGCAGAACGCCGTACCGCTCCCGCATTTCTTCGAGCGTCGGAAAAATGTCGATGATCTTCTCGCTCTCGGAAACGACCGTATAACTTGTCCCTTTGTCGCCCGAAAGCGCGTACTCGCCGTTCGCGCTCCAGAAGAGCGGGCGTTCCTTTTTCACGGTGAAGATGATCTTATCCGGCATTTCCCTTTCGATCGAAACGCTTTCGATCATTCTGAATTTCTTGAGCACCGCTTTCTGCGCTTTCCCGCTGTTGACAAAGAGCATCAGATCTCCTTCTTTGATGTCCGACGCTTCGATCAGCTCGTCCACCGTCCAGCCGGCGTCTCCCTTCACCTCGATCTGTTTGACCGAGAAGAAGATCTTCATCACGATAAACGCAAGTACGGTAAGGATGATCAGTACGACCGCCGCGCCGACGGAAAACATCAGCGCCGTTCTGACGCGTATTTTTCTCTCGAGTCTCTGTCTTGTTTCCTCGTCGCGCGCCGCTTCCTCGCTCAGATAGTATCCGCCTTCGATCGCTCATCCCTCCCTTCATCGCCGCCGGGACCGGCGGTTTCAGTTCCTCTTTTTATCCGTCAGGCCGACGATCTCACGATAGATCACGTCCTCCGCGTTCCTCACGGCGAAGGGCAGAACGGCTTCCGACATTTTTTTCAGTTTTTCGTCGTCAAACAGAAGTTCGCCGACGTTTTTTGAGAGCACGCCCTCCTTCAGAGTCTCCTCGCTCATCAGCAGCGCCCCGCCGGCGTCGCTGAAAAGGTGCGCGTTTTTCGTCTGCTGATCGTTCGTCACGTTGGGCGAGGGGATCAGTATCGACGGTTTCCCGAGCACTGCAAGTTCCGACAGCGTCATGGCGCCTGACCGGCAGATCACCAGATCCGCCGCCGCCATATACGCGGGCATATCGTAAATGTACTCGTTGACGCACAGATTTCCGAAGGCGTCAAGTTTCTTTTCCTTAAACTGCTTCATGAACGCTTCCCCGCCCTTGGCGCCGGTCGCGTGAATAAACAGAACGTCGGGACGGTTCTTCCCGTACTCCTCCATGAGCGCGAGGATCTGCGCGTTGAGCACCGCCGCGCCCAACGATCCGCCGAAGGACAGAACGATCTTCCTGTACGCCGGCGAAACGCCGAGTTTTTCCCTCGCTTTTTCACGGTCGTACACATAGAAATCGCTTTTCAAAGGCGTGCCGACGTGAACGACCTTTCGCGCCCCCTTGAGGTGCTCCCGCGTCCTGTCGAAATTTACAAAGATCACGTCCGCCTTCTTTTGCAGCGTTTTCACCGCGAATCCGGGCACGGCGTTCGATTCGTGCAGAAAGCAGGGGATATGCATTTTTGCCGCCGCCGCGCAGATCGGCCAGCACACGTAGCCGCCGGTTCCGATCACCGCGTCGGGTTTGAGTTCCTGCAGCAGTTTTTTGGACGCGCGCTGCGCCTTGACGGTCAGGACCAGCGTCTTGAGATTCTGCGGGGACAGACTGCGGCGGAGTCCTCTGATATCGACGTGGTGCATCGGATATTTCGCGGGAACGAGTTTATTCTCGATCCCGTTCGGCGTACCGACGTAGTGGATCTCCGCGGTGGGGTCGTTCTTCTCGATCGCCTCGCCGATCGCGAGCGCGGGATTGACGTGACCGCCCGTTCCGCCTCCCGATAAAATCACTTTCATGTCATTATGTCCTTTCAGGTTATGTTTGAAGTCTCGTATACCTTGATATGCTGAGGAGCACGCCCATTTCCGTCAGAAGCATGATGAGCGCCGTTCCGCCGTAAGAGAAGAACGGCAGCGAAATGCCCGTGTTCGGAATGGTATTCGTGACAACGGCGATGTTCAGAAACGCCTGGATCGTCACTTTCGCAACGATCCCGATCACCGTGAGTCTCGAAAACGTATCCGGCGCTCTGCGCGCGATAATGACCCCTCTGATAAGAAAAGCGATGAAGAGCGCGATCACGCAGAGCGCGCCGATGAGTCCCAGCTCTTCGCAGAGGATCGAAAAAATAAAGTCGTTCTGCGGCTGGGAAACGAACAGATGCTTCTGCCTGGAATTGCCGATCCCCACGCCGAAGATGCCGCCGGACCCGACCGCGTACATCCCCTGAAGCGTCTGCCAAACCTCGGACTGGATCGAATAATTCTCGGGATGAAGCCAGATATCCACGCGCTTTGCGGCGTATTCAAAGGAATTGACCGCCACGACTCCGAGAGCGGCGGCGCCCAGCACGCCGACGCCGAACCAGATCATTCTTCCTCCCGCGCACCATATCACGACCATCCCGATCGCAAACAGAATGATCGTGCCGGAGAGGTGTCTTTCCAGAATGATGAGTCCGCAGACCACGGCGACGAACAGGAACGGTATGAAGAATCCAAACGTCGAAGTCTTCCAGAAACCGCCCTCGCGCACTTTGTTTCCGACGCGGCTGTAATAGAGCGCCAGCATCAGGATCAGTCCGAGCTTCATGATCTCGGAGGGCTGGATCGTAAAGGGACCGAGATCGATCCAGCGCTTTGCGACGCCGGAAGCGACGCCCGCGGCAAGAACGACGAACAGCAGGATCAGCGCCGTGCCGAAGTACAGCGGCGTTAATCGCTTGATGACCTTGTAGTCCACGAAGGACGCCGCAGCCATCACCGTGACGCCGATCGCAACGAACAGAAGCTGCCGCTTGATGTAATAGTAGCTGTCACCGTAGCGGTTGAGCGCATAAGCGTAGGAAGCCGAAAAGACCATGACGCATCCGAAGCCGATCAGCATCAGGATAATGATCAGCATCGGTCTGTCGATCGAGCCCTTGACTCTGTAAATATCGCCTTGCTCGCTTCTCCCGATAATGCGTTCCTTGAAAGACCTTTTTTCTTTCGGCTTTCTGACGGGCTTTTTAGGGGGGTCAACGACTTCGCTCTCATCGGCAATCCGTACCTTTGCCTCCGAACCGTATCGCTCCATCATCCGTTCGTCAACAGTTCCGGTCACTTCTCTGCCGGTCCTGCGGAGCTTTCCGGAGTTCACGGATCCCCTGTTTTGATCAGACGTCCCGCCGGCGTCTTTTTTTCTGAAAGCCATGATCCGTACTCCTTTCTTCGGAAGTAATAAAACAGATACCGACCGAATGATCAGACAGCCGTCATGAGAAAAGACCGCATCCGATCAGTCCGACGAAGCAAAACAGCAGGGCGACCGCGGAAAACACCGACACGATCCTGACCTCCGACCATCCGCATTTTTCAAAATGATGGTGGATCGGACTCATCTTGAATAAACGCTTTCCATGCGTCAGCTTGAAGTAGCCGACCTGAAGAATGACCGAAAGCGTTTCGAGAATATATACGATCCCGAAAAAGATCACGATCAGAGGATTCTTCACAAGAAAGGCAAGACCTATGACGTAGCCGCCGAGAAACAGCGAGCCGGTATCGCCCATGAAAACCTTTGCAGGATGAAAATTATAGACAAGAAATCCGCCGCAGCTTCCGATCAGCGCCGCGGACAGGATCAGTCCTTCCTCGTTGCCCGAGGGCGCGACGAACGCGCAGAGCACCGTAAAGCCGACGCCGACCGTCAGAGTCACGGAGGAGGACAGCCCGTCGATCCCGTCGGTCAGGTTCACGGCGTTGACGATCCCGGTCAGCAGGAGCAGGCTGAAAACGTAGTAGAATACTCTGAAAACCGCGCTTGACATCCACGGCACGGCGCCGAAAAAGGGGATATACAGCGCGTCGGCGGCACGGCCGGGGATCAGTCCGGTGAATACCCCGACGAACAGGAAGACCGCCGCCGCCAAAAACTGCAAGGCATATTTCTGAACGGCGGTCAGTCCCTGATTCTGACCTTTTTTGAACTTCGTGCGGTCGTCGACCGTTCCGATCAGACCGTTCAGGAGGGCGTATCCGTACACGAGCGCCAGACCCGCGACGTTTTTCAGCACTCCGAGCGCCGCGCCGACGGTCACGGCGGCGGCAAGCACGGCGAACGAGGCAATGATGAACGCAAGACCGCCCATTGCAGGCGTACCTTCCTTGTTCTTATGCCATCTCGGTCCGATATCCAGGATCTTCTGACCCATTTTTTTGCTCTTCAGATAGGGGATCAGAAAGCGCAGTATGATCACGGTCAGCACGAACGTCAACAGAAGGACCGCGCCGTACAGAATGCCTTTTGCCATATCGCTTCAACGTCCTTTCTTTTATCTTCCTCATATTTGAATGAAGAGATCCGCCGTTATCTTTTGGCGAACGCCTCTTTTATGATCTCTTTCTCGTTGTACGGATGCTTTCCCGTTGCGGTGATCTCGTAGTTCTCGTGTCCTTTCCCGGCAACGAGAATGATATCGTTCTTTTTCGCGTTGGCGATCACCCATCCGAGCGCTTCCGTACGGTTGCGGATCACTTTATAATTGCTGCGATCCGAGATCCCCGCCAGAATATCCTCGATGATCTTCTGCGGATCCTCCGAGCGGCTGTTGTCCGACGTGATGACCGCGAGATCCGCCATTGCCGTCGCGATATTCCCCATCACCGGCCGCTTGGTCGAATCGCGGTCTCCGCCGCACCCGAACACGACGACGAGCCGCTGCTCGGGCGTTTTGAACGCGCGTATCGTTTTCAGCACGTTTTCAAGGGCGTCCGGCGTGTGCGCGTAGTCGATCAGCACTGTGAAATCTCCGCCGAGCGGCACCGTTTCCATTCTTCCGGAAACGCCCTGCAGTCTTCTGATCGCCAATGCGACGTCCTTGCAGGAGGCGCCGCACAACCGCGCGGCCACCGCCGCCGCAAGAGAGTTCGAAACCGAAAACGCGCCGGGGATCGCACAGGAAATGTGGATCGCCTCGTTTTCGCTGATCATATCGTATTCGCTGCCGCGGATCCCGTGATACACGATATTCTGCGCGGTAAAATCGGCGTAGCGGCTGTCGCGGCTGTAGGTATACTTCTCGCCCGTCGCCTGATCGTACATATACTTTCCGTACGTATCGTCCGCGTTGATCACGGAGATCTTGCTGATCTTGAAAAGTTTCGCCTTCGCTTTCGCATAGTTCGCCATCGTTCCGTGATAGTCGAGATGATCGGGCGTAAGATTCGTAAAGATGCCGATCAGCGGCGTCACGGGGGCGAGTTTTTCATAGTCGAGCGCGTGGGAGGACGCTTCCATTACAAGGTACTCCACGTGAGCGTCGCGCATATCCGCGAAGAGTTTGTAGAGCTGCGAGGGGATCGGCGTTGTCATACTGCTCTGCACCTCGGTCGAACCGATCATGTTCCTGATCGTGCCGATCACGCCGGTCTTTTTGCCCATTTCCTCAAGGATGCTCTTGAGCATATACGTGATACTGGTCTTTCCGTTCGTCCCGGTGACCGCTATGATCTTCAGCGCTTCCGCCGGTCTTCCGTAGTAATTGCTCCACATGAACGCGTCCGCTTTCCTTGTGGAATTTACGGTCACATGCGGGTAAGACGCATACTCTTCTCCGATATGCTCGCAAACGATCACGGCGGCGCCGCCCTCGATCGCCCGACCGATATAATCGTGCCCGTCGAAATGTTCCCCCGCGAGGCACAGAAACGCTTTTCCGCGCAGGTCTTCCCTGCTGTCTCCGGAAATACCGGCGATCTCACGGTCCAGAACGCCGTCAGAACATTCCGTCACCGTTACGCCCTCAAGAAGCTCCCTCAGTTTCATACTGTGATCCTTTCTTTATGTGTTGTCGTCAACGCCGTCGGTATGCATGCTTTCGATCACGACCACGGTCCCCGCGGGCACTTTGGTCCCCGGAGCGACCGACTGCGACATCACGCGCGCGCCCGTGCCCGCCTCATAGTTCACCGAGCCGGTGATCTCCACGTTCAGTCCGGCGGATACGAGCTTCGTGATCGCGGCAGAGACCTTATACCGTTCGCTCTCGCTGTACTGCACGACGTTCGGGACCTCCACGAACGCCGTTTCGGGCGCCGGCGGGATCTCACCGTCCGGATCGCAGACGTAAAGGTAGACCTTTCCGTTTTCCACACGCATCTGCTCTCCCTGCGCCGGGATCTGCGCATACACTTTCGTGCCGCTGCCGACGACGTTGCAGACGACGCCGGCTTTTTCGATCTGCGCGATCGCATAAGACAGGTCGTTCTTTGTATAGTCTTCGACCGTGAAAGTGCGCTGCGCCAGTTCCTCAGCGGTATATACTCTGCCGACGCCGAGATGCTGCAGCGTTTCGTCGATCACGCCCGCAACGTAGGGCGCCGCCACGGTACCGCCGGATTTTACGGGCGTTCCGGGCTCGTCAACGATGATCAGCACGGCGATCTGCGGGTCGTCCGCCGGCGCGAACGCCACCGTGGAGCCGACGCGCAGCGTTTTGTCGGCGGCGTCTCTCTTCTCGGAGGTACCGGTCTTCGCCGCAACTCTGTAACCCGCGACGTAGGCGTTCTTGGCAACGCCGCTGATCACGCCCTCGCTGAGTATCGCCGCAAGTTCCGAGCAGACCTCCGAGCTCAGGATCTGCCGTTTCTCGCTCTTGTCCGTATAGGAGATCACGACGTTCCCGTTATTGTCGATCACGCTGTCCACAACGTGCGGCCGGACGACGTATCCGCCGTTCGCGACGGTGCAGACCGCCGAGATCTGCTGGATCGGCGTCGTTTTGAACGTCTGACCGAAGGAGGACGTGGCGAGTTCCACGGCGTTGAACTTGCTGAACGTGTGATTGATGCCCGCAGATTCGCCCGGGAGATCGATGCCGGTCTTCTCGGTATAACCGAATTCCTCAAAATATTTCCAGAAGGTCTCTCTGCCCACTCTTGCCGCGACCTGCATCATACAGGGGTTGCAGGACTGCTCGAGCAGGTGCGCGAAGGTGTCCGTGCCGTGTCCGGTAAGTTTGTGACATTTGATCGTCGTTCCCGCGACGTTCAATTTCCCCGTGCAGGTCAGCATGGTGTCCGGCTTTACCGTGCCCGTCTCCAGAGCGATCGCCGACGTGACGATCTTGAAGGTCGATCCGGGCTCATAGGTATCGGAGACGCATTTGTTTTTCCACATCTCGTAGATGTACTGCCATTTCAGAGTATTATACGCTTCGCTGTCCTTACTGAGTCCGGAAAACAGCAGTTTTTCGGCATACTCGTCCGTCAGCGTATAGGGCGTATTGAGATCGAAGCCCCAGTTCGTCGCCATCGCGCGGATCGCCCCGGTGTGAACGTCCATTACGATCCCGCAAACGTTGTTGCCCGCGAGATTTTCCTTATAGGTCTGTTCAAGATAGTTCTGAAGGATCGCCTGCACGTTCATATCGAGCGTTGTCACCAGCGAATACCCGTTCTTCGGATCGATCTTGCTCTCATATTTGCTGGGCATACTCTGATTGCGCGCGTTCTTGGCAGAAATGTATTTGCCGTCCGTGCCGGTCAGCAGTTCGTCGTACTGCAGTTCCAGTCCGAAAAGTCCCGCGTCGGTGCCCAGATAGCCGATGACCTGTGCGGCGAGGTTTTTATAGGGATAATACCGCTTGGACGTCGCCTCCAGATAGATCTGCTGCCTGAAGCCGCTCTCGTCGATAAACTGTCTGACCTTGTCCGCCGTCGCTTTATCCACGTCCTTCTTGATCGTTTCGTCCTTGCGCGTCGTTTTCAGGGCGCGCTCCATGACGTCTTCGTATCTGACGTCGAGGATCGACGAAAGTTTTTTGCAGATCTTGTCTCTGTCCGCTTCCGCGATATCCGCGGGAGAAATGAACACGCGGTAGGTCGTGACGTTCACCGCGAGCCCCTGTCCGTTGCAGTCGAGGATCTTCCCGCGCTCCGCTTTGATCACGTTTTCCTGGATGAGGTTATCTAAGACCTTTCCGAGATAGAGATCGTAATTGACGATCTGCAGATTGATCAGACTTCCGACCAGGATCGCCGCCGCAACGAACAACGCGGCGACGACCGTCAGCGTTCTTTTATAAAACGGATCACGCGCTCTTTTCATTCCGGCACCTCCTCTTCTCGGTATCAAAAAACGGTATAATATATTTTAACACAGTAAATGTACAATGTCAATATACGAGCCTGCGTCAAAGAAAAACTTTTCTCTTCAATGTATTCGCTTTTTCTTCAGAATATACAAATTGAGAGTAAACCGGTTTTGGTCCTACTCTCAATTACGTATCTTCTATTCCTCCTCCCGCGGCGCGCCAGCGGCGGCGGCAGGTCTGAAAAAATGACTTCCGTACGCGCCGCGGTCTCATTCTCCGGTGAACGCGTCGATCACGTCGAAGAAATTCTTCGCCAAGGCGTTGAGCACGGTCGTGAACACGGCGTCGCTCTCTTCCGGAACGTCGTACTCGTTGATCTTTTCGGTCTTCTCGGGCGTGACGGCGACGGGCGGGTTCATTTTGCCCTCTTCGACCATTCCCATGGATTCCGCGCGCTGCTCTATGTATTTTTTCAATTCCTCAACGCTGTTTTTTTCGTCAAGACGGGAGGTCAGTTCATCCTTCTTTTTCTCCAGTCTTCCGACTTCCGCGCTCATTTCGGAAATATCCTTGGTGAACTCGTTGATGCGAACGAAATTGAAGATCAAAGACATGAACAGAAGCGTGCAAATCACGCTCGCGATCAACGTTACCACGGGAAAGGGACGGCGCACGCCGCTCTTCACCGTGTGGATCCCTCTGTTTTTCTTCGTTTTGACCGCTTTGCTGCCCAGAAACTCGCCGTCGCTGATAGAAAGATCTCCGAGTTGTCCCGCGGGTTCGACCGATCTGACGTTCTCTTCCTTGATCTCGTCTTTCTTATTCTTTTTCGCAGAAAGCGGTTCTTCCGCCGGGACTCTGCCGATCTTCCCCCCGCGGTCGATCACGGGATCGCTCATATACGGCTTGTCTTTTCCGGTGTTTCTCTTCATTTTATCGTCCTTTCCCCGGGACGTCGTCCCCGGAAACCGAATTATCTTCAGATTTTTTCAACGCTGCGGAGCCGTGCGCTCCTGCTCCTCGGGTTCTCGGCAAGTTCCTTCTCCTGCGGCGCGATCCCCTTATCGATCAGCCGGACGAGCGGTTTCTTTCCGCAAATACACACCGGGAACTCCTTCGGACAGGTGCATCCGGATGACAGCGATGCGAACGTCGTTTTGGTGATCCTGTCTTCCAGCGAATGGAAGGTGATGACCGCCAGGCGCCCTCCCTTTTTCAGTCTTGACACGATCGTGCGCAGCGTCGGCTCGATCACCGAAAGCTCGCTGTTGACTTCGATGCGGATCGCCTGAAAAGTCTTTTTGGCGGGGTGATGCCCCCCCGTAAGCGCTTTTACGGGAAGCGCGTTTTTGATGAGGGCGACGAGTTCGCCCGTGGTTTCGATCTCTTTTTCCGCGCGCGCTCTGACGATCGCGGAGGCGATCTGAGGCGCGAACCGTTCTTCACCGTAGGTATACAGGATCCGTTTGATCTCGTTTTCGGAATAACCGTTGACCACGTCTTTTGCGGTGAGCGTCTGCGTGCGGTCCATGCGCATATCAAGCGGCGCGTCCTTCATATAGGAGAAACCGCGCTCGGCGGTATCGAGCTGATAGGACGAGACGCCGAGATCTATCAGCGCGCCGTCGATCGACGGGATCCCGCACGCGTCGAGCACGGCGCCGACCGCCTCGAAATTGCTTTTGATCACTGTAACGCGGTCGCCGAACGCCTCCAGACGCGTCCTGCACGCCGCCAGCGCGTCGTCGTCGCGATCGATGCAGATCAATCTGCCTTTCTCGCCGAGTTTCCCGACGATCCCGAGACTGTGACCTCCGCCGCCGCACGTACAGTCGACGTACACGCCGTCCGGCACGATGCGCAGCGCCGAGATCGCCTCTTCCTTCATGACCGAATAGTGCGAAAACACGATTTCTTCCATCTGGCAGTCCCCTGTTGTCCGGTTCAGCCGAGTCCGAGTTCAAGAAGTTCTTTCTCGAGTTCTTCCGCCGTAACGCTGTTCTTGAAGCTGTCGAACGCCGCGGTGTCCCAGATCTCCGCTTTTTCACCGACGCCGATCACCGTGACGTCCCTTCCCAGTCCCGCGTAATCGCGCAGGTAAGCCGGGATCAGCACCCTGCCCTGCGCGTCCACTTCCGTCTCCCTTGCCGTTGAAAGAAGCAGACGTGTCGCGTTCCTTGTTTTCACGAGAGGAAGCGCCTTGATCTTTGCGACGTATTTTTCCCATTCCGCCGCCGGATAGATGCATACGCAGCGGTCTATATCGCGCGCGAGGAAAACGGTGTCGCCGAGTTCCGTGCGAAACCTGGCGGGCAGGAACATTCTTCCCTTCGCATCCACTGTATGTCCGTACTCTCCGTACATCATGGCCGTTTCCTCCTTTCGCGTGAGATTTTGCAGTGCGGAATGCCGCTTTTTTTATGCATTGCGGCGATGATCCTGTCGTGCGGCGCTATTTTTGTTGTTATTTTCACCACAAATCAACATTTCTGTTTTTCAAACGTGCACTTTTCACCACCGCAACAAAATTATAGCAAAGAGGTTTTTCTTTTTCAAGCGTTTGTATTCCATTTCACCTCCGATCCCGAAAAAAGAGGACAAAAAAAACCGAACAAAAAACAAAACGGTTTTTTGTTCGGATCTTGATTAGAACGTATATTCTTTTTTGGAAATTTCAATAAAAATTTACATTTTTTTACAACAGCATTATTCCTTCTTTTTTCGGTTTTTTCTCTTCGTTTCTTCTTCGGTCAGCACAGGCATCGCTTCTTCCGGGACCAGCCCCTCCGGCGTCTCCCCTTTATCCAGCAGCGCGCGCACGTAAGAGGAACTGAGATGCTCATACGCGCCCTCGCTTCTGATCAGTTCGGTCCTCAAAGTCGGCAGGGCGCTCTGATTGAAGCGCGCCATTTCCTCCTCGTACGCAAGGTCCTTTTCGTCTCTCCAGCCGCGCACCGTGACCCGGATCCTCTTCCTCTTCGCATACTCCCAGAGCATTCCGCCGTCCGCGTCCACCGTAACGTTTTCATACCGCGCGCACGCCGCGCGCAGCATTTCCAGCCGCTTCTCAAGGGAAAACCGATAGGTCTTATCCTTATTTACAAAGATCACGGCGTAGACCTTCCTGTATTTTTCGGAGGCGTGCCTGATCAGCGCCATGTGTCCCTCCGTCACCGGGTCGTAACTGCCGGGGACCAGCGCGGTGATCGCTTTTTTTGCCGTTCTCTTTGCCGCCGGACCGTACGGCTTCGCGTCGGGGATACGGTGATCACTCGTTTTCGTCTTCATTTGTTTCCTTCTCAAGCAGCGTGATATAGATTTTGCCGTAGCGGGCGTGCCTCCTAACGGCGTACCCTTCCGCCTCGACCGGTTCGGGTCTGTCGCTTTCACATACCACGAGCGCTCCCGTCGCCGCCAGCCCCGCGCGCGTCACGCGGTCCAGCGCGTCCTTTACAAGATCCAGAGCGTAGGGTGGATCGAGAAAAATCACGTCGTACCGCTCTTTTCCGGCGTTCCCGCGGATGAACGACTTGTAGTCCGCGTTCAGGATCACGCATTTGTCGAAGAGTTTCGTCTTCTTCGCGTTCGCTTTGATCACTTCGACGGCTTCGCGGTTCACGTCGACGAAAGTCGCTTTCACCGCGCCTCTCGACAGCGCTTCCAGTCCCATTTGACCCGATCCTCCGAAAAGGTCGAGCACTCTCTTTCCGTCAAGTTCGAACTGGATCATACTGAAGATCGCTTCCTTGACGCGTTCGGCGGTGGGCCGGGTCTCGAGTCCGTCAAGCGTCTGCAGTTTTGTTCCTCTGGCACTTCCTGTGATGATTCTCATTGATACCTCCCGTTACTTCATTCTTCTTCCGGATGAAAGAACCGCCGCACCGTCCGCGCGTCCGCCGCGGTCAGCCCTTTGATCATGCGCAATTCCTCATAGGACGCGTTTTTCACGGCGTTCAGTCCGCCCGGTATTCCGAGCAGTATTCTTGCTTTCTTCGGACCGATCCCCGGTATCTCTTCAAGGGAAGATCTTTTCAGACTCTTTCGCTTTCCGCCCGACGCCGCTCTGTAAGCGAAGCGGTGCACTTCCTCCTGGATCTTATAGATCATAACGAACACCGCCTGCTCTCCTGCGATCGAGATCTCTCCCGTGCCGTCGGTCAGCGCTCTGGTTTTGTGATGCTCGTCCTTGACCATTCCCAAAACCGGCAGATCGCACCCGATCTCTTTCAGCGCTTTTTTCACGGTGCCGACGTGTCCCTTTCCGCCGTCGAGCAGCAGCAGGTCCGGCAGCGGATCGTCCCCGGCGTGCCTGACACGGCGAAGGACCGCTTCTCTCATCGACGCGTAATCGTCCTGAAACGCCACGTCGCGCATCTTATACAGCCGGTACCCGCTTTTCAGCGGTTTTCCGTTCTCAAAGCAGACGAAGCCCGCCGTGATCTCCTCGTTCCCGAAATTGGAGATATCGACCGCCTCGATGCGCTCGGGCAGCGTCTCCGACCCCGTCAGCGCGGCGAGCCGCGTCAATCCTCTCAGATCGCGGTCGCTCTTTCGGGAAGACTCCGCGACGTGCTCGGCGGCGTTTTCCGCGGCGAGCGCGCAGAGCTGCTTCTTCTTTCCGCGAACCGGTACGCGGAAGGCGGTTTTTTTGCCGATGGAACAAAAAAACGCGTCGAGCTCGTCCAGTTCCTCCTTCTCCAGCGGATAATCGACAAGGACCTGCGCCGGCATATATTCGCGCCGGATATACAGTTCCGTCAGAAGCGCGGACACCGCGTCCTCATCCAGAATCATCTCCGGACCGATCTCGATGAACTCGCTGTCGAGCAGATTTCCGTCGCGGACGTACAGAATGCACATACAGGCGTTCTGGTCGTCCTCGTACACAGAGATCACGTCGAATTCGTCACCCGGATCTCCCACGACCTTCTGACGGTCGGCAAGACGCTCGAGCGCGCGCAGTCTGTCCCGCAGGATCGCCGCGGACTCAAAGCGGAGATCCTCTGCGCACGCTTCCATCTGCTCCCGCAGGATCTTCTTGGTCTGTCCCATATTGCCGTTCAGGAAAGCGCCGATCTGTTCTTTCAGATCCGCCAGTTCCTTCTCGTCGGGCATGGATACGCAGGGCGCCGTGCACTGCCCCATCTGCAGATAGATGCACGGCTTGATCCTGCCCGTATCCTCCGGAAACCGGTGCTTGCATTCCGGAAGAAGGAAGACGCGCCTGACGGTCTCTATGATCCCGTGCGCCGTTCTCGTCCCGGAATACGGACCGTAATAGTTTGCGCCGTCTTTTTTTCTCTGTCTGGTCACCGAGAGGCGGGGAAACTGATTTTTCTCTTTCTCCAGGCGGATATAGGGATAGGACTTCCCGTCCTTCAGGCGGATGTTATAGCGCGGCGCATACAGTTTGATCAGTTTGTTCTCCAGCGCGAGCGCTTCGATCTCGGTATCGGTCAGTATGCAGTCGAAATCGAATACCGACGCGACCATACGCGCGGTCTTCAGATTGTGCCGCGCGCCGCGCTGGAAATAGGAACTGACGCGGTTATGGATCGCTTTGCTCTTCCCGACGTAAATCACCCGCCCGTCGGCGTTCTTCATGATATAAACACCCGGCTTGAGCGGAAGAGCGTTCGCCTTTTTCAGCAGGTTCTCTTTTCTGTCCATCGTTTTCCTTCATAAAAAAAGCAGAGACCGCAAGCGATATCTGCTTTTCGAGTTATGTAAGCGTGTTTCAGGCGGGCATCCCGGACTCGATCAGCTCGGCAAGACCCTCGAGCGCTTCCTCTTCGTCCGGTCCGTCGGCGATCAGGGTGATCGTCGTTCCGCACACGATCCCCATGGAGAGGACGCCCAAAAGGCTCTTTGCGTTCACTCTGCGCTCATCCATCTCGACCCAGATGGAAGACTTGTAATTGTTGGCTTTCTGAATAAAGAGCGTAGCCGGTCTCGCGTGAAGCCCCACACTGTTGGTCACTGTTACGTCTTTTGTTAACATATCCGTTCTCCTGCCTCTGAATGATTGACTTTTCAACTTGCTCTACATTATAGCAAATGAACAGAGAAAAATCAAGTACTTTTACGAGAAAAATCAAGTTTTCTCGAGAAAATCAAGTCTTTTCAAGAATTTTCCAATAGTTTGATTTCGGTGATCTCCAGCGTGTATCCGTGCGCCGTGACCGCCCCGTCGCGGTCCTCGAAGACCGCGTAGACCCGGTCGCCCTCTCTCAGCGCCCTGCCGTAGGCGAACGGGTAGCATAAACCGTCGGCATTCCTGCCGTAAACGTACATCGAGCCCGTCACGGAATAGAGATGCGCGTTTTCGGCGCTTCCGCGCTCCAGCCCCCCGTTGACTTTCCCGAGTTCCCTGCCGTCGACACTCACGATCACCTGGGAGGAGGAGAGTCTGAGGTCCGCCAGTTGATCGACGTTCGCTTCTTCCACGGAGCGGATGCTGAAGAACACCTCAAAACGGTCGCTCTTGTCCTGTCTGTTGATCATATACACCGCGACGTCCTGACCGATGATCGCCACAAGCACCAGCAGTACGCCGATGATCAGGAACAGGTCGATCGCGTTGATCCTTTTCTTGACGCTTTGTTCATTTTCAGGCTTTGTCATGCGACGACCTCCTCGATATCTTTAACTACGGCGCATCTGCATATCAGTTTTCCGACTCTTACGCCGACCGTCTGATTGCAGACGAACTTTTCGCGTGCCTGCACTTCATCTCCGAGCACGACGGTCAGTTCTTTGTCTCCGGATAAATAGCCGTTTTTCAGGGTGCCCAGCCACACCTCGCCCGAGGCGTCGTAGACCCGGCTGCCCTCGGAGGCTGTGATCCCCGCGTAACTCATCTGTTCCGCGTCGCTCGCGTCGATCGCCAGCGTCAGGATCACCTGCGTCCGCTTGTCCGTTCTCATATAGTTCTCCATGAAGAACGCGAACAGAAGCAGCAGCGTGACGGCAACGATCAGGATATCAACGGCGTTGAACCGTTTTTTCGACGCGCCTTCCGGCGCCGTTTTCTTTTTCGCCTCGATCATCGGTCTCCCTCCCCGCCGCCGGAATTGCCGTTCGCTGCTCGCCCGGACGGCTCCTCTTCACAGTCCGCCGTACCGGAAAAGCCGGGACCGTCTTCCTCCTCCGGATCGGCTTTGCTCCCGACCGAGACGCGTTCCCCCGCGTCCGACGGCGCGCCGGTCCGTTCAGATGGGCCGTCTTCAAAACGGGACGAAGCCGTCCTCTCCGCACCGTGATCCCCGTTTTCGGGAGGAAGCTGTTCTTCCACGCCGGCGTCCGGCTCCTCCCGGCGCGTCCGAGGTTTTTCCTCAAAAACGTAGGATACGGGATCGCCCGTTACTCCGCCGTCTTTTCTTTTTCCGATACGCACGGGCGAGAACACAAAATCAATATCGGTCTCGGACTGCCGCATCTCCACCTCGCATTCACGCAGCAGGACGCGCCCGCACGCGGGGATCAGTCCGAGGATACAGAAGAACACGATCAGCAGTTTCGGGTCCTTCGCGAAGTCGAAGAAGAAACCGCAGATCAGCATCGCCAGGATCGAAGACGAGAAGCCGAACGCGGCGGAGCGCATCTGACGGCTGATCAAAGCATTTTTGACGACGGCGTAATACGCAAAAGAAAGCACGCCGATCACCGTAAAGAGCAGAAGGATCAGTCCGACGATCCCGTTTGCAGACAGAATATGATTATAAAAATTTCCGCCGTCGCCGACGCCCGCTTCTCCCGCGCCCACAAGAAAACGCGCCAGACATTCCTTCAGGCTTCCGAGGACCGACGAGGCGGTGACCTCAAAGCCGCTGGAAAAACCGCTGACGTACTTCGTTATGAACGTCGGAAGAACGAAAACGTACACGACGCTCAGGGCGGCGCTCACCAGAACGGCGGGAATGAAAACGATATTCTTGTTGAATATCCGGAGGATCAGCAGCGCCGCTATGAGAGCGATCCACGCGCCGGGACTGCGCGACACGATCGCGCCGGCGGCGATCAGGATCACGCCGAGCACCATGAGCACGCGTCCGGAATGCGTCTTTGTTTTCTGATAGCGCGCGATCATGACGCTGCAGACCGCGCCGATGAAAATGCCCGTGCTGCCCGCCGAGATCATGCCGCCGGGATACTTATACTGCGTGATGATCGTGATAATCGATTTATATTCTTCCGGCAGATACCACGCCGCAAACATCACGGACGTCCACAATGCGGAAACCAGCGCCGAAAACGCGAAGGCGGTCATCGCGCGGATGATCAGTTCCCTGCGGTCCATCATCGTCCTCGCGAGAAAGAAAACGCAAAGAACGGCAAACATCACCGGGAACGGCGTACCGTCGCCGGACACGGGCGTCATCACCGTTCCGAAAAGCGCAAGCACCGCGAATAAGAAAAAGACGAGTCCGAAAAACGACGCTCTGTATACCCGTTTCCCGCGCAGCAGCTTGATCAGGTACGCGGCGGCGACCGTGACGATCATCATGGCGCACGTGGACAGCGGAACGAACGGGAAAAGCAGGATCAGCGCAACGAATCCCGATTCGGGGCTGCAGAGCGCAAGCCGGATAAACAGAATCCATAACGTAATGAAGAAAAACGATACCGGCGCCGCCCACAGGGTCAGAACCGATAAAACCAGCGCGGCGATCAGAATGACCGCGTAGTTCGCTTCACACACCTGCGCGTTTTCAAAGGCATTCTTTCTGACGCCGAGCAGTTCAAAAAGCAGGTAGGAGCCCGCTTTGCTCTCAAACACCGCTCTGCCCAGGCATTTGCCCTTGGAGGAGGACAGCAGGATCAGCGACAGCAGAACGCCGATCCCGAACAGGATCGCGCTGGACAGCAGCATCAGTTCACCCGACACGCGGTAATTGTTCAGAGACGTCACGACCGCGGATCCGCCGGAAAACGCCAGCAGAAACGCGCCGTATGCGCGCAGGGGCAGACAGAGCAGCATTTCAAAGAAGGCGGATACGGCGTTCAGAAGAACGCTCTGCGAAAGTTCCTTCGCGATCACCTGCCTGACGGGTATGACGATCTTCTTGCCGAAATTGCGGCGGTGAATGAAGGCGCTCACCTTCTGCGCGGCGGCGCTTTCCTGAATCTTCAGTTCAAACGCGCCGAAAAAGAGCAGGAAGCGCGCGATGAAGCTGCGGCGGAACGCGCTTGAAAAGGCGGCGTTAAGGCGTCCGCTTTTCTTTTCCCGTCTGATTTTCTGCTTTCTTTCGCCCTTCATTCCGTCTTCTCACTTCCTTTCCCTTTAATATTCCGGATGCGTTTATCCGCCGGATCAGAACAGATCCGGGCGCTTCTTCTTTGTTTGTTTCACCGCTTCGGCGTAGCGCCACTTTCTGACTTCCTCGTGGTTTCCCTCAAGAAGCACGCGCGGCACGGCGCGTCCGCGGAAAACCTCGGGTCTTGTATACTGCGGATACTCCAGCATACCCGCGGCGATGCTTTCGATCTCATGGCATTCTTCGGAAGACAGGACTCCGTCCACAAGTCTTCCCACGCAATCGATGAGCACGCACGCCGCAAGCTCTCCGCCGGTCAGCACGTAATCGCCGATCGAGATCTCCTCCGCGCCCGTCTCCTCGAGAATGCGCTCGTCAATCCCTTCATAATGCCCGCACAGGAGGATCAGCCGGTCCTGCGACGCAAGATACGACGCATAGCGCTGCGTGAGCACTCTGCCCTTCGGCGAAAGGTAGATCGTCTTCGTTTTCGGCAGATCGGCAAGCTTCAGAACGCTGTCATAGCAGGCGCATACCGGCGGAGCCGCCATCAGCATCCCCATTCCGCCGCCATAAGGCGTATCGTCGACGCGCCTGCGCCGGTCGTCGGAATAGTCGCGGATATTGTGCGCCTCGACCGTCAGAACGCCTGCTTTTCTTGCTCTTCCGATGATGCTCTCGCCGCAGACGCGGTCGATCAGCTCCGGAAAGAGCGTCAAGACGTCAATCCTCATCGAACAGTCCTTTCACCGGCCGGATGAAGATCCCTGTCTCCGGATCGATCCTGATCACGAACTGCGGCACGACCGGCAAATATACGGTCTTCTGTCCGGGGGTGCGTATTTCATAGAGTTGGGACGCGGCGCCGTCGAGCACGTCCGTCAGAACGCCGTATTTCTCTTTGCTGTCCTCGTCGAACACGTCAAGTCCGAGCAGATCCGCGATAAAAAACCGTCCTTCGGGCAGCGGGATGTCCTCTCTCTTCGCGAAAAAGATCTTATTCTTCAGCGCCGCTGCATCCTCCGGCGTATCATAGCCCGCGATATGCATCAGCACGAGATCCTTGAAAGGAACGCAGCGTTCGGTCTTCAGTTCCCTGTATCCCGCGGCGGTTTTCAGGAAGACCGTATGCAGACCCGTCAGCACTTTGACGTTATCGCACCAGCATTCCGCCTTGATATCGCCCTTCACGCCGTGCGTACCGCAGAATTTTCCCGCTTCGAGGTATTCGTTTTTCATTGCGCCCCTCCTTTCCTCACCGTCCGGAAAACACTTTCCATATTATTATATCATAACGCACCGCCGTTTTCAATATTTTTTTTAATATTTTTCGCCGCGCCCGGAGAAGTATTCCTTGACCTTGACGGCGTTTTGTGATAGAATAACATCATGATATGTGCCTGACAAGGAGAACCGTGATATGAAAACACGCACACCGATCGCTCTGTTCCTGACTCTGCTGCTGTTGATCCTTTCCTCTTGTACCGCGCCCGCGCAGGAACACACCTCCCCCGCGGAAACGGCTGTCAATACACAAACGGCAGCTTCAGCGCCCGCTCCTTCCGGACAGACCGGACCGGAAACGCACCCGCCCGTGACGACGGTTTCCCCGCTTCCCGCGTCGACCGCCGATACGGCAACGTCCCTGCAAACCGCGCCGGTCCCGACGACCTCGCCGACCGCGCCCGAACCGACGCCGACCGAACCCGAGCCGACCACGCCCGAGCCGACGCCCTCCCCGAAGCCCGAAGGAGACGGGATCTGGTCGGTACATAAGGGACGCAAAAAAATGACCGCGTATTTCGCCTGCGCGGCGCACGGAGGCGCAGAAGCTTCCGTGCTGCTCCTGCGCGACCGGACGGCGGTCGACGACTGGCAGAACGATCGCCGCGACGCGCTGATAGATCTTGCGCAGGTCACGCTTGACGGCGAGGGGATCGGAAAAGCCGAACTCGTCCTTCCGCAGGGGGAACAGCCCTGTTATCTTTTCGTATTCATCCAAGACGTCGTATTTGAAAGAGAGGTGTCCTGACCGTGCGTAAAAAAATGATTCTGTCTGCGCTTCTGGCGTCCGCCCTGCTCCTCCCCGTTCTGCCCGTTCTGCCCTGCCTGACCGCCGGCGCGGAAGAAGCGGAAGACTTTGAAACAAGGAAGACGCCGATCATGGGCTGGGCGTCCTGGAACTGCTACCGCACCGACATTTCAGAAGAAGCGATCCTTTCTCAGGCGCGCAAACTGAAAGAACTGGGGCTGGCGGATCTCGGCTACGTATTCGTCAACGTCGACGACGGCTGGCAGTACGGCAGAGGCGAGGACGGATACGTCAGAACGAACGAAAAGCGCTTCCCGTCGGGGATGAAATATCTGTGCGACACGATCCACGCCCTGGGTCTGAAAGCGGGGATCTACACAGACGCCGGCGCTCTGACCTGCGGCTGGTGTTCCGACAATCAGACCGAGAACGACGACGTCGGTCTCTGGGGACACGACGAGAGCGATCTGCGCAGGTATTTCATCGACTGGGATTACGATTTCATCAAGGTCGACTGGTGCGGCGGCGTGCGGGCGGGGCTCAGCACGCGCACGCGCTATACCGAGATCGGAAAGGTCATCAACAAAATCGAAAAAGAGATCGGCAAGGATAAGATCTATAACGTCTGCTGCTGGGGCTTCCCCGGCGAGTGGGTCGTGAACGTCGCGGATTCCTGGCGCACCGGCGGCGATATCTTCAACAATTTCGGCGCCGTGATCGAGCAGATCGACAACATCAAGTCGCTGGCGAAATACACTGGTCCCGGTCACGTCAACGATCTGGATATGATGCAGATCGGCAACGGCATGAGTTACGAAGAGGACAAGTCGCATTTTGCGATGTGGTGCATGATGTCCACGCCCCTGATGCTCGGCAACGATCTCAACAGCATTTCTTCCGAAACGCTTTCCATTATTTCAAACAGTGAACTGATCGCGCTCGATCAGGATCCGGCATGCCTGCAGGCGACCGTCGTAAAGAACTACGGCGCGGTAGAGGCGTGGGCGAAGGATCTGGGCGAAAAGAATTCAGACGTCAAGGCGTTCGCGCTGCTCAACCGCAGCGAAAAGCCGCAGACGCTGAACGTTTCCTTTGAAGAACTCGGGCTCGAGGGCGTCACGACCGTACGCGATCTCTGGGCGCACAGCGATCTGTCGGTCGACGGACGTCTGCGCGTGACGGTGCCCGCGCACGGCACGGCGGTCTTCAGGGCTGCCGGAACGCACAAGGACGTCGAAGCCTTCACGAAAACCATTCCCGACACGGACGACGGATCGGTCGTCGCGGCAGACTGCGCGGTCAGCGTCGAAAAAAAGCCGGGCGCGCTCAATCTGACCAAGACCGGTAAAGCCGACTGGATCCATACCGGCAATACCGTCACCCGCATGAAGGACGGCGCGGGGGAGATCTCCTACGGCTACGACGGCAGTTTCTGCACCTACGGCAACGCCGCGGCAAGATACGTCTGGACGAACGGAGAGGAACAGCCGCGCAGCACCGGCGATACCTCGGGCATCGGCGTTCTGGGCGGCGGCGCCTACGTCTACGTCTCCGTTCCCTGCGACGCCAACCCGAGAACGCTCAGCGCCGCTTTCGGCTCCTACTCCGCGGATATGCGCATCCGCGTGATCGTCGGCGGGAAAACGATCCACGAGGAAGTGATCCCCGGCGGCGCCAACCGCAAGGAAGACCGGCTGGTCACGGCGACGGTCGCATCCGACGTCCCCACGACGGCGTATTTCGTCGCCGACGTCGTTAAGAGTCTCGGGGCGAGCGACAGCGTCAATCTTGAAGCGGCAGCGCTGAATATCAGCGTCAAAAAATGCATTTTAGGGAACGTCGGGATCGTACCGACGGAAACGGGAGATCTTCTGAAGATCCCCGCCGCTTCCTGCGTGGACAACGCCTCCATCATCGTCGTTCTGCGCGACGGGAACAACTATCCCGTCCGCTTCACGACGATCGCGGCGGAAAAGGATCGGCAAAAGCTCTACACCGTCGACGCCTCCTTTACGAACGGCTTCACGGGCAGAGCCGACGTTTACTTCTGGCAGGGCAACAAGCCGCTGGATCAGAAGCGCTCCGTCGTCTTCGACGCGCAGTCGCTCTCCGACCGCTCGATCGGAAAAATGGCTGCCGGGATCATGCTTTCAAAGGGCGCCGTGCTGCTGGACGTGCGCACCGCGGAGGAGTACCAAAAAGAACACATCGACGGCGCGATCAATCTGGATTATTCCGAGGTCGCCCTCAAAGCGCAAGAACTCTTCCCCGACAAGGACAGAACGATCATCGTCTACTGCTCCGCCGCGAAGCGCAGCGCGCAGGCGCTTGCTTCATTCATAAAACTCGGCTATACGAACGTCTACAACCTCGGCAGTATGCAGAACTATACCGTTGAACCGACCCTGGCCTTCTCCGGCGACACCTGCAGAGTGATCACCGCGGGAGAAAAAGTGGGCGTCAACTTTACCGCCGGCGCCGGCGACCGTCCGCAGGTCTACGTTTCCTGCGGAAAGGACTCGACCTTTGAGGACGCGCTGCCGATCGGCGAATTCACCGTACCGGAAAGCGACGCCTACTACCTGACGCTGAAAGCCTATCTCGCCTACGAGGGCGTCTGCTTCGCGGAATGCGCCGAGCGCTTCATCTACTGGTCGGAAAAGACGGTATCCGCTTTCGCTGCCGATCTTACGTGGACGAAAGCGACGATCGGCTGGGGCAGCATCCGTAAGGACCGTTCGGTGGACAATCACGTTCTGAAACTTGCGGGAAAGACGTTCGCTCACGGCATCGGGACCCATGCGAATTCCGAGATCTCCATGCAGATCCCGGAGGGCGCAAAGAAATTCCTTGCCGTCGGCGGATGCGACCTTGAGATGAACGGCAACTATTCCACGATGATGCTCTTTGTGAAGATCGACGGCGTTCAGGTCGATCAGTCGTCGCTGATCAAAGTCGGACAGCATTACGTCTTTGACGTCGACATTCCCGAAGGCGCCAGGGAGATCCTGCTGTACGTCTACGAAGGAACGTACGGCGGAAACTCCTGCGATCACGCCGACTGGTGCGTCGCCGGGTTCTTTGACGATCCGGTCGAAGGATAATTTACGTCTGTAAAGGGGCTGTTTCATTTGCGCGCAAATGAAACAGCCCCTTTTCCGTTCAAACGGAGATATTCTTTATTTTTCTTCACCCATGAAGGCGAGTTCGCGCAGAACGAAACGCTGACCCAGAATATTGTAAACCGTTCTGGCGGCGTGCCGCGCGTCTGCGGGATAGAACCGGATGCCCTTGCTGCGCATCCCCTCGGCGGGGATAAACTTCGGCGCTTTAGGCGTGTTCGCCTCTGGATTGGGCACCAGAACGCCGCGCGCAAAAAGGAAGTTGGTCACCGCGGCGAACTGCAGCTGCACCATCGGCTCGTTCTGATAGACGTCGTTGATGCGTGCAACGATCTCGGACAGCGAGATCTCGTCTGTCGTGACGGGAACGACCTTGATGAGGTCCGGCAGATACTCAAACGGCCCCTTTTTCTCCTTCATTTCGGAGAGCGACGAAAGGACGAAATACTGTCCGTGCTCGTTATAGACCGGGACCTTCTTGTTGACGCCGGATTCGTCGCACACGTCGGTCAGCGTGACGCCGTAGTATTCGCCGAGTTTTGTCGGGATCAGCCGCATCTGATTGCCCGCCTTGCCCATCGTCAGGATATTCCTGTCTTTGAGGATCGTTGTCAGTTTGTTGAGGGACACCTTGACGTTGTCCTCCGCAAACGCCTCGTTGATCCTGTCAAGGATGCTCTCGAGCGACACCTGTCCTTTGACGATCGGAACGGTCCGCTCGGCGCCGCGGCAGAGTACGCTGCATTCCGTATGTACGACGCGGGGCTTCTGCTTCGGAAGCGGCGCGGGTTTGCTCTTTTCCTTCCTGCTCTCGGCGGACGGAGACGCCGTCTGAGCGGAAGCGCGCAGGTCTTCTGCCTCTTTCCGCAGTTTCTCGTTTTCGGACTGCACGGCGCGGAGTTCTTTTGCCGCCGCTTCCTTTTCCGAGGTCAGTTTTTCAATTTTGCCCTGCAGTTTCTTTGCCGTCCCGTCGCTTTCCTTCTTGAGCGCCGCGATCCTGTCGTTCAGATCCTTGACCTCGCTGTCGCGTTCCGCGGAAAGTTTTGCCGCTTTCTCTTCCAGTTCCTTCAGTTTCGCTTTCTCGGGAGTGTTCCCTTCGGCGCGGATCTGCTCGTCCTTTACCGCGTCGCCGAGCGCGCGGCTGACCTGCAAAAGCGCGATCAGAACGGAGTTGACCCGCAGAAAATCCGCGTGGATATCCTCTCCCGTTGCCGGATGCTTGGAGGTGATCAGATTGTCAACGTACTGTTTTGCTTCGCGTAGCTGCCCTATTCTGTCCATATTGCCCTCGATATTTCATCATTTTTATTACGTCCGAGACGTTACGGATCACCGGAGATCTCCTTTTACCGATCGGTAAAACCTCCGCCCGACATTAACAATATTACCATATGTTGCACAGTTTGTCAAGCGCAATATCGCGCAAAACCGTGAATATTGCGCAAATCGCGCAATACCGTGAAGCGCTGCTGCGCAGGCGGCGATAAATGCGATCCGCAGATTTTTTCACTTATATGATGACCGCTGTACCGTTCCGTGATATAATGATCGCGTCAGATGATCCCTGAACGCTGTTGTCGAAAGGAAGTCCGCCATGAAAACCGCATTAAGATTTCTCTGCCTGATCCTGTTATCAGCCATCGGCTTTTCCGCGTGTACCGCGTCAACGCCGTCTCCCTCTTCTGAACAAAGTCCGACAGCGGACAAAGAAACGGGATCCTCCGGTTTGTCGACGATGAGCGAAACGAGCGCCCCGCTGCCGTCAACGGGATCCGTTTCTCCGACCGGGAGCACGCTCACGGCGCACGAGTCGGTCGAGCCCGTGACGACAGTCACGCCGACGCCCGAGCCGACGGAAACGCCCGGGCCGACGCCTGACTGCGCCCCGGATGAACCGCCCGTTTCCGTAACGGTCGGAAGCGTCCGGGTACAACTTCTTTCCAATACGCTCGTGCGTATTGAAGGAAAAGAGGCGTCGGGATTTGAAGACCGTCCTTCTTTCTCCGTTCCGAAGCGCACGGGATGGAAAAAAGTCGGTTACCGGATCGAAAAGACCGATAAAGAACAGATCGTCGTCACGAACAACTATCATGTTCACATCCCGGATCCTTCCGCCGGACTGTCGAACGTTTACATCACAGATCCTTCGGGAAGCGAACTCTGGCGCTACGAAGGCCTGACGACGAGCAATATGTATCTTCCCTCCCCCGGGGACGAACTCTCCTGCTGGTATTTTTCGGACACGCCGCGCGTGATCCCGTCCGAATACGGTTACTCGCTGCCGGAAGAAGGCGCGTATGAGAAAAACAACGGCTGGACCTTTTCGCAGACTGCAAGAGATCTGTTCGTCTTCCTTCCGCAGGGAAACTACAGAACGTTCGCTTCGGATTTCGTCAAACTGACCGGCAGAAGCGAAATGGTGCCGCTTGACACCCTCGGATACTGGGATTCAAGATGGTACGCCTATTCGGAGGAAACCGCTCTCAAGCAGATCAGAGATTATAAAGAAAAGGGCTATTCGATCGACGTGCTGGTCATCGACACCGACTGGCGGGACACGTCGAACGGCGTAGGATATAAGATCAACGAAAAACTCTTCCCGAATATGGCGCGTTTTCTTGAGGAAGCGCACAAAGAGGGCGTGACGATCATATTCAACGATCATCCGGAACCTGCCAAAGGCACCAAAAATCTGCTGGACGAAAAAGAGATCGAATACCGTTCAAAAAATCTGAAACTGCTGCTTTCGCTCGGACTCGACTACTGGTGGTACGATCGGAACTGGAGCGTTGCGCTCAATCCCGTCACCGACGGCCTGTCGATCTACGCAACGGGAATGTATGCTTTTCAGTGGATCACGGAAGAGTACTATGCGAGCATTGCAAATGACCTCGGGACCTACGCGCGGCGCGGACTCATCATGGGCAACGTGGACGGGATCAACAACGGCGTACTGACCTATGCGCCGGAACTTGCGGCGCACAGATTCTCCCTTCAATGGACGGGCGACATCGACACCGACGGTTACGCCCTTGAACAGGAGATCTACGACGCGATCTACGGCGGCGCAGAACTCGGACTCCCCTATATGAGTTCCGATCTGGGCGGACACACGAGCGCCGTCACCAAAGAGATGTACGTTCGCTGGATCCAGTACGGCGCGCTTTCGAACTTCTGCCGCGTACACTGCACCAAACCTTACTCAAGAATGCCCTGGCTCTACGGAGAAGTCGCCGAAGCGGTCACAAAGGAATACGTCGGAATGCGTTACCGGCTCCTGCCGCTCTTTTACGCTCTGGCGCATGAGAACTACGAAACCGGACTGCCGATCATGCGTCGGCTGGACGTCAACTATCCGTGCTGCATCGAAGCATCCGCAAACGACGAATATCTGCTCGGCGACTATATCCTTATAGCGCCGATCTCGGGCGCGCAGAAAGCAGATAACGTGCCGGACGCCTGGCTGACGCACGACGGACAGCCGGGGCTGGCGGCAGAATACTATAAGAACAGCAAACTCAACGGCACGCCGGAGTTTACGCGCGTTGACAGCAACATTCACTTCGATTGGTCCAATATCGGACAAAAAGATCTCGGGATCAAAGAAAACTTCTCGATACGCTGGACCGGAGAGATCACGGCGGGCGAAGAAGACGTCATGCTCCGGTTTTATGCCGACGACGGCGTCCGGGTCTGGATCGACGGAAAGCGCGCAGTCAACGGCTGGGGCGTATACGACACCTATTTGTTCACCGACGTCATGAAGGCGGGAACCACGCACAGTCTCAAAGTCGAATACAATCAGCTCGGCGGTTATGCGCACATCTTTATGGCGTACACGGCCAAACTCGACGACAAAAGGGACGTCTTTCTGCCCGAAGGCGAATGGATCGACGTCTGGTCGGGCGAACGCACCGTCGGACCCGCCGTTGTGACTGTCGATCATCCGCTTGAAACTTCTCCGATCTACGTCAGGTCCGGCGCGATCGTCGCGCTCGCGGAAGATACGGTCAACACAAAGGAAAAGAACTGGAGCAGTCTTGCGCTTGACGTTTATCCGTCGAAAAATTATCCCGCGTCAACGGTACTCTATGAGGACGATGGCGAAACCGTCGCCTACAAGGACGGAAAATACCGCACGACCGAAATACGTATGGCGTACACCGACGCGCTCACTCTGGATATCGGCGCCGCCGAGGGATCTTTTGAGAGCGATTTCCGTGCGTTTGAAGAGCGAAGTTATACCGTCCGGCTCCATATGAGATCCGACTTCGGCGATATCGCCGAAATCACGCTCGACGGCAAAGAAATCGAACCTGAAATACACCCGATCGACGAAAGCGCTTCTCCTTTTGCCTATGAAGGCGGTGCAAGAGACGGCGCCGTCTGTGAATTCACCGTCAGGACAAATGTTCATCAAGCGCATCAGATCAAGGTCCGGTTTGAACATCCCGTCGACGATCGGAAAAACGAGAATTACGATCAGACCGCCGTTCAGTTCAGCGTAAAGTGCGAAAAGATCGCTAAAAAAGCGCTCGATCTTTCAAAGGACGCCGGGCTGGATTTTGCCTATTTCGGCTATGAAAGCGCCGGGACGGTCGTGCGTATGAAAAACGGAGCCGGGGTGGTCGGAGAACTGTCAAGCGACGGCAGGATATCCTCCTTCACCGACAATTATCCGGTTTCTTTTCCGGCGGAGACGTTATTGACAGCGGAAGCGCGACGACGGGATGCGTTTCGTCGAGGAATTTCAGGATCACGCTCGGGACCACGGGAGAAAAGACGAGTTATACGCTCTATATCGGCGGATGGAAGAGTCTGGCAAAGATCACCGTCAGAGACCGGTCGGGCAACGTCAGAACGCTGTCATTCGGCGATCTCAATTCCAATTACTATCGGAAAGTCACGATCGAATGCGAAGACGGAGAAGCGTCGGAACTGTATATCAACTATTCGATCCTCTGCGGGGAGAATATCACGTTCACCGCGGTTCAGGCGGCGAACGCCGACTGATCCCCCGGAAGCAGCCGGGCATTCACGGTAGTCTTATCTGTTAATATGACAAAAACCCGGGCGTAAGCCGATGCGCAAAATTTTGACGGGGGCGTTTCATCCGGCGCAAATGCGTCAGATGAAACGCCCCCGTCAAAGTGAATGCCGGTCACGGGGATCATGCGTGCGCATGATCCTCGCTCTTTTTTATTCTGTGCGTTTTGCCGTCGCTTCCGAGATAGGTGTTCTCGGCGGAATACGGTTTCAGTTTTCCGCTTGAGATCATAGAGATGACGACTTTGGCGATCTCGGGATCGAACTGACTTCCGGAGCAGCGTTTGAACTCATTGAGGATCACGTCCAGCGAGAAGGGCTCCTTATAGACGCGCTTGGACGCCATCGCGTCGAAGCAGTCCGCGCAGCAGATGATCCTTGCCACGTACGGAATATTCTCGCCGCTAAGACCTTCCGGATAGCCGGATCCGTCGTATTTTTCGTGATGGGATTTTGCGCCTTCGATGATATGCGGAATGGTCGAAATGCCTTTCAGGATGTTCGCTCCGCGCGTCGTATGGCTCTTCATCACGTTGAATTCCTCGTCGGTCAGTCTTCCGGGTTTGTTCAGGATGCTGTCGGGGATCGCGATCTTTCCGATATCGTGAAGAAGGGCGATATAGTAAATGTTGTCGACCTCGTCCTGACTCATGCCCAGGTTTATCGCGATCAGTTTCGAATAATACCCCACGCGGATGGAGTGACCGTTCGTGTACTCATCCTTGGCGTCTATGGTCCGCGCGATCGCCTGGATCGATTCCAGCGTGATGTTTTTATACTCCAACTGACGCTTGAGCGACTGTTTCGTCTTCAGGCGAACGATCAGGGAGGTGATCAGGAATACCGCCGCCGCCGCCAGCGCAAGGAGAACGACCCAGAACCACCACTGTTCGTGGATCTGCTTCTGCTTATCCAGATGAACGGTGATCACTTCGGACTGCTGTCCGTATTCATCCGTGACGTATATATGGAAGTCGTAACTCCCGCCGGGGAGATTCGTATAGTAGATACTGCGGTTATCGTCCGAATACGCCGTATAATCGGCGTCGACGCCGTCGAGTTTATAGTAGGTGGTATAGCCGTTGTTCGGGCGGAACCCGAGGACCGCCAGATTGAACGCGACACGGGATACGTCCTTCCCGACGCTGACGCTGTCCCCGTAATAATGCGCTCCGTCGAGGTCAACGGAGGTTATGGCGATCCTGACCGGAACGGGTTTATCTCTCGTCATATTGAAATCGTAAACGTAAATACCGTTCGTCGACTGGAGATAATACTTGTTTTCGGATTCGTCATAGTACCCCGAGGTGTTGGCGATGACGGGCTGCAGACCGTTGGACGAATCGTACATGGCGTAGTCGGTCAGGCGGTCGCCGTCCAGCGAATCGGCGATATAGAGCTGCGTCTGGCTGCCGATGACGTACTTGTACTCCGGGTTTCCGTCCCTGTTGATAAATCTGATCTTCGATAGTTCGACGATCGATCCCTTGATATACGGGATCGAGATCTCTTCCGACACGCCGCCGCCGTTCTCCGGATCCGTCCTGAAGAGCCGGCTGTTGAGCGTATAGTACAGATCGTCCCCGTCCACAAGGAATTTCAGTCTGTTTCCCGTGACCTCTTTTTCGGTCGGGATCTCCGTTGCAGAAGTGAACGCATCGTCGATGACGTACAGCCCCTGCGTACGGTCGAACATGATCCTGCCGTCTTTCGTTTTGTTGATGTACAGTACGTTGGAACCGATATTCATCACGGAGAACGTTTCGCCGTCAAAGCGCATGATGCCTCTGACGTATCCCAAAGCCAGATAGTCGTCAAAGCTTCTCATGGAGCGGATAGTGTTCGTCAGCGTGACGTCCGGATCGTTGATCAGCGTCCCGAGATGACTGCAGATATACTCCCGGTCATAAATGACGACCTTCTCGGCGTCCGGATCGTATTCCACCAGACCGATACTGGAAACGGCGAAATACACCTTCCCCTTGAAAATCTCGACGTCCTTCGGCGCGTAGGTGAACGTGAAGTTGTCGTCGCCCTTGGCTTTGCCTTCCTTGTTCTTGTTCTCGACGTATTCGTCGATCGACTGCATAATGACGTTGTCCGGAAGGATCATATTGCGGGTAAGGTCGAATCTGTAGATCCTTTTGGCGGAAACGATGTACAGAATATCTTTGTACTTCTCGACCGCGTAAACGTTTCTGTCGAAGGCGGGCGGCTCGTCAAGAGACTGCCAGATCTGATCGTCATAGAGCAGTTCCGACAGAGAGTTCTTCGTGATGACGGAAACGCCCGACGCGCCGATATAGTGCGACGCCACCCAAAGATTTCCCTCATAGTCTATCATCAGGTCCACGAGCTGACTCTTGTTGTCCAGGTCTCCCGCAAGAGTGGTGACCGGTTCGCCGGAACTGAAATCGATACAGTAGATGCCGTTCTTTTCGCAGGCGGCGAAGAGGATCTGATCGGCTTCGGAATACAGCATTTTGTTGACCTGATCGGGCACGACGAGATCGTCGAGCGCCGTCCTCTGCTTCATATCGTATCTGTGGATGATGCCGCTGTCCTCCGCCATATACAGCGTCGTTCCGTAGGAATAGATCTCAAGGATCCGCGCGATCGGCAGGATCTCCTTTCCGTCCCGGTCAAAAACGCCCTCATCGGTCTGATAGTAATACCCTTCGCCGTCAACGCCGAGCGCGATATCGCGCACGATCTTCCCCTCTGTCCCCGGAATGACGGTTCGCGTGCCGGCGGCGATATCGTATATGATACCGCCGGCGTTCTGCGTGGAAATATACAGAAGATCGTTCGTTTTATCAAGGATAATGTCTGAGATCACGCCGGCGTCGGCAACAAGCGGTTCAAAATGATGATCTTTGTAAACGCAGACGCATTCGGGGGTGGCAACGTACAGGACGTTTTCTTTGGAGGCAAGCGCACGGACGTTGATGACGGAATAATTCTGTCCCTCATATTCGAAATTCTTGTACGTCACGAATTCTTTCGAATCGTAGCGCGTCAGACCCGAATACTGCGCGATCCAGACGTAGCCGTCCTCCGTCTGGCACAGCGCTTCGGCGCCCGAAACCTCAAGATCGACGGGGATCTCCGTCTTACTGCTCATATAGGATTCCGCGCCGGCGTCCAGCATACAGACGGAAAACACCGGTTGGAGCATCATACACGTCAGCAATAAAATCAAAACGGTTTTCTTCATATTTTTTTGACCTCTTCAGGTTCTTTGCGTATAAACGATCGTTCCTGACCTGTTTGCATTATAGCATAAAAACGCTCTTGCGTCAACATATATCCGCACAAACAGCCGCGTCACGCCCTGCCGCCGGAGCCGAAGACCGCGATCTTTCTTCTTACCGTTTCTTTCATCGCGCGAATACCGTAGGGCATGAGGTTCATGAGCGTTTTTTCGCCCTTGGCGATGCCCTCCGCGTAGCCGGCTTTTCCCGCTTTATCGAGATCCGTGAAAATATTGACCTTGGAAACACCCTTTCCGATCGCCGTTCTGAAATCGTCGTCGGTCAGACCGCTGCCGCCGTGCAGCACGAGCGGAAGTCCGGTGGCAGCCGCGATCGCGCCGATCCTCTCAAAATCGAGTTTCGGCGGGAACTTATAGTCTCCGTGGGCGTTGCCCACCGCGACGGCGAGCGCATCGACGCCCGTGCGCTGCGCGTAATCCGACGCCATCTGCGGATCGGTATAAAAATCGGCGGGACAGAGCAGTTTCCCTTCCCCGGCGTTATCGCCGACGTGTCCGAGTTCCCCTTCGACCGTCGCGCCCGCGGCGTGACAGAGCTTCACCATCCCGGCGACCTTTTCAACGTTCACTTCGTAAGGAAGGGTCGAGCAGTCGTACATGACCGAGGTGAAGCCGAGCGACAGCGCCTCTTTACACTTTTCTTCCGTCAGTCCGTGATCATAGTGCACGCATACCGGGACCGACGCCCTTTTCGCCATCGGAATAAGATAGGAGGCGACGCGCTCCAGATCCATAAAGGGGAGCAGGACCTCCGCGGTACCGACGATCACGGGTGAGCGCAGTTCCTCCGCCGTTTCGATCACGGCGATCGCCATTTCGGTATTGACGGCGTTGAACAGACCTACGGCGTATCCGCCTTCCTTTGCTTTTTCAAGCATTTCTTTCATATTGACGAGCATCTGTCAACCGATCCTTTCCCAACCATTTTGAATTCTTTTTTTCAGTTCCTCAAGCGGCTCGACGGCGCCGAGGGCGTCGTAGGACGTCACCGCGAGCGCCCCCTCCGCCGCCGCATAACCGATGCATTCTCCGGGCGCGCAGCCCTTCAGCACCGCCGTCAGAAACGCCGCGATGCTGACGTCGCCCGCGCCCGCCGCGGAACGCACGACGTCGGCTTTGAAGCAGGGTTCGATCTTCTCAAAACGCTCCCACGCCTCAACGTCGACGGTACGCTTGCCGCCTAACTTCTCAAGCGCTTTTTTATCCGCCGTCTTCAGATACATCCCGGAGATCCCGCACTTGATGAGGACCGCGCGCGCGCCCATGCCGATACAGCGCTGCGCGAGCGGTCTGACGTACTTCCCGAAATCGACGTTTTGCGTGACGTCGCTCTTTTGGTCCTGCAGCGCGTCATACTCGTCGCGTGACAGCATATAGAGCAGTTCTTCAAAACTCGGCACGAAGAAATCCACGTAAGGAAGCGTCTCCCCGAGGATCCGCGCCCAATCCGCGCGTCCCGCCTCGCTTGCGGGATCGACCGCGGAAAGATCGAGACTCGTCATGCATCCCGCGTCCTTCGCCTTCTCAAAGAGCGCCGCCAGTTCCCTTCCCCCGTTCCGGAACATCGCTTTCATCAGCGTCGGATAGCCGAAATGGAAGAGATCGGCGCATGCGAGCGCATCAAAGGAAACGTCCGACGCAACGAAGGAGTCGTTCGCACCGGGATCGTGCAGAAAGATCCGGTCGATCCCGGGCGGCGCCAGTACGATCGAATAGGAGGTCGTCGCCCCGCCGTCTTCGATCAGCCCCGCGCATCCGTAGGAATGCAGGATATTCTTTACGATCCCGCCGAAGGGATCGCAGCCGATCTTGCCCATCAGCGTGACGTCGTTTCCCAGGATCTTCATGGCAAGTCCCGTGTTCGCCACGCTTCCGCCGGTATGTACCTCGGCGCCCGAAACGTTGATCAGTTTTCCGGGTACCAGCAATTCCCCGATCTTACCGATCTGCCGTTTACCGTCAAACACAGGCGTGATATCCAGACAGATATGCCCTGCGCAGATCACTTTTTTCGTCAGCATATTCATTTCTCCGTCCCGCGGTATTCATTCTTCGTCTATCATAGCACACACCGCCCGAAAAATCAACGGAAACCTTTGAAAAATCAGGATAATACAAAAAAAAACGGCGTTTCGTGGGGG
>JAFTCT010000018.1 GCA_017454525.1 Clostridia bacterium
AGTTCGCCGACAGGGCTGCGATCCCGTTCGTGAACGCTTCGCCCGTACGGTCGTTGAACGCCGCCGCGATCGCGTCAAGATCGTCCGACGCGGTGGTCGTCGAGTGCGTCAGAGGAGAATCGGAGGCGCTCTTCATATTGGTGAAGACGTTATAGTATTTTCCGTCCGACCCGCTGCTGTATACGGCTTTTGTGCCGACGCCCGCAACGTATACGTTGAGGAGCGTTCCGTAGATCGAATAGGAAACGCCGTTCCCTTTCGAGGAGGTCAGCGTCATTTCAAACACGCAGTTTGCAACGACCGCGCCCGACTGGACGGTGCGGATGGGCTGCGCGCTCGCGTCGGAGTTGATGGAACCCCTGACCTTCAGATTGATGATCGCGCCGTAGATATACGGGAAGACCGAGGTCTGCCCGGAGGATTTGATATTGACGGTCAGCGTGTGTCCCGCGCCGTCGTAGATCCCGGCGAAATAGCATTTCGCGTCGCCGTTGGCGTGCGTGCCCTCGTAGGAGGGATAACCGGTCATGTCGATATCGGCGGTCTGGCGGTAGAATTTGCCCGTTCCGCAGGCGCCGCCGGAGGAGGTCGAGGCGTTGAAGCATTTCGTCAGCGCGGCGAAGTCTGCGGCGCTTGAAACGAGGAAGGGATCGGTTTCGGTGCCGCTGCCCTGCAGCTCGCCCTCACCGTGGACCGAGGGACCCTTTGCGACTGTGATGGGCACCGCGACGGGCGCGCAGTTTCCGTAGGTGATGCTGACGCTCTTGTCGGAAGAGGAGAGCGCGCCGACCTTGGAAAGCCCCCAGCCTTTGACTTCCGCCGTCGTGCCGTCGGCGTAGGTCGCCGTGACGACCATTCCGGCAGCGTCGAAGCATTCGCCGCCGTCATAAACGGTTTTAACGGGCGGCGCCGTCACCGCGATCGACTGTGCGGACGCCCGGTCCTCGCTGTACAGCGGGATCAGATAGGACGCCGTGGGGATGATCTTCTGCGCCGTCAGATCGTAGCCGACGTAGGTCGCGCAGTCGTCGTATACGTAGACGAGATAGCCCTCGCTGCCCGCCGTTTCGGTCGTGCGCCCCTCGCTGTTGTAACTGATCGTGCCCGACGACGTGTAGGAACGCGGCTGCGAGATCGAGGAATTGTGGATCATGCGCGCCGCCGTACCGTTTTCGTCGCCGAAGTTATATCCCTCGCGCAGCGAAAGGTGGGTGTGACCCGACATCATGATCGCTTCCTTATAGGTGGTGAGCAGGCTCTTGAAGCGCATATTCCCGGGGAACGCGTCCTTGAAATACATCGGTTCGACGTAAACGCCGTTATACTTGTCGCCCGGTCCGAAGTTGCGGATCATCGCATGCTCGATAATGAAAATGTTGGTGTCGGTGCCGGCATAGGTCTCGAGCAGTCCCTCCACCCAGTCAAGCTGCCTTGTCGAAAAATTGTCGACGTTCGGCGTGGCGCTCGTAGAGGAAAGTTCCTGCGCCATGAAGATGAAGAGGTTGTCGCGGGCGCCGTTTTCGCCCTCCTTGAGGACGTAGAACCAGGCGGAACCCTCGAAGGGATGCACGTCGTCCTCGCCTTGCGTATACTCGAGGAAGCGCGCGACCTGGGTCGCGTCGTGGTTGCCCTGCGCTTCGTAGATGCGCTCCGGCGCGACGTAGGACGCGGAGACGGCGGACCTGTAACGGTTGTATTCCGTCTGTGTGCCCGAGCCGGTGATGTCGCCCGATATTACGACGCTGTCGATCCCCATAAGATCGAAGAAATCGAGCGCGTTCGTCCATTTCTTCGACGCGCCGTAGCCGTTGTCGTCATAGTTCACGTGCACGTCGGAGACCGACGCAAAGGTAAAAGCGGGATCGGCTTCGCCGAAGAGTTTGTCTTCGGGAAGCGCATAGACCGCGCAGGCGTTCTCAAGCGCCGGGCTCTGCGCGTCCGCCTCGTAGAAGAGGGCGAAGCCCGTCACCTCCGGCGGCAGCAGGAAGGCGCGGGGCAGGGTGAATACCGCACGCATGGAAGACACCGTCTGCACGGCGACCGGTTCGCAGTCTTCATACAGACCGTACTCCGTCGTAAAATACAGACAGACCTTTCCGTAGCCGTTAATTCCTTCAAAAGTCAGCGTTCCTTCGCCGTCGCCGCGCAGGCCGTTTGAAAAAACGTAAGTCGCGGAGACCTCCTCGGCGAACGGGACCGCCGGAAGGAGGGAGATGAGGAAAAAGACGGTGAGTACAATGGATACGATGCGGGTTTTCATGTTTGATCGTCCTCTCTTTCTTTATTGTCGGGGATCTGTAACGTTTTTATTATTTCGGGTATCCGTATCATTCCGACGCGTTCAGTTCCGGAAAAACGACGGTCATCGCGTAGACCTGCCAGGCGCAGTGCTCCTGGTTTCCGGGATCGGACACGGTGGTCTGCGAGGTCCAGGACTCGGGATAGACCGACAGACGGTATTTCTTTGCCGTCGCGCGCTCGAGCGCGAGGATCTCGCGGATCCGCTCCTCGTCGCCGACCGTTCTGCAGAACATGAGTTCCCACGCGACGCCTTTGCCGATCAGTTCGCGCCGGATCTCGTTCGTTCCGAGCGTCGCGTCCGTGGCGAGCCCGTTATAGCCGAGCATTCTGATCCCGGCGTGTTTCTTGTAGACCTCATAGGTGTTCATCATGATCTCGGGATCGGTGCCGTACCACTCGGCGGCGACCGGCGCGAAGTTCACCCAGGAGATGCCGGGATAGAAGGTCATCCCGTTCTCGGCGTCGTAAAACTCCGCGTAGATCGTCTTGCCGTCGTATTCGGCAGTCAGATTTCTTTCGATCCCGCCCTTGATCTTCTCCGAATAGGTCTTCCACTTCTCCGCAGACGCGCTGTCGCCGGTCTTTTCGGCGATCGCCGAGAGTTCCCGCAGCGCCTGGGAGGCGAAGACGTTGGTGATGAGGTCGTAGGACTGCCAGTAGCGCCCTTTGCGCGAATGTTCGAGCGAGGGATTGAAAATGAGGTCGAGCGCGTCGTTATAGTAACGCTTGCTGTCGATGAAGAAGTTTGCAAAGGTCTTAACGAGCGGGTAGGACTCCCCGATAAAGAAGCGGTCTTCCGCTTTGTTTCCGCTGCGCCCGGCGTACATCGCCCAGGCGTGGAGAAGCATATAGGTGGTGTCGGTCTGGGTGTAGTCGCTGATCAGACGGGTCTGTCCGCGCAGGGCTTCATAGCCGCCCGTACCCGGTATCCCGGCGCTTTCGCCCTTTTCATTCACGGCGGTCAGCGCGCCGTCAAGTGCCGTCGTTCCGCAGAGATACACCTTTCCGCCCGAGACGTCGCCGTTCAGTTCCAGACGGTAAGACCCGTTTTTCTTCGGTTTTGTCAGCGGCAGTCCGAAGGGCAGGACGACCCACCCGCCGCCCTGCGGGACCGAAACCGCGGGAACGGTCAGCACTCCGACGGTCTGTGAAAGGTCGCCGGAAACCTTCTTCAGCGTCGCCGTGACCGTGCCGGAGACGTCCGGATCCCTGTCGAGCAGGATCTTCAGGGTCGTGATGTTCTCTCCGGACGCCGGGATCTCTTCTATGACCGTGACGCCCTTTTCAAGCGCCGTCAGTCTCTGCCGGTCGCAGTCGAAAACGGGAGAGAGTTCAAATGCGGAACGCACGGCGGTCCATTCGCCGCCGAGCGCCGCGGCTTCCCCTTCTCGGAAAGCCGAAAGGACCCTGACGCAGTCGCCGCAGTCCTCAAATCCCGCGACGAGATCATAGCGTTTCCCCGCCGTGACGGCGGCGCCGTCAAAGGAAAAGACGAGCGTCTGCTCTCCCGCAGCCGCGATCTGCCGCTGCGCGCGGCAGAGCGCCGTCGACGGATCGGTCCGGTCGGCGCGAACCTCGACCCACATCCTTCCGCCGGGCGAGGAGGCGAAAATGCGTGCCTCCGCGCCCTGCAAAACGCCGCTGCGCGCAGTAAAACGCTGAGAAAACGCTTCGCGCGGCGTGAAAACGATCTCAAAAGCGGGATGATAGGGCTTTTCGACCCAGCCGCCGAAGACCTGCCGGTCGTAGTTATGGGAGTTCGGTCCTTCGCCCGAAAGTACGCCGTTCCAGGAGACGGCGCCCGACGCTTTTACCGTCTGAAGGACAAGGTAATAGGTCTGTCCGGGCGTCACCGGAACGGGGGCGTCAAATTCGATGCACTGCCAGCCGTTTTCGTGTCTGCCGAAGGTGTAGAGCGCCGTGCCGACGGCGGTGCCGGGATCGCGGTAGTCGGTACAGACCGAAACGCGCACCGTGTCGGTGGGCGCGGATCTGTTCAGATGCACTTCCACGGCGTAGATCCGCGGTTCTTCCGGAACGAAGGGCTGCGCAGCGCCGTTGTCCGGCGCGACGATGCTGTAGAGCGCGACGTCCGCCGCGCGCTGCGCGCAGGCGCGCCCGACCGGTTGTCCGCCGTTTGAAAGCGGCGCGAGATAATCGTTGCCGTACGCTTCCTCGCGCAGGTCGTCGATGATGTGTACGGCGCGCCTGGCGCCCAGCGCCGCGTGACAGGAGAACAGGTATTTTAAGATCTTTCTCGCGGCGTCGGCGTCGCCGTGCGCAATATGCGCCATCGCCTGGATCGAACTGTCGCGCGTGAACATTCCGACGTACGCGCCGGTCAGCGAGGTGACGGCGTAGCCCTGACCGGTGATGCGGTCCGACAGAACGGCATAACTTCCTTTGTAGAGATCCATATCTGCCTCCGAGAGCATGGAATCGGGCGTTTCCGCGGCGGAAGGAGAGGACGGCGTCGCCGGCGCGGGCGAGGCGGTCGCGGTTTCAGCCGGAGAAGGCGGATCCGCCGGGGATGAAGACGGTTCGGCGACGGGCGGGCTGACTTCCGGCGATAACGCGGGAGATGACGCGGGAGATGACGCCGGAGATGACGCCGCCGTGTCCGGCGCGGCGCTCCCGGAGGGCGTCTTCGCCGCGGGCGGCGCGCCCGCGCACGCGGACGCGAGAAGAACCACCGAAAAAAGGAGGGCGCACAGCCGTACCGATCTGTATCTGCCTGTCAACGATCTCCCTCCTTACCCGTTTTGCGCGCGGCGCGCGCTTCTCTCAAAATCATCTTTATTCTATATCTTTTGCGCGCGTTTGTCAAGATAAAAATCGCGAATGCCGGGCGACAAAATTCCGACAAAATTCCGATCGTCCGGGCGGCTGAAAACGCGAATGCCCGGCGGCTGAAAGCGCGAAGGTCAGGCGGCGGAGGAAAAACAAAAAACGCCGCGCCTGTCGGTCTGCGGGGCAGGGCGAAAAAAAGCCGGCGCCGCCCGCCGTACGCGCGGATCGCCGCGCGTTTTTTGCCGGGGGTAGTTAACGAAAAATGAGCATAAACGGCTATTATTTTTTTCATTTTTGCGCTTTCGGCGAAAAATTTTCATTTTTTGTATTGACAGAACGGCAAAGTCGTGATAGAATGGGCACGGTGAGGATCGCGGACGGACCGTTTTTCCGCCCGCCCTGCCGCGATATCTGAAGAATACAGAAGGAGGACTCATTTTGAAAAGATCGGAGATCAATGCACTCATCAGAGAGAATCAGGCGTTCATTTCGGCGCAGGGATTTCACCTGCCGCCGTTTGCCGACTATACGCCCGAGGAATGGCTCGAAAAGGATCATTCCTACGACGAGATCCGCGACCATATGCTCGGCTGGGACGTGACCGACTACGGAAAGGGCGATTTCAGAAAGATCGGACTTTTCCTCTTTACGATCCGCAACGGCGCGTTTGGCGACCCGACCTGCCCCAAGACCTACGCGGAGAAGCTGCTGATCTCGGACGAGGATCAGTACAGCCCGATGCATTTCCATTTTGCAAAGACCGAGGACATCATCAACCGCGGCGGCGGCAACCTCGTCATTGAACTCTATAACAGTCTGCCCGACGAGGAGCTGGACCGCGTTTCCCCCGTCGTCGTATCGACCGACGGCAGAGTCCGCACCCTGCCCGCCGGCGTGAAGCTGGTGCTCACCCCCGGCGAGAGCATCACGCTGCCCCCGCGCCTCTATCACGCCTTCTGGGCGGAGAAGGGAAGCGGAAAAGTGCTGATCGGCGAGGTCTCGAAGGTCAACGACGACAACTGCGACAACCGCTTCTATGAGGACATGGGCAGATTCCCGAAGATCGAAGAGGACGAGAAGCCCTACCGGCTCCTCTGCAACGAATATCCTGCGGCGAAATAACATACAGGAGGAACAGAAATGAGCAAGAAAGGCAAGCTTTTCGCGGTCGCGAACGCGCATCTCGACACCCAGTGGAACTGGACGGTCGTCGATACCATCCGCGACAGTCTGAAGAATACCCAGGATTACAACTTCCGTCTTTTCAAGAAGTATCCCTGCTATCAGATGAACTTCGAGGGCGCTTTCCGCTACAAACTGATGAAGGAATACTATCCGAAGAAATACGCGCAGTTAAAGAAATACGTGGCGCAGGGACGCTGGAACGTCGTCGGCGCCGCGTGGGACGCGATGGACGTCAACGTGCCCTCGGGCGAAGCGCTGATCCGTCAGATCCTGATCGGAAACAACTATTTTGAGAAGGAATTCGGCAAGACCTCCGAGGACATCTTCCTGCCCGACTGTTTCGGCTTCCGCGCGTCGCTCCCCTCGATCGAGGCGCACATGGGACTGATCGGCTTCTCGACGCAGAAGCTCGTCTGGGGCGCGGGCTCCCCGCTGCTTTCCCCCGACGGGAAGGTCCTGCCGCCGATGCCGAAGAGCGATCTGCCGCGCATGGACCTCGGCAGATGGCTGGGTCCCGACGGCAAGGGCGTCTTCGTTTCGCTTCTGGAGGGCAACTATACCTACAACTTCGACTGGGACGACGATCAGCGCCCGGTCGGGAAACGCGACAATTTCGCCGCAAAGATCGCGCACAACGAGAAGTACGCGGGCGTGGCGCGCAGAAGTATGTACTACGGCACCGGCGACTACGGCGGCTCTCCCTCCGAGACCTCCGTCCGGATGCTGCAGGAAGCGGTCGACGCCAACGCGACCAACGATTACGAAGTGATCCCCGCGTCGCCCACCGACGTCTTCAAGGGTCTGACGAAAAAGGAGATCGACAGTCTTCCCGTTTACGTCGGCGGACTGCTGATCCCGCACGGCTACGGCGCGATGACCAGCCATACCGCGATGAAGCGCCTCAACCGCCGCAACGAGATGCTCGCCGACCGCACCGAGCGCGCCTCCTCCTTTGCCGAGATCATCGCCGGCGCGCCCTATCCGAAGGAACGCATCGACGAGGGCTGGAAGACCTTCCTGTGGCACCAGTTCCACGACGATCTCACCGGCACGTCGATCGCGCCCGCCTACGTTTTCTCGCACAATGACGAACTGCTCGCCGCGAACATTTTCGCGGGTGAACTGCAGAGCGCGATGGAAGCGGTCGCCGGAAAGATCGACACCCGCGGCAAGGGCGATCCCTACGTGGTCTTCAACCCCTCGGCGTTCGCGCGCGAAGCGCTGGTGCGCCTGCCCTTCGAAGGCGAAGATCCCGCCGTATACAGCGGCAAGAAACGCCTGCCCACCGCCAAGGAGGACGGATACGCCGTCTGCCGCGCTCTGCTTGAGCCCGGCTCCTTCACCGTTCTGCACGTCCGCAGTGAGAAGCACCGCAACGTCAGCGCACTGAAGGTCGGCAAGACGCTGCTTGAAAACGAATGCGTGCGCGTCCGCGTGAACAAGAAGGGCGAGGTCTACTCGATCTTTGACAAACGCTTAAGTAGAGAACTGCTCTCGGCGCCCGTCGCGTTCGAGATCTACGGAGATCACAGCGTCAACTGGCCGTCCTGGGAGTACGTTTTCGAGGATCTGCAGAAGAGACCCGCGGGGCTTTCCCCCAAGGCGGAGATCACGGTCATTGACAGAAGACCCGTGTGGGTCGGTCTGAAGATCGCGAAGAAGAAGGGCGAGAGCACCTTCGAGACGGTCGTCCGCATCGAGGGCGGCAGCGCCCGCGTGCTGTTCGACAACCGGGTCTTCTGGTACGAGCGCGCATCCAACCTCTTCGTGCGCTTCCCGCTCACCGCGGAAAACGAAAAGACGCTGTTCGACTGCGATCCCGGCGCCGTGGAGGGCGGGATCACCGACACCTATCCCTACTTCATGCACAACGTCCACGTCTGGGCGGATCAGAAGGATAAAAGCGGCGCCTTCGGCGTGCTGATCTCCAACGACTGCAAGTACGGTATGATCAAGAAGGACGAAAAGACGCTGGGGCTGGCGCTCATCCACACGCCGCTGCACTGCTATATGCCGCAGTCGGGACAGGATTACCAGGATTTCGGTCTCAACATCTTCTCCTTCGCGCTTGAAGGGTACGGCGAGAGCCGCGAGAAGGCGCTGCACAACGCCGAAGCGCTCAACGCGCCGCTGTCGCTTCTGAAGACCGGCGTGCACAAGGGTTCCTTCAAGGGCGGCGCGCTCCTGCGCCTCGTCGGCGAGGGCGCCGCGGTCACCGCCGTCAAGAAGGAAGAGAAGGGCGACAAACTGATCGTCCGCGTCAGAGAGACCGAGGGCAGGGAAGAGAAGGGACTGAAACTCGAATTCCCCGCGTTCGTCATCGAAAAGGCTGAACTCTGCGACGGCTACGAAAGAGTACAAAAGAGCGTCAGAGCCGGCAAGAACGCGTTCACGTTCGATCTTGCGAAATACGAAATGAAGACCTTCGCCCTGACGCTGAAAAAGCGCAGAGCGACCGTCGCCAGCCGTCCCGTGGCGCTGGAATACACCGACCGGATCTTTACGAAATCCGGCGAAAAAGCCGCAAAGAAGGGCGTTTATCTGCCCTATGAGATGTCCGGACGGAAGTTCACCGCCGGCGGCGTTTCCTTCTCGCTCAAGAAGGGCGGAAACGACGTGCTGGTCGGCGCCGGTCAGACGGTCAGGGTCAGAGAGGGCGCCGGGGCGCTGCATCTGCTCGCGGCAAGCGCCGGCGGCAGGAAGAACTTCACGTTCAAGGTCGGCGGCAAAAAGGTCGTGCGCTCGATCCCCGCGCTGAACGCGCCGGTCGGCAGCATCGAATCCGCCGTCTCGGGTACCGACAATTTCTATACTGCCGAGCCGGTGGCTGCCGTCTTCACGCATACCCACGACGAGAACGGCAAGAACCGCATTTACGATTTCGCCTACCTCTTCGATATCGCCATCCCGACGAACGGGAATACCGAGATCGTCCTGCCGAAGGACAGGGATCTGCTGGTCTTCTCGGCGGCGGAGGGAACGCTGCCCGCGTACTTTGAAGGCGGCGTCTACGACGATTACGGGACCTCCGCCGATACCCCGACGCACACGCTCACCGTTGAGCATTGCGCCGGATCGGGCGACTACAAGGAAAACGCGCTGATCCGTCTCTTTGCGCCCCTGGTGGACGGAGACGAACTCTTTACCGGCTTTGAGGGCGAGGGGATCGTCGAGCAGAGCGGTCAGATCGCCATCGTCAGAATGGGCAAGAGCGATATGAAGGTCAGAGCGGCGTACAGAAAGCTCGGAAAGGACCTTGCGCGCGGCAAGCCCGCAAAGGCGAACCACGAGATGAACGAGCAGGAGATCGCGGCGTTCGCCTTTGACGGCAAGCCCGATACCAAGTGGTGCGGCAGCATCAACGACAAGGGCGTTTGCACGCTGACCGTCGACCTCGAGAAGGTGCAGACAATCTCCTCCTATATGATCATCCACGCCGGCACCGAGGAATCGAAGCTCTGGAATACGAGCGCCTTCGAAGTGCGCGTCAAGACGCACGAGAACGACCGCTGGACGACGGTCGACCGCGTGAAGAACAATCGCGCCGACCTCACCGAACGCTCCTTCGAGCCGGTCAAGGCGCGCTACGTACAACTCTATATCACCAAGCCCGCCTGCGACGGCGACCTGCACGCCCGTATCTTCGGATTCAGGATCTTCAGGTAAGCGTCTTTGACCGCCGGCGGCATGAACCGGCACACGGGGCGTTCCGTTTTGCGCGGTCGCGCAGAACTGAACGCCCCG
>JAFTCT010000019.1 GCA_017454525.1 Clostridia bacterium
ATGAAAACGTTCTGCAAGATCATGTCGTTCGTTCTGGTCGTGATCATGCTGCTCTCGTTCGCCGCGTGCACGGGAACAACGACGCCGACCCCTACGCCCGACAATAAAACTACGGAAGCGACGGCAACGCCGACGGCTCAACCGACCGCCGACACGCCCACGCCGACCGCCGACACGCCTGCGCCCACGGAAACGGCGACGCCGACCGAATCGACGCCCGACGTTCAGCCGACCACCGACACGCCCGATCCGACCGAAACGACCCCCACGCCTACAGAAACCGACCCTCCGGTCGAGGAGCTCAAGAAGCCCGAGATCAACGAGAAGTTCCTGAAGGCGGACGGCACGCCCGAGGAAGTCCGTTTCTTCGTCAATACCGGCGACGACGAAGAATGGTATGACACGCTGTGCACCCGTTCGATCGCCATCCTCTATGACGGTGACAAGGGTCCCGATCCCGACTACGTCGTGAACGCTGAGACCATCAGAAGAAACAACACCGTCGAGGAAGAACTCGGCGTCAAGATCGTCGTCAAGGATCACGGCTCCATGCAGGGCACCGTCGATATTCTGAAGCCCATCCTGATGGCGGGCAACGACGAATACGACATCATGGCGCTCTATTCCTTCTTCGACATGGGTCTCGCAGTCAAGGATACCGTCGGTTCCTTCATCAACTACGAGAATATGCCCGAGGGCGTGACCAGCTACATCGATCCCAACAATCTGTCTCCCTGGTGGAACAAGCAGATCTACGACACAACGAAGCTGACCAACCCGAAGCACATGGATACCCCCGTCAACTTCTTCATCACCGGTGACGTCACCCAGACCAACATCGGCAATATGTTCGTCTCCTTCGTCAACAAGACGATGTGGGACCGCTTCGCCGCGACCGGCGAGATCGCCAAACTCAAGAACTCCGGCGGCTATGACGACATCTATCAGATCGTTGAAAACGGCTACTGGACGATGGATCTGCTCATCGAGCTCAACGACCTCTGCTACGTTCCCGGTGCGGATAACCCCTACGGCAAGCCCGACGGCACCTACGACCAGGTCGGCGTGCTGACCTACTCCCATGAGCAGATGAACGCGCTCGACAACATGACCGTGGAGTACTTCTCCTACGGCGCGCACGTCGAGTATACCCGTATGAACAGCCAGGGCGTTCCGACCGCGAACTTCAACTCTGAAAACAACATGAAGTTCTACGAGAAGCTCGCGACCATGATGTGCGACACCAACTGCGGACTGCTCCGCACCGAGGATCCCTACATCATGGAACAGTTCTCCAAGGGCAACGCGCTGATGACCGTCAACGAACTGGGCAAAGCGGAAAACGAGTACATGCAGAACATGCAGGACGACTTCATCGTTCTCCCGCTCCCGATGCTCGATCACGATCAGTTCAATCCCGACCTCCCCTCCAAGGGCTACTGCTCGGGAATCGGCGACTCTCTGACGATGTTCTCGATGTGCTCCACCGCGGGCCGCGAGAGAGTGCCGCTCATGACCGCTACGCTCGAACTGATGGGCTACTACTCCAAGCTGTGGGTCACGCCGGCTTACTACGACGTCTCCCTGAAGGGCAGATTCACCCGTGACGAAACGTCCAAGAAGATGATCGACTTCACGCACGAAGGCATCTACTCCTGCTTCGGACTTGTCTGGGCAGGCAAGATCATCGTCAACTGCGGCGGCAATCAGGCGGGCGCAACGCCTCTGACCTGGTACCTCAGACAGTACTACGACAACCGCAGCGACCTTGCGAAGTTCGCAAAGCAGGGCAACACCACGCTGAACGCTTCGCTCAAAAAACTGCTCAACCAGCTCTACGAAGCATGGTGGGTGCAGATCTGACGGATCCTTTTCCGATCGGATAACGTTTATTCCGGCTGTCCGGGACCCCCGCGGGGTCCCGGACAGTTTTTCATTGACAGCGAAAATGAAGGCGAAAATGTGCGCCCTCTTTTCAAAAAACAGTTGCAAAGCCCAAAAAAATATGCTATACTGTGAAAAAGTATGAAAAAAGCGCCTGCGGCGCTTCCGTATCAGAAAGGATTGATCTGAAAGTATGTCAGGACACAGCAAGTGGAACAACATCAAGCATAAGAAGGAAAAGACCGACGCGCAGCGCGGCAAGGTCTTCACGAAGATCGGCAAAGAGATCGCCATGGCGGTCAAGGCAGGCGGACCCGACCCGGTCGCCAACAGCAAACTGCGCGATCTGATTGCCAAGGCAAAGAGCCTGAACGTTCCCAACGACAACATCGACCGCATCATCAAAAAGGCGTCGGGCGCCGACAGCGTCGCATACGAGGAAATGTACTATGAGGGCTACGGCCCGTCGGGCGTCGCCGTGATCGTGCGCGCCGCCACCGACAGCCGCAACCGCACCGCCGGCAACGTCCGCCACTATTTCGACAAATTCGGCGGCAACATGGGCTCGACCGGATGCGTGAGTTATCTCTTCTCCGACTGCGGCACCATCGTGATCGAGGACGAGGACGAGGAACTGGACGAGGACAAGGTCATGGAAGCGGCGCTCGAAGCGGGCGCGTCCGACTTTGCCGCCGAGGAAGGTGCCTATATCGTCAAGACCGAACCCGCGGACCTCGACGCCGTACGCGACGCGCTCGTCGCCGCCGGCTACGAGATCGCCTCCTGCGAGATCGAGAAGGTCCCCTCTACCTACGTCACCCTCACAAACGAAGACGATATCAAGCATATGTCGCTGCTGCTCGAGTACCTCGACGACGACGACGATATCACCGAGGTCTACCACAACTGGGAGAACTGCGACGATTGAGCCAGAAAAGACTCCCGCGTTTTTCCGGAACAAACGGGCGCCCGTCGAAAACGGCGTGAACGCCGCTCTCGAAAACAGGAACTGCTCCGTTCCGCGCGATCGCACGGAACGGAGCAGTTCCTTTATGGCGTACCCGCCGTTATTCGTTTCCGTCCTCCGCAGGCGTTTCTTCCTGCGCTTCCTCTTCGCTGTCGACGTCGGCGCCGAAGTCTCCGTAATCCTCCTCATCGAAGGACCAGTCGTCCTCGTCGTCCTGACCGATCTCGAATTCGAGTTTCTTGCAGCACTCGGGTTCGGGCACCACGCCCGTCTCCATGCCGAGACCCGCGATCAGCGCCGCAAAGGAAGCGAAGAACGCCGCGCAGGCCGCCGCTTTCTTTTTGGAGCAGAGCGCCGCAATGAAGCCGGCGACCATGCCGACCGCCGCGACGGCGGTCAGAAGGTGTTTGAATTCGATCTTGAAATTTTTGAGTTTGAACATAAGAATACCTGCCTTTCTTTATTTGGGTGTATACGGATGCGGAAGGGGATCATGCGTTCATTTTGAGATAGGCGTTGATGAATCCGTCGATATTGCCGTCCATGACGGCGTCGACGTTGACTTCCTCATAGCCGGTACGCGCGTCCTTGACGAGCGTATAGGGCATGAATACGTAGTTGCGGATCTGCGAGCCCCATTCGATGTTCGCCTTGTTGCCCTGAATGTCCTCAATGCGGTCAAGATGCTCGCGGAGTTTGATCTCCATGAGTTTGCTCTTCAGCATTTTGAGCGCCGTTTCCTTGTTCTGCAGCTGGCTGCGCTCGGTCTGGCAGCCGACCACGATGCCGGTGGGGATATGCGTGATGCGCACCGCGCTCTCGGTCTTGTTGATGTGCTGACCGCCGGCGCCCGAGGACTTGTGCGTTGTGATCTCCAGGTCCTCGTCCGCGATCTCGATCTCGCCGTCGTCGGTGAATTCGGGCATGACCTCTACCGACGCGAACGACGTATGCCTTCTGCCCGAGGCGTCAAAGGGCGAGATGCGCACCAGGCGGTGCACGCCGTTCTCGCTCTTGAGAAAACCGTAGGCGTTGAGCCCCTCGACCATGATCGTCGCCGACTTGATGCCCGCCGGCTCGCCTTCGAGATAGTCGATGAGCTTCACGTTGAAGCCGTTCTTCTCGCCCCAGCGGCAGTACATCCGGTAGAGCATGAGCGCCCAGTCCTGGGCTTCCGTGCCGCCGGCGCCGGGATGGAAACTGAGGATCGCGTTGTTGGCGTCGTATTCGCCCGAGAGCAGTACCTCGATGCGCATTTTCTCCTCGAGAGTCCTGATCTCCTCCACCGCCCCGGTGATCTCTTCAACGAACGATTCGTCGTCCTCCTCGATCGCCATTTCGGTCAGTTCCAGAGTGTCCGCGTGCTTTTTCATCAGATCGTCGTACTGGGCGATCTTGTCTTTCAACTGTTTGACTTCCCGCAGGATCCTGCCCGAGCCCTCCTGGTCGTTCCAGAAATCGGGCATCATCGTCTGTTCGTCAAGTTCCTCCGCGCGCACCCGCAGCGCGTCGATCTTCAGCGCGCTGCCCAGTTCCTTCAGATCGGGTGCGAGATCGCGGAGCGTTTTTTTCGCTTCTTCAAGTTGTATGATCAAAAGAGTATCCTCCTGAATATTCAGTATATGCCGCGCCGCGCGGGAATAGTTTCTTTTTTCTCCCGCTACAGGGTCTCGAGAGCGATCCCGTCGCAGCAGATCAGTTCGAGAGCCGGATCGATGCCGTTCAGCGTCGCGCAGAAGCTGCGCGCGGCGGCTCTCTCGGTGTAATCGTGCCCCGCGGCGATGAGGCAGAGTCCCGCCTCGCCCGCGTCGAGCAGCTGATGATGGCTCGCCTCGCCCGTCAGAAAGGCGTCGGCGCCCTCGGCGATCGCTTCCTTAAAATAGCTTCCGCCGCTCCCGCCGACCAACGCGACGGTGCGCACGCGCTTTTCGGGATTGACGAAGCGCAGCGCTTCACAGCCCAGCCGCTGCTTCACGAGCGCCGCGAATTCTCTGCCGCTCATCTCCTCCGGCAGTTCTCCGATGCGTCCCATCGGCAGCCCCTCGAGGATCCACGCGCGCACGTCGGTCATTTCGAATGCCGCGGCAAGCAGCTCGTTTATACCGTTCACGCCGCAGTCGAAACGCGTGTGAAAGGAGAAAACGGCGATCCCCGCGCTGTAGAGGCAGAGCGCCTTCGCCGCCGCCGGATCCGCGCTGTCGAGCGCCTTCAGCGGTCGGAAGATCAGCGGGTGATGCGAAACGATCAGATCGACCCCTTGAAGGATCGCTCTTTTCACGACGGCGGTATCGACGTCCAGACAGCAGAGTACCTTCTTCACTTCCCTGTTCCCATCGGGCACGACCATCCGCCCGTCGTTGTCCCACGGACAGGACTGGCTCGTCGGATAGAGTTCATCCAGTTTCTTATACAGTTCGCCGACCGTCATTTTTCCGTCATCCTTTCCCCTGCAGCGTCTCGCGCAGGTCCTTTAACGCCGCGAGCAGTTCCTCCTCCCCGCGGCAGTCGCGCGCCCCTTCTCTCTTGCCGCGCAGCGCCTTTTCATATCGCGCGATCTTCTTTTTGACCTGCCTTTCAAGCAGCGGCAGGCCGGCGTGCCCCGAAAGCCGCCCGACCTCCGCTTCGGCGGGCGTCAGGGGATACGGCCGTCCGGTATAATTCGCCGTGAACGCCTCATAGATCCTGCGGTCCTCTTCGATCAGCATTTCGCGCGAAACGTCGAAACCGTTTTCCGCAAGGAAGGCGCGCAGAGCCGCCGCTTTGGTCATCGGCTGCAGGATCAGCAGGATCCGGCTGTCCCTGATATACGCGCACTGCGCAAGGATCGAGGCGATCATTTCGCCGCCCATACCGGCGATCACGATATCGGTCGCGCCGAAATCCTCCGTGCCGGTCAGTCCCGGCGTCTGCATCGTTTTTACGGCGCGATCCGCGCCGTACGCCGCGATATGTTCCTTTGCGCGCGCGACCGGTCCCGCGGCGATATCGCTCGCCAGCGCCGCCGACGCTCTTCCGGCAAGAACGGCGTACACCGGCAGATAGGCGTGGTCGCTGCCGACGTCGAGCAGACGCGCGCCGGGGCGGACCGCCTCACAAAGCGCCGTCAGACGCGGCGACAGTTTGGGATAATTCGTCATACCGTAAACAAAAACGGGCGGGCAAACGGCACGTCTTTGTGTCACTCTGCCCGCGCGGCGTCATTTCTTCGAAGACAGATAGGCGTTGATCTTTTTGACCAGCTCGTCGGCGTCGGTGCCGTGTACGAGGCAAGCCATCTCGATCGATTCGCCCCTTGCGGACGGGCATCCGAGGCAGTGCATCCCGATCTCCAAAAAGAACTGTCCGCACTCCATATCATAATCCAGAATATCACCGATCACGGTGTCCTTGGTCACAACCATATTCTCTTCCTTTCCCGGCGTTTCGCCGCAAAACGTATTACTCTACCTTTATTATAACCGAAAACTGAAAAATGTCAATCGTTTTTATCCAAAAAAACTTGCGCGGGCGCGCGAAATATGCTACAATGGAGATACTACGAGAAAGGAAGTGTATTTCTATGTCCGATTGCCTTTTCTGCAAGATCGTAAAAGGGGAGATCCCCTCCAAAAAAGTCTATGAAGACGACGTGATGCTCGCCTTTTGGGACATCGCGCCCCAGGCGCCCGTTCACGTCCTGGTCGTGCCGAAAAAACACGTTTGCGGCGTCGACGGGATCTGTGCCGACAACGCCGGGGACGTCAAGAAGATCTTTGAAAAGATCCCGAAAATCGCCGGAGATCTCGGTCTTATAAACGGCTACCGCGTGATCTCCAACGTCGGGCGCGACGGCTGTCAGAGCGTGCGGCATCTCCATTTCCATATCCTGGGCGGCGCGCAGCTCTCGGATAAAATGTGCTGAGGATCGCGCGTATGAAAACGCTGATCGTTTACTATTCGCTGACCGGCAACGTCGACTTTGCCGCGCGGACCCTTTCCGAAAGGATCGGCGCCGATCTTCTGCGTCTTGAAGTGCAGAAGGACTACCCCGACAAGGGCATCAAAAAATTCCTTTTCGGCGGAAAAAGCGCGGTGATGGGCGAAAAGCCCCCGCTGAAGCCCTATTCCTTCGCCGCCGGCGACTATGAACGCATCGTTTTTTGCTCGCCGATCTGGGCGGGGACCTTCGCGCCGCCTCTGCGCACCTTTATTGGCGAAAACGCGTCCGCTCTGTCGGGTAAACGCTTCGCCGCGCTGCTCTGCTGTTCGGGCGGCGGCTCAAAAAAAGCGTTTGAACGGCTGCGCGGCGAGCTCGGCGCAGATCACTTTGACGCGTTTGCGACGCTCATCGACCCCAAAGATAAGCCCGAACCGGTCAAGGACTCGATCCTTTGGCAGTTCGCCGACGAACTGACCGGTGAATAAAAACAAGGAAGGTGTGGTGAATTCTATATGAAACTCGGCGTCATGTCTCCCGTCCTCGGCGGGATAAGTCTCAAGGAAATGATCTCTTATCTCTCTTCGCTCGGCGTACAGTCGCTCGAACTCGGCTGCGGCGGATATCCCGGAAAAGCCCATTGCGACGCCGCGGATTTTCTCTCGCATCCCGAAAAGATCGAAGAACTCAAAAAACTGCTTGCGGACAACAATATGGATCTGCCGGCGCTCGCCTGCCACGGCAATCCGATCCACCCCCAAAAAGAGATCGCCCGGCGCTTCGAAGAGGATTTCGACAACGCCGTACTGCTCGCGGAACGGTTAGGCGTCGAAACGGTCGTCGGCTTCTCAGGCTGCCCCGGAGACTGCCCCGCGTCTGAGCGTCCGAACTGGGTCACCTGCACCTGGCCGAACGACTACAAAGAGATCCTCGACTGGCAGTGGAACGAGGTGCTGATCCCCTACTGGAAGGAAAAGGCGGCGTTCTGCCGCGCCCACGGCGTCAAAAAGATCGCCTTTGAGATGCATCCCGGTTTCATGGTCTACAATCCCTCCACGCTGCTGAAACTGCGCGCGGCGGTCGGCGATACGGTCGGCGCGAACCTCGATCCCTCGCACCTCTTCTGGCAGGGGATCGATCTCCCCGCCGCCATCCGCGCGCTGAAGGGCGCGATCTACCACTTCCACGCCAAGGATACCCGCGTCGACCCGATCTCCTCGTCGGTCAAGGGCGTTCTGGATACCGACGCCTACGGCGATACCCTCGCGCGCTCCTGGGAATTCCGCACCGTCGGATACGGGCACGACGAAAAAACCTGGAACGATATCATTTCCACGCTCAAGGCGGTCGGCTACGACGGCGTGATCTCGATCGAACACGAAGACCCGCTCATGTCGCCGAAGGAGGGGCTGGAAAAAGCCGTGGCGTTTCTGAAAAGGGTCATCATCTTCGAAAATCCCGCGGAAATCTGGTGGCAGTGACGCGAAGCGCGCAGTGAAATTGCCGCCGGAACCCTCCGAATTCCTCTGAACTATCGGCACGTTCCTGCTCTGTTGACGGCGTTTGCGCGCACCGCGCCTTTGGTTCGCCGATATTCTTCCCGCGCACGGACGGGAAAAAGCCGCGGGGCGGCTTTTGGAGGACGCAATCCGCGCGGGTAAACCGCATTTCAATTCAAAAAGCAACCAAAAAGAATCAAGGATCTCTTCGCAGAGGAAGAAATCCTTGACGGATGTTTTGTCAAGAGTCTTTTTTATTTTTTTTGCACGTCGCGGCGGCAAAGCAGATCCCGGCGATGAACAGCGCGCCGCCCGCCACCGGATAGAAGAACCAAAGGGTGTTGGCGGTGCCGTAGATATCCAGTATGCCGCGCGCGATACTGCCGACGGTCAGGGTCGCCACACCCGCGTGGCAAAGCATACGCGCGTGAACGTTGGGCGTACCGAGCGGCAGGTAGACGAGGATCAGATAGGGCGCCGTTCCCATGAGCAGCGGAAAGGCGAAGGAATAGATCATGAAATAGGAGTAGACGCCGTGCGAAAACAGTTCGTAGATCGCGCCCAGAAGCGCGCAGAAGACCGTGACGCCGAGGTAGACGAGCGCCGTACGGAACATCTTTTTCTTTTCATCCGATATAAACAATGTCGCTGATGCTCCTTTCGTCGTTGGTTTTTCCGGAGGACACGGTATTGACGATCCGTCCGCAGAAGTACATCGTGGAGGAACCGCCGCCGTCGAGATTATAGGCGGTGACGGCGCCTTTTTCCTTCATATAGTAGGCAAGCTCATAGAGCGACAGTCCCTTACTTTCGGTGACGCGGCCGTCGGAAACGATAAAGATATAATGCAGCTTGTCGACGATACCGATCGCGGTCCGGGGATTGCTCGCCATCGCCTGACCGACCTCCTCGCTGCGTTTGACCGACACCTCGCCGTCAATGAGCAGCGCCGGTCCGAAGGAGAGCACCTGCCAGGCGTTCTTTTCCTTGAGCGTCGACGCTTTGACGGTCCTCTCGTTGATGATCTCAAAGGAGCCGTCCGGATAGATCGCCAGATCCTCGCCGCCCGAGGAGGAGGACCGGTAGAGTTGTCCGTTGCGCAGAACGTATCCCCACATCCTGGCGCCGTAGAAATCGCCGTTCACCGCAAAGATCGCGCCGTTTTCCTTTGCGATCTCGGAGGTCGTCGCCTTGACGTTCCTGCCGTATTTCCCGTGCGCGAACGCCGTTTTCAGGTATTCCGCGGAGGAGAGATAGACGTCCGCGATATGGACCGTCGTATCGCTGAAAAGCTCCTCGCTCAGAAAGATCGCGACGTGCTCGTCGGTATAACTGTTTTCGCCGATCACCGGCTGCGCCGTGAAGGGCGCCGCGATCGCGTCGCCGTCCGTCTCCCCGGTCGTCGGCGCAGGGGAGGGCGTAGCACTTTCGTCCGGCGTTTCGTCGCCTCCGAGCGTTTCCGGCGCGGGAACGCCGGCGCTTTCCGGCGTTTTTTCGCTTTCCGTCGGCGTCGCGGCGGGCGCGTCGGGCGACGTTTCTTCCGTGCGCGCGTCGGGCGACGTCTGCGCCGACGCGAGCGCGCCGGTTTCACCTGACGCCGTCTCCGTCTCCTGCCCATTCCGACCGAAAAGCGCGTAGTCGTATTCCTCGGTCGGCACGTCGAAGACCCGCTCGATAACGAAGGTATCGAGCATAAAATATGCCGTAAACGCGGCGAGAATGATCCCGAAGATCAGCGGAAATAAACTCTTCTTCATGAAACAGGTCCTTTTTTCAGGATGGTTTTCGTTGTACCGCTTTATTATTGCTCGCCATTCTGAAAACAGATTGCAGAAAATATGAATTCTTGATGAAGACGGACTGAATTTTTGCGCACAAAAAACAGGGCTGTTCCGTTTCGCGCCGAAGCGAGAATGAAACAGCCCCCGGTTTTTAATAGAACGTCGCGACCTCCTGTTCGGGCTTCTCGCACGCCGAAACCGACGTGACGTAGAAGACCGGACCTTTTTCCTTATAGATCGCGCACTTTTCGATGCGGACCTTCGCTTCGATCTGCCGCCAGTCGTAGCTCTTGAGCGACGCCGCGTCCTTCCAGACGCAGGCGAAGCCGTTATAGGCGATATCCGCCTCACAGCAGGTCATGATGTGCCTGCCGGCGACGAACAGATCCTTCGGAATGCGCGCGTCGCGGGCGATCAGCCCCTTGAAGGAGACCGTTTTGCCCTCGTATTTCGCCGGTTCCTCGCTGATATCGCGGAAGAAGAGCGCGAAGTCCCTGTCCTCGATCCTCACGACGTCCGCGTCGAGATCGAAGGGAAGCGGATCCTCAACGTCGTCGTAGCGGATCGCGCCGTCGCGGTATTCGTAGATGATCGTCGCGGAGCGGTTGAGCCCTCTGACCAGCTTGTGCAGCGCGTCGGTATCGCTGTCGGGCGACAGACGGTTGAAGACCGCCATATCGCACGCCTGGATCTTCTCGGCGACGAGCTGGCGCATATTGGCGTTGTAGTTGATGATCGTCTGCGCGTCGGCAAAGAACATCAACTGATAGATCGTCCATTCCGCGGGCATCGCCATGAAGAAATCGTTCAGGTTCCACATACCGTTGTACTCGACGATCACCCGCTCGGCGCCCGCCCGCGCGGCGCGCGCGCGCAGACGCTCCTCGGTCATTTCTTCGGCGTCCTCAAAGGTCACGACCGTGACGTTCTTCATATACGCTTCGTCTTCGTCGTACTCCTCGATCCCCTCTTCGCAGAGGACGAGCAGCGTTTTCTCACCCTCGTTGAATTTCGGGTCGGCAAGCGACTCCTTAATGAATTTCGTCTTGCCCGCTTCCAGAAAGCCGGTAAAAAGGTAGACCGGCAGGTCCTGCTGTTCGTTATTCATCGTCAGAGTCCTTCTTTACACGCCGAAGAGGGTCTTCAGCTCCTCTTCCTTCAGTCCCGCGCCGATCACGCAGAGCATTCCGACGGGCGCGGCGCTTCCTCTGCGCACGTTCGGCTCGCCCGGAATATAGTCAAAGTGGATGAATCCGCCGTCGGAAGCCGGCACGACGCCCTTGGCGCGCAGAACGCTTCCGAAACGGTGCTCGTCGCAGAGTTCCTCGAGAATGCCGTTCAATTCCTCTTCGCCGAACTTCTTCACCGTCTGCACGCCCCAACTCTGGAAAACTTCGTCGGCGTGGTGGTGATGGTGATGTCCCTCATGGTCGTGATGATGTCCGCAGCAGCATTCGTCGTCGCCGTCGTCGTGATGATGGTGATGCTCATGCTCCTCTTCGTCATCATCATCGTCGTGATGATGATGGTGATGGTGTTCATGCTCCTCTTCATCATCATCTTCATCATCGTCGTGATGATGGTGGTGATGGTGTTCATGCTCTTCACCGTCTTCATCATGATCGTGATGATGCCCGCAGCAGCATTCGTCGTCATCGTCGTCGTGATGATGGTGGTGCGCCTCTTCGCTTTCCGCTTTTTCGTGCTCCTCCTTCAGCTTCCGAAGCTCCGCCTCCAGGGTATCCTTCTCCTCCATGACGGAAAGGATCTCGCTTCCGGGGAGCTCGGACAGCGGCGTCATGATCAGAACCGCCCCGGGATTGTGTTCGCGCACGATCTCAAGCGCCTCGTTCAGCTTCTTCTCGCTTGCGATATCGGTGTGCGAGAAAACGATGCAGGACGCGTTTTCGACCTGATTGAGGAAGAATTCGCCGAAGTTCTTTAAATACATCTTCGCTTTGGTCGCGTCAACGACGGTGGTGAAGGTGTTGAGGACCGCTCCGTGCACGCCGGCGTTCTGCACCGCCGTGATCACGTCGGAGAGCTTCCCCACGCCCGAAGGCTCGATGAGGATGCGGTCGGGCGCATACTCGGCGATCACCTTGCGCAGCGCGGCGGAAAAGTCGCCGACGAGCGAGCAGCAGATGCAGCCCGAATTGAGTTCGTTGACGATGATGCCGGCGTCCTGCATAAAGGTCCCGTCGACGCCGATCTCGCCGAATTCATTCTCGACGAGCACCAGTTTCTCGCCCTTGTACGCCTCTGCGATCAGTTTCTTGATGAGCGTCGTTTTGCCCGCTCCGAGAAACCCTGAAAAGATATCGATTTTTGTCATTGGATCATACACCTCTTTTGGTATTGTTTCATCGGGATAAACCCGTTTTTTCAGTTTTCCGGAAACTTCACTCCGTTTTGATCTTCCCGGCGAGCATCTCGAGGGTGCGGTCGGTCACGATCTCCTTGACGATCTCCGCCTTGCTGCCGCTATAGAGCGTGTCCAGCACCTCTTTCGCCGTCAGGTCGCTCTTTTCGCTTTTATACATTTCGACGAGTTCGTCAAGGCGCGCCGTCACCTCTTCGTCGGTCACGGCGTCCAGTCCCTCCTCCTTTGCCAGAAGGAAAACCGTCATATGCCTTAAAAGCAGTTTGTGCGCGATCGTCACGATCTGATCGTCGAACTTCTGCCTGTCGTTTGAGAAAAAGTACTGCACGATCTCGTCCACGGTCAGCATCCGTCCGAGCATCGACGCGTAATAGGAATTATACTGCATGACGAACTGTTCGGTAATGATCGCCTTGTACTTCTCTTCCTGTTCCGCGTGCGGCTTGATCATCACGGCGGCGGCGTCGATCAGGTCGACGATCAGCGTCGTGCGCGCCTGCTCCCTGCAGTTCTCATAGATCTCGTCCTTATTCTTGAACTTCAGGCTGCCCGCGCCGTTCTTCTTTTCATATTCGCTCTTGAAAAGATCGAAATCCTCGCTCTTCGAAAGGTCGAATTTTTTTGCGGTTTTGACCGCCAGGACCGTCACCTCGAAATCGACGGGCTCGCCGGCGAGCGCGGGGTTGTTGTTATAGGGATCGGGGAAGGTCACGCGCACGGTGCGCTTGCTGCCCGCCGCCGCGGACATCCCGATCATGCCCGATTCAAAGCCGGGGATGAATTTGCCCGAGCCGATCGTCAGCGGATAGCCGGTCGCGCCCGAACTCTCGTCAAAGGTCCCGCCCGGAAAGACGTAGAGGAAGGTCAGATGACCCTCGACGGCGCCGCCGGAAGCTGGCAGTTTTGCGCCGAACTCCGAGAGGATCAGCGTGACTTCCTTGCCCGCGAGTTCCTTGTTGAGCAGGTCGTCGCCGCGCTCCATGATCTTCGGCAGCGCGAAGTCTTCGGGCAGCGTGAGCGTGACCGTCGCGGCGCCGTCGGCGATCTTTGCCGAAGTCAGCGCTTCGTCAAAGCCCGCGATCCCGCTCGCTCCGACCGTGAAGGAGAAGGGACCGTCGTAAACGATCAGCGTGCCCTTATAGTAGATCTCGGTCTCGTCGCCCTCCTCCACCGTATCGCCGTCGCCCTTGTCCTCTTTCACCGTGACCGCCGAAAGGAAGGAGTCGTAATTCTTCTGCGTTTTTTCTTCAAGTTTCTCTTTATCGACCGTCATGGAGGAGAGATCGGGTCTCTGCACGTATTCGGCAAGGTCGAAATCAAAAGGATGAAGGTATTCCTCCGGCGATTCCTCCGGCGAGGACGCCGTCCCGGACGGCGAGGTCGCGCTCACCGGCGCCGGGGAGACCGTCGGTTCGCTCTGCGTGCAGGCGCACGCCGACGGAACGAGCAGGCAGACCGCAAGAAGCGCTGCCGTCATTTTCAAGTTCTTCAAAATAATATGATCCTTTCGTTTTTTCACAGACAGTTATAGAGTTTTCTCCAACGCTCGTAGGTCCAGTTCGCGATGAAGTCGATATGCTCGTCGTAGGTGGTAAGATCCCTTGAAACGTCGCCGGAAACGTAGGCGTGAAAGTGCGTTCCGTACATATTCCAGAATTCGGCGTTTCTGTCGGCGTCTTCCTTCAGGAACGCGCCGGTCGCTCTTACGGTATTCACCGTGTCTTCAAGTTCGTCGAGCAGATCGCTCATGCGGTTCTTCACGGCGTCGGTGAACCACGTGCAGCCGATCAGCCGCGCAAACCAGGTACAGCAGTCGCCGCCCTTTGAGACGAGTCCGTCGGTAGAGGTCGCCGGTCCGTAGGTGCCGAAGCCGAAGTCGAAGTCCCAGGGCGCGGTGAAGAAGAGTTTTCCGCCCTTGTCCTTGCAGACGTAGAAGCTCGCTCTGCCCGCGTCGCAGTCCTTGCTCAGTTCCTCGATGATATACATATCGATAAGCGACGGGATATCCACCAGCGCGTCGATCGCGTCACGGTCGCCCGTCATGATCGCGTTGTGGCAGCGCTGCACGTAATCCCTGATGAAATCGACGTCCTGCTGCCCCTCGATATCGCTCTTGATGACGAATTCCACCGCGTCGTAGCGATTATTTGCCGGATCGGGCCCGTAGCCCTCGATATCGAACCAGGGATCTTCCTCCGACTGGCCGCGGAAGTCGAGTTCCATCAGGTAGCCCTTGTCGGGATCGCCCGTCTTGCCGTCGTCGACGTTCACGCGGTCCTTACCGGTGTCGATCTTCTCGGTGAGCATATACATCCCGCGATATTCCGCGTTGACGTAGAGCTGGACCCACGTGCAGTCGGTCACGTAACCGATCGTGCCCATGCGGTCCGCCAGTTCCCAGACGAGATAGTTACGCAGGCCCGAAAGGTCGAATTTATTGGAATTGAGCACCCATTTCTTGTTCTTGCTGTCGCCCACGCCCAGAAGCTGCGCCTTCTCCTCCAGTTTGATGCTGTAGGAGTTCTTGGAATCGTAGGAGGTCTGCGGCGCCGAGCCGTTCCAGGAGGAATTGCCCCTGCCCTTGACCGTCATCGGCAGCGTGACGTTGTACTTGTCATTCGACGCGCCGCGGATGAGCAGATAGGCGTTCTCATCTTCCTTTGAAAGGATCGGCTGTCCGTCGGAGGTGATGATATACATCTTCGCGAGATTGCCGACCGGCGCGATCTCGGCGAAGTACGCCGTCAAGAGGGTGTTCTTTTCGATTTTGTCGCCGCTTCTCGTCATCTCCGCAACGCCGTCGCTCCACGCAAGGAACTCGTAGCCCTCGTCGGGCAGCGCCGTCACGGCGGTCGACTGATCCTCTTTCGTCAGATACTGCACGGCGGCGCCCTCCACGCTGCCGCCCTTTCCGGCGCTTACGCGGTAGACGTAGGTGCGTTCTCCGCCCTGATCGGCGGGCGTGGGCGCGTAGTAAACGCTGTCGGCGAAATCATCGCCCGCGGTCGCGGTATAATTGCCGTAATAGAGCACTTTTCTCGGCAACGCCGTTTCGGTGAGCGCAAACTCGATATCGTAGGTCACGCCCGCCGTCGGGCAGAAGCCGCAGTCGATCCCGTTGCCCTGCAGGAAGAAATCGACCCAGCCGCCCTTGCTCTTCTGCGGGCAGACTATGACCGTCGGATAGACGTTTTCGGGGTCGGAGAAGCGCAGGTACGCTTCGAATTCATCGTAGCGGCGTCCCGACGAAACGAGACTGCGCAGTTCGTTCAGATTCGGGGAGAAGAGCAGTTCGCCCGTGGTCTTGACGCGCAGGATGCCGCCGTAACCGCCGAGATCCGAGATCGCCGAGGCGCGCGAGCGGTCGAGCAGATCCATGGGATCCTCCGCGACGTCGCAGACGAGCGCGCAATCCGCCGGCAGGCGGACGCTGCCCGCAATGAAGGTCGATTCCCTGCCTGCGTAATGCACTCCCGAAAGACCGCTGCAGCCGTACAGCGCGCTCTTCGGGATCCACGTCACGCTTGCGGGCACGTCAAGCGTCTTCAGGGCAAAACAGTATTTGTAAAGTTCCGGCGCAAGCGCCGTCACCGGCTCGCCGCGGTAACTGTCGGGGATCGCGGCGGTTCCGCTGATCGCGGCGGTATATTTCAGCACCCACCCGTCGTCCGCGGCGTTGCGCTCAAAGATATTTCCCGCCGTCAACAGGTCGAGCGTGAGCGTCACGTCCTCAATGCCCGCCAGACCGTCGCCGTTGGTGTCGCCCGGGTGTCCCGAGGCAACTGCGCCCGCGGCAAGTCCGTCAAGCAGCGCCGTGATATCGGCGATATCGGTCTTTCCGTCGCCCGAGGGATCGAAGAGCGGCAGTTTACACAGATCGCCGCTGTAGGGATCGGGGTCGATCGGATCGACGTTCAGAACGTAGTCGGACACCGTCACGCTGTACTCGTCGCCCTCGATCGACATCGTGAAGGTCGCGTCGTAATACCTGTTCTTTTCGGGAACGAACTTGTTGATCCCCTCGAGCAGACAGGGCTCGATGCGGCAGATGCCGAAGTTTCTCGCGCTGTAAACCGTCGCGATACGCGCGTCAAAAGTCTTTGAAAAGTCCCCGCTCTCCATTGTCACCGTCACCGGCAGTTCCGGGTAAAAGAGATCGGGACGCCATTGTCCGTCAAAACGGGGCATGAAGAGGATCTGCGTCACGGCGTCAAATTCGCCCTTGTTCGGGCTGCCCGCCCAGTTCTCCATGCCGTTTTCGTATTTTTCCGCGGTCAGCACCGACCGCGCCGTCGCCCAAAGCGTCAAAGAACTGAAAACCGTCAGGATCACAAGGATGAGCGATATGATCTTTTTCATTCTCCGTACCTTCTTTCCGGCGGGTTCGCCGCCTCATTATCGTTTTCAACACAGTTTATTTCAATCTGATACAATCCAATCAGAGTGATCTTTCCTGCCTTCCGTACAAAGGTGCTTGCGTATACATTGCGATCAAATTCTGCAATTCACCGTACGCTTCTTCGGATTTTTGTTTTTCAAAAAACAGAAAACGAATACTGATCACAGATCCGGACGTTGTTTTTATCCGAAGTATAGGATATACGGATTTCAGCAAATAAACGGGCGCCGATAGTAGACATATCAAAAACAGGATCGCAAACAGCCCCGCCAATAAATACGGCTTATAGTGCACATAGCCCATCATGAAAAACACTGACGACACCAGAAGGAGAATACCGGAAGCAATACGGCGGCCATTAACGCGGAATTCGCTTTCAACCGACGATAACTGAAATATCGGAATGGACTCTTTTCTTTCTCCCATAGGAATTAAACCGATAAGCGACGTCGGACGTCGAATAGTCAGGAACTGGTTTTCAAGCCCTATATTGCCTTTTAAGTACGGCGCAATAAACGACGTTCTGTATTCAATTGCATTCACCGCTGAATCCTCTTTCACATACGACAATCTAACTACTATAGATTATAAACCGAACAGCAGATATTGTCAAGTCAAATCTTTTACGGAAAAAACCATCTTCTTTTACGGAAAAAACCGCCTTATCACGCCGCGCCTCATCCGGAAAATCTCATTTTTCTCTTGACAAACGGGAAAAAGCGTAGTATACTGTATCGGAAATTGAGAATTGCTCTCAATTTCGAAAGGAAAGACAATGGGAAAATATCAGACAGAACAGAAAAAAGTGCTTGTGGGCTTCATGAAAGAACATCCGCAGGAGCAATATACCGCAGAAGAACTGTCGGCGCTCCTTGAGGAGCGTACGCCCGCGGGCGGGCAGGCGCCGGGCAAGAGCACGGTCTACCGTCTGGTGTCGGAACTGTCGGAGAACGGCACGCTGCGGCGCTTCCCGAAGAGCGCGGGGCGCGGCTGGACCTACCAGTATCATCACGCCGAGGGCTGCAGCGAGCATCTGCATCTCAAATGCATGAAATGCGGCTGTCTGCTGCATCTTGAATGCGACGCGGGCAAAGAACTGATCGAACATCTGTTAAACGAGCACGGCTTTATGATCGACAACGAAAAGACGGTGCTCTACGGGCTGTGCGGCGCCTGCCGCCGGCTGACCATTCCCTACGTAAAGGACAAAAACCTATGAATACGATCATAAAACGGACTGCTGCGCTGGCGGCGGCGCTGTTTTTCCTCCTCGCGCTTCTGCCGGGCTGCAGCGTCACGGTGACCGACGGAGGGCAAACGGACGGCGAAAAGCCGCTGGTCGTCTCGACGATCTTTCCGCAGTACGACGTCGTGAATAATATCGCGAAAGAGACCGTAAGAAACGAACTGCTCATCCCCTACGGGACCGAGACGCACGACTTCGGGGTCAAAGATCTTACGGCTTCGCGCCTTGAAACGCTGCACGGCGCTTCGCTCATCATCGCCGTCGGCGGCGAATCGGACGAACTGCTGATAAAGGAACTGAAAACGGCGCTTGCCGGCTCGGACGTGCGCTTTCTTCTTCTGACCGACCTGATCAAGGACCTTTTGAACGAGGAGCAAACAGAGGGCATGGAAGCGGAAACGGACGGCGAGGACGAAGAGGAGATCGACGAACACGTCTGGACCTCGCCCCGCCGCGCCGCCGAACTCGCGCGCGGGATCGGACGGGCTCTGTGCGAGCGCTTCCCGGCGAGCCGCGCGGAATATGAGAAGAATACGGAAGAATACGCCGGAAAACTGGACGAACTCGACGTCAGGTATCAAGAGACGTTAAAAAACAGAACGTATAACACGCTGATCTTCGCAGACCGTTTCCCCTTCCGGTACCTCTGTCACGATTACGGGATCGAAGCGGACGCCGCCTTTGCCGGCTGCTCCTCGTCGGTCGATCCGTCGCTGGCGACGCTCGATCACCTGTACCGCAAAGCGAAAGATCTCAAACTGCCCGCGATCCTCTGTATGGAGGGCTCCGACCCGAAATACGCGAAGCAGTTGGCGTCGAAGACCGGCGGGCAGGCGCTGATGCTCCACTCCTGCCACATCGTCAGCGAAGAGGATGCGAAAAAAGGTTATCTCGGACTGCTTGCGTACGATCTTGACGTATTGAAGATCGCGCTCGGCGTCAGAGAGGACGCGAATTGAGAAAGGAAAAAAAGGAATGTCGCTCATATCGTTTGAAAAAGTCACGCTCGGCTATGAAGGACAGCCGGTCGTGAAGGATCTGACCTTTGAAGTCAACAAAGGCGACTATCTCTGCGTGCTGGGGCAGAACGGCTCGGGCAAATCGACGATGATGAAAGCCCTTCTGGGGTTCTTGGCGCCGATGTCGGGCAGGATCACGCGCGACCCGAAACTCAAGAACGCGATCGGCTACCTGCCGCAGCAGGAGCCGGCGCAGTCGGATTTTCCGGCGAGCGTATACGAGGTCGTGCTCTCGGGCTGTCAGAACCGCAAGGGCTTCTTCCCCTTTTACAATAAAGCCGACCGCGCGCTCTGCGAAGAGAAGATGGCGCTTCTGGGGATCGCCGATATCGCCGGCCGTTCCTTCAAGGACCTGTCGGGCGGACAGAAGCAGCGCGCGCTGCTCGCGCGCGCCCTCTGCGCGGCGGGCGACCTGCTGCTGCTCGACGAACCGGCGGCGGCGCTCGATCCGGTGGCGGCGGAGGAGCTGTACGTTCTCGTGCGCGCCCTGCACAAAAAAGGCATGACGGTCATCATGATCTCGCACGACCCCGAGCGCGCGATCCGCGACGCCACGCACATCCTTCACCTCGGACAGGAGATGCTCTATTTCGGACCGACGGCGGACTACGACCGTCCCGCGATCCTGAAGCGGGAGAGGGGGGAGATCACGTGAACGCCCTGACCGCTCCCCCCCTTTATGACCTGATCCTCGATTTCGGCGGCGCGCGCGTCATTTTTTCCTTTAAGATCCTTGTAGGCGTGATCGCGCCGATCATCCTCAAGGCGCTGGCGGTCGGGCTGCTGACCTCGGTATGCGCCGCCATGCTCGGCGTGCCGCTGGTACTGAAGCGCTATTCGATGATCGGCGACGGGCTGTCGCATACCGGCTTCTTCGCCGTCGCCGTCGCGGCGGCGTGCGGCGCGGCGTCGGGCGCGCAGATCTATATCACCCTGCCGCTGGTCATCGCCGTGGCGGTCGTACTGCTGCTCCTCTCGGAGAGCGGCAAGTTCAAAGGCGACTCGGCGATCGCCATGATCTGCACCGGCGCCGTCGCGCTCGGCTATATCATTTTCTCGCTCTCCAGCAAAGGAACGGGCGACGTCTGCTCGTCGCTCTTCGGCACGGCGATCCTCGCCCTCAACATGGACGACGTCGCGGTCTCCTCTGTCCTGGCGGTCGGCGTCATCGTCGTGTTCGTGACGCTGTACAACAAGATCTTTTCAGTCACCTTTGACCCGGCGTTCTCAAAGAGCGCCGGCGCGCCGGTGAAGACCGTCAACGTGCTTCTGGCGGTATTGACCGCCGTGACCGTCGTCGTGGGCATGAAGATGATCGGCTCGATCATGATCTCCGCTCTGGTGGTCTTCCCTGCCCTTGCCGCCATGCGCGTCTCAAAGAGTTTCAAGGGCGTCATCATCGTTTCCGCCTGCCTGTCCGCCGTATGCTTCCTTGTAGGGCTCTTCTTTGCCACCGTCGTGAAGTTCCAGTTCCGTTCGGGCGGCTTTGCGGACGTTCAGATCCCCGTCGGCCCCTCGGTCGTCTGCGTCAACGTCGTCGCCCTCATCGTATGCATCCTCGTCCGCAAAGTGAAGACGGCAAGGGCAAAGAAAAAAGCGGCGAACTGACGCTCCGCCGACAGCGTTTGCGCGCGGAGCGCGCCTTTAGGCGCCACCCTTTCGGAAAGGGTGGCAAGAAAGCCTTCTCCGATGGGGAAGGGGTTCCCCGAATAACGCGACGCAAGGAGCGGTGTTCGGGGGTTCCCGGTAAGGTGGCGCTTGCCGCCGGATGAGGCAAAACACTACCGTTGGGCAATGACGTCGGCGAAGCCGACAGAACGAACGATACATTACTGCTTTACCGGAACAATTGCGCGCGGAGCGCGAAGCAGCGGAGCGCCTCTTTAGGCGGCACCCTTTGTTAAAGGGTGTCCGAGGAGCCTTCCCCGATGTGGGACGGTGTCGCTTGCCGCCGGATGAGGCTGATGCCTTTTCATGGGCAAAGGTGTCGGCGACGCCGACGAAACAAACAGGAAGTTACTGCTTCACCGGAACAATTGCGCGGATAAAAATAGGTTATTCACAATCAAACTGTCTGCTTCCGGATATCAGACTATATATAAAACAGACTGCAAACAACTTTTTTTGAAAGAAAGAATAGAAAAAGAGCAGGTTCCCATTACTGACATCAGATTTATCGCAGATAATCAAGATATCATTTTGTCGGCTTCGCCGACGCCATAGCCCAACGGTAGTGTTTTGCCTCATCCGTCGACAAGCGACACCTTCTCCCATCGGAGAAGGCTCCTCAGCCACCCTTTCGGAAAGGGTGGCGCCTAAAAATGCGCGCTTCGCGCAAACGCGGCGGGGTACGTTTCATAGTACGCTTTATATTCTGACCCGGGGCGCTTTCAACAAAAACAGACAGGAATAAAACGGCAAACGAAAAAGCGGCGGACGCTCGATGCATCCGCCGCTTTCATAATGGACTTATTTCGCCGCGTCTTGTTTTGACGCTTGGAGATTACTTCTTATCCTCGAAATCGGAGGAGTAGAAGTTGCCGTTGCCGTCGGTCGTGGGACCGCCGTTTCCGCCGTTTCCGTCGTCGCCGCCGTTGCTGCCGTCGCCGCCGTTGCCGCCGTTTCCGCCGGTCTGTTTGTAAAGTTTTTCAGACAGGGCGTAGAACGCTTTCTCGAGCGTATCGGTGTCCGCTTTGATCTGCTCGGTGGAGCCGTCCTTGACGGTGCCCTTCAGCTTTTCGATCGCGGCTTTGACCTCGTCCTTGTCGGACTCGGGCAGTTTGTCGCCGATATCGGAGAGGGTCTTTTCGCTCTGGAAGATCAGGCTTTCGGCGTGGTTCTTGGTTTCGACCGCTTCCTTCTGCTTCTTGTCTTCCGCGGCGAAGCGCTCCGCTTCCTTGACCGCCTTGTCGATGTCCTCTTTGGACATATTGGAGGAGGAGGTCACGGTGATATGCTGCTCCTTGCCGGTGCCTTTATCCTTCGCGTAGACGTTGACGATGCCGTTGGAGTCGATATCGAAAGTGACTTCGATCTGCGGGATGCCGCGCGGTGCGGGCGCGATGCCGTCGAGGATGAATCTGCCGAGCGTGGTATTGCCCGCCGCCATCTCGCGTTCGCCCTGCAGGACGTGGATCTCGACCTGCGTCTGTCCGTCCGCCGCGGTCGAATAGACCTGTGAGCGCTTGACGGGGATCGAGGTATTGCGTTCGATGATCTTGTTGAAGACGCCGCCGAGAGTCTCTATACCGAGAGACAGAGGCGTGACGTCGACCAGCACCATATCCTTGACGTCGCCGCCTAAAACGCCGCCCTGGACCGCCGCGCCGAGCGCGACGCATTCGTCGGGGTTGATGCCCTTGAAGGGTTCCTTGCCGATGAATTTGCGCACCGCTTCCTGAACGGCGGGGATCCTTGTGGAGCCGCCGACCAGCAGGACCTTATCGATCTGCGAGGGCGTCAGTCCGGCGTCCGCCAGCACGCGCTTGGTCGGGCCCATCGTCGCTTCGACGAGGTCCTTGGTGAGGTCGTCGAATTTGGCTCTCGTGAGCGTCGCTTCGAAGTGCTTCGGACCGGTCGCGTCCGCGGTGATGAAGGGCAGGTTGATCGTGGCGGTGGTCATGCCCGACAGTTCGATCTTGGCTTTCTCCGCCGCGTCCTTCAGTCTCTGCAGCGCCATCTTGTCTTTGCGCAGGTCGATGCCGCTGTTTTCTTTCATGAATTCCTCGGCGATCCAGTCGATGATGCGCTTGTCGAAGTCGTCGCCGCCCAGACGGTTGTTGCCCGCGGTCGCCTTGACCTCAAAGACGCTGTCGCCGATCTCCAGAAGCGACACGTCAAAGGTGCCGCCGCCGAGGTCGAAGACCATGATCTTCTGATCGCCTTCCTTGTCGACGCCGTAGGCGAGCGCCGCGGCGGTCGGCTCGTTGATGATCCTCATGACTTCCAGCCCCGCGATCTTGCCCGCGTCCTTGGTCGCCTGACGCTGCGCGTCGGAGAAGTACGCCGGAACGGTGATGACCGCCTGCGTGACCGTCGTGCCGAGGTATGCTTCCGCGTCGGCTTTCAGTTTCTGCAGGATCATCGCCGAGATCATCTGCGGCGTGTAGGACTTGCCGTCGATGGTCACTTTGTAGGAGGAACCCATTTCACGCTTGATGCTCATGATGGTGCGGTCGGGATTGGTGATCGCCTGACGCTTTGCCACCTGTCCGACCATTCTTTCGCCGGTCTTGCTGAACGCCACGACCGACGGGGTCGTTCTCGCTCCCTCGGGATTGGGGATGACGATCGGCTCGCCGCCCTCAAACACCGCTACGCAGGAGTTCGTAGTCCCTAAGTCTATACCGATAATTTTTCCCATGATCTATACCTTCTTTCTTTCAGAAAATTTACTTATTTCAAAATGATGATCAAAAAATCTAACCGTTATTCTTCTCAGCCCCAAATCGTCGTTTGTGTGTTCCGGTTCTTCAGCGAATATTACAAACATCTATTTCGCTTCTGTTCCAAATCGGAGATTGCGGAGCCTTGAGGAGGTCGGGCGCGGAGGATCCGGTGAAGGATTTTGTTCCGGGACGAGGCGCGGCGACGAAGCTGTACTTTGTGTACTGCGAGGAGCCGCAACGAAGTACCGGGGCAAAAGACGAACCGCAGACCCGCGACCGACGACGAAAGGCGGAGCGGAGAAGTCAATTGGCAACCTTTACCATTGCATAACGTATGACCTTATCGCCTTTTTTATACCCTTTCTGGAACACTTCGACGATCTCGCCCTCGCCGAGCGCCTCGTCCTCGATATGCATCACGGCGTTGTGGAGATTGGGATCGAAAGTGGTCGTTTCTACGGGCGTGACGCCGAGTTTTGAGAGGACCTCCTGAAACTTATTCAGCGTCATCTGAACGCCCTGCAGCACCTTTTCGCCGTCGCCGCCGTACTTTACGGCAAGTTCGAGCGCGTCGACGACCGGTAGGATCTCGGTCAGCACGTCGGTACAGGCGTCCGTGTAGATGCCGTCCTTTTCAGACGCCGACCGTCTGCGGAAGTTGTCGTATTCCGCCATCATCCGCAGATAGCGTTCGTTCTGCGTGCGCTCCGTTTCCTTCTGTTCTTCGAGTTCTTTCTGGAGCTTTGCGAGTTCCTTTTTCTGAGTTTCGCACTCTTTTTTCAGCGCATGGTACTCTTTTTTTAAGGAACGTTCCTCTTTTTTTGACTGTTTCCCCGGGGAAACGTCCTCTTTCTCTTCTTCGAGGGCGGTTTCGGGGACGTCCTTATCCGCCGTCACGGGCGTCTGTTCTTTGGACTCTTCGTCCTTGACGGCGCTTTCTGTCTTTTTTTCTTCATTCATAGTCAGGGATCATCCTTTCCTCCTGTCGTATTGCCGCCCGTCTTTCCGGCGTCCGGAGGCGCCAGACGTTTGTCGGAAACGGGGGTCATGGCGCTCTCGATCCCGCCCGACAGATAGCGGATCGCCGAAACGACTTTGCTGTAGTCCATACGGCAGGGTCCGATCACGCCGACCGCGCCCACGACTTTTCCGTCCACGACGATCTTTTTGAAGACGAGCGAGGAACCGGCGAGCGCTTCGACGCCGTTTTCTCTGCCGATGCAGATCGTAACATCCTCTTCGCCGCCCGAGAGCAGTCCGACGAGCTCGCTCTTGCGGTCGATCATGCCCAGAACTTCCTTGAGTTTCGACGAATCGGTGAATTCGGGGTACTCCAACAGTTTGTCGACGCCGTCGAAATGGACGTCCTTCTCGCTTGCGCTTCCGACCGCCTCATAAATGAACTTCATGATCGGCGAAATGAGCGCGCCGTAGGAGCCGAGACTCTTTTCGACCTGCATCAGATAGGGCAGGGTGATCAGAGAGAGGTCCTTGCCGGCGATGAAGGCGTTGAGGGTACGCTCGAGCGCTTCGGTAACGTTTTCGTCGATCGCCGTTTCGGTGCGCACGAAGCGCGTCACGGCGCTGCGGTCGTCCAGGACCATGACGAGCAGGAAGTCGTGCTCGTCGATGAAGGTGACCGAAAAACGCGTGACCGTTCCGGCGCCGCCCTGCTGCTTCACGGCGATCGCCGTGTAGTTCGTGAGGTTCGCCATGATCTTGCCGGCGTTCTGCAGCATCTTGTCGAGTTCCGCCGTTTTGGCTTTCAGCATCGCGTTGAGCTGCGCAAGTTCGCCGCTCGACAGCGCGTAGTCCTGCATAAGACAGTCGACGTAGAAACGGTAGCCGAGTTCCGTTGGGATCCGTCCCGCCGAGGTGTGCGGCTGTTCGAGATATCCGAGCGCTTCAAGATCCGCCATTTCGTTGCGGATCGTCGCCGAGGAGATCTCAAACTGCTGTCCCTGGGTCAGCGCCTTGCTGCCGACAGGTTCGCCCGATTCGATATAGGCGTCTATGACCGCTTTGAGGATCGCACGCTTGCGGCTGCTGAGTTCATACTCCATGACCGTTTCCTTTCCCGCCGCGCGAACGGCGCGTTTTTTCTTCCGGATTAGCACTGTGCAAAGCCGAGTGCTAATTTCTGTCCATAGAATACCACGCCGGACGGCGTTTGTCAAGAGGTTTTTTTGATTTTTTCATATTTTTTTGGTAAAAGTGTGACGAAAGTGCTAATTTGCCAACGCAAAAGCGCGCCGCGCGCGCAAACGCGGCGGCAGAGCGGGAAGCCGCCGCCGGCAGTACAGGAATTGACGGCGCGCCGTCGCGGAATGCCGCGGCGCGGCACAAGGGCAATGCCGGGGGTGTTTCATTTGGCGTATTTGCGCCAAATGAAA
>JAFTCT010000101.1 GCA_017454525.1 Clostridia bacterium
TCATTTGGCGTATTTGCGCCAAATGAAACACCCCCCTTTGTACGCCTTGTTCTGCGGCAAAACAGCTCGCCGCCGGACGCACTCTGAATTTTTAGAGGTCCCCATTTTTCAAAAAACCTGTCCCTTTTTTCTTTTTGGATTGTTTATATATAGTGAGAGTGTAAAAGCCGTGCGCGCCCTTGTCGGAAAAGTCGGACGGCGTGAAGCGCGATGACCGTTCAACACCCGGTTTTCGCTGATAAACATTGAAAAAACAACCCACTTTGACGTCTTTCGGCTGCGGAAAGCGTCACAGTGGGTTTTTCTTTCAGCGAAATTGAAGCCCGGCGGTTTTTGCGAAATGAAATTCGCTCCCTTCAGCTCGGCGAAGCCGAATTTCGCTTGCGAAGCAAATTCAGCTATGCGAAGCATCATTTCGCTGACCGCAGGTCAATTTCGCTCGCCGCAGGCGAATTTTGCCGGCAAACGCGCAGTCCTTGACGGCGTTCCTTAAGCCAGCCCCGGCGGGCAGGGCTTGCCGATATCCTCGCGGTGCTTTTTATAGAGTTCCTCGGTCGCCAGCGCCATTTTTGTGACGGAGAAGGCGCAGTCGTGCGGGTAGATATACCAGGTGTCAGTCAGGGTATTGAGATCAACGCAGTCGCCGTGTTTCCCCAGGTATTCGTACTCGATATGGCAGGAGTAGAGCGAGGGCACGGGCTTGACCATTTCGAAGGGGTCGCCGTCGGCGTCCGTCCCCCGGACCCTGAAGCCGTTCATATCGTGGATCATTCTGCCCTCGCCCAGACGGATGAAGCGCTTCGCGTTGGGCAGGGAATCGACGGTGACGGGCATTTCTCCCGTCGAATAGGTCCCGGCGTCCACTTCGCGCCGGACGTTTTCGCGCTCCCACTCATACCAGTCGGGGATATGCGAAAACTCGGTCTTTCCGTCGTCGCCCGACAGTTCGCCCAGTTCCGACATCGTCCAGCTCTTGCCGCAGGCGGTACAGATCAGTTTCGTTTCAGCGGAGGTCATGCGGTATTCCGTCCCGCAGGCGGGGCACTGATAGAGGACCTTGTGAAGACCCTCTGCGCGCTTTTCATAGGGGGTGCGGATCCCGCGCGCCTTCTGCCAGGCGAAGTCGTCGTACCGAAAAGCGTCCACGATGCGCCGGTTGATCTCGTCGACCGGCGTGGCTTCAAGTTCCTTTGGAGTATAGAGCAGAGAAAACTCTGCTTCCGTGGGTCTGACGCCCCGGTCGTGCAGGTTCCAGAAGGGGGAATTGACGTGATGTCCGTGGCAGATGAAGGTGACGACCGGCACGTTCAGCAGTTTACACAGCGCGCCCAGCCCTTCGGGGAGCACCGCCGTCGTGCCGCACAGCGAATAGCGCGCCTCGGGATAGATGATCAGCACGTCGCCGTTCTTCACGACGCGCTTGCACTGTTTGATCAGCGTGGGGTCGCTCGTGAACTTGCGCTTGCAGATGCCGCCGACGTCTCTCAGGAGTTTTTCTCTGCCGATGAAGCCGTCGATCGCGACGATATAGTTGGCGCGCGCGGGATAGATCGCCTTCGTGGCGGCTTTGAAATCCATGAAGGCGTTGTGGTTGCAGAGCATCAGATAGGGCGGCTTCAGCCCCTCGACGCCGGATTTGGAGATCTTCAGGCCGTGCTTCAGGACGTCGGGCAGACTGATGAGGATGGTCAGCGGACGAAGATACCATTTTGTGCGCACCGGCGGCTTTTTCATATCGAAACGTTTGAATTCTTTCTTCATGACCGGTCCTTCTTGCGGTTTTTTGTTTGTTTACGACGGTATTCTATCACAAATCGTTCAAAAATGCAAACAGTATTTGCGCAGTCCGGCTGAAATATGAAAAAAAGCGGGAAATCGTGAAAAAGAAAAGGGAAACCGTGAAAAAGAAAAGGGAAACCGTGAAAAAGAAATCGTGAAAAAGAAATCGTGAAAAAGAAAAGGGAACGTCTTGAAACGGCGGAAAAAATATGATATACTTATAATAGTATGATATCCGCCCCGTCAAGGAAAGGAATGGTCGATATATGAAAATGAGAACCGCCGGAAAAACCGTGAAGCTCGCCGCCTGCTTTTTGGCGGTGCTGTTCGTCTTTCTCTGCCTGTCAGGCGCGGTCTGCGCGCTCGACGGCGACGCGCCGGAGGACTGGAGCGCCTATTCGCCCCTCGGGACGATCGTGCTGGAGGACGAGTACAAAAACGCGACCGAAGAGGAGATCGGCGTGCTGCCCGTGGGGCAGTACAAACTGTCTGTCCCCGGCGTCGGTTACGTGACCTACGGCGAAGAGGATACGCCGCTTTCCGTTTCGGGGACCGATGAAAACGACCTCTTTACGCTGATCTATCAGGTGACCGGCGATATGCCCAACTATACGCTCAGCCCGGGCGACGCGCTCTATTCCGTCGTGGGCACGCATTCCTCCTACAGCGTCACCTCGAACAGCGGTACGGTGTACAACAATTCAAGAAAGACGTATACTTACAAGAGCGCCGAGAGCGGCTACTACCGCACGACGCAGGACAGTTACCGTACGATCCGCTGGTATATCGAGGAGAACGGCGACGGGACCGTGAAACTGGCGCTCTACGATATGGACGATCCGAAAGCCCCGAGCGCCTGGCGCTATTACGCCTATTACGACGCTTCGGCGGGGGAGATCCGGATGAAGCGCGACACGGCAGGTCTGTCGACCGATTTCAAGCTCGAAATGGTTTCGCGCGGTACCGCGCAGTTCAATCAGTATATCAGTTACGGCGGCAGGATCACCCTGCGCCTGCCCAAAGCCGCGAAAACGCAGGCGAACCTCACCGACGAACGCGCGGCGAAATGGGCGAACGACGTCGAAAAGGCGTACCGCTATTTCAAGGATCTGACCGCTTTCGCGCCCTTTGAGAACATCATCGTCAAGGCGTACGCCGACTGCGATTATATGGCGTACGTGACGGGCGGCTATAATACGATCACCGTCTCCTATTCGCCCGTCGAAACCGATTTCGGTCCGAGAAAGACCTGGTATATCGACGATATTTCGGAACTGGTGCAGCGCGGCGAGGAGACAAACGACTGGAATTTCTGCATCCTGCACGAAATGGGGCATATGTTCGACCACGGACGCGGCTGGAACTTTGAAACCGAGTGCATGACCGACTTCAAACTCGCCTACTGTCTCTACCGCGGCGGCGCCTGCGCCGTGCCCTCGGAATTCTCCGCTTCCGACGTTTTCACCTACGCGAATATCGAGAAATGCTATAAACGTCTGGGCGGCGATTTCGACGACACCTACAGTTATTCCTTCTACGGCGCCGCCTGCAAAATGATGCGTATGCAGAAAGAGATCGGCTGGGCGCCGGTTTACCGCGCCTTCCACTGGTACGCCGAAAACGCCGCGCTGCCGGCGTCCGAACAGACCCCGATCCCCGGGACGCGGTACGGAAAATTCCAGCTGTTCATCGACAAGATCTCGGAGTATGCCGGCGTGGACGTGCGGCAAACCTGCTTTTCCGACGTCGACTGGGCGGTGTTCATGAACTACTACGGGCATCCCGACTATCCGGAGCCGCCCAAAGAACCGCTGCCCGAAGACGGCGCGATGCCGATCGGGGTCAGTGCGCTCTTCGGACACATCGAAAACTACGCGGGAAAGACCTATTTCATCGTCGGCGTCACGGCGGACGATAATGAGGAATTCTTCTCTTATCTGAGAAGCGGGGAGTTCGTTTTGAAAGCGACGCTCACCGACGAGACCACGGGCGCCGCCTATACGGTCGGCGAGTATCATTTCAACCGCCCCGGCGACGAGTTCTACGGTACCTCCTTCCTGCGGCTCTGCTTCTGCGATTACGGCGTGCGCCCGATGCCGGGACACGAGTATACCCTGCTTCTCGACGTCTTCTACGGAGAGGAGCGCTTCTATACCGGCAGATCGTCCAAAGGCGCCTTCTGCTCCACCAACGCCGCGTTCAATGAAAACGGCGCCATTATGCCCGCCAAGCCGCCCTATTCCGCCGAGGTCTCCTGCAAACGTCACGATTTCGGAACGCCCGCCTTCACGTGGGACCTGCATCTGACTTCCGCCGAGGCGAAAGCCGTCTGCCTCAACTGCGGCGAAGCGGCGGTCTTCCCCTGCACGGTCGGTCACAAGCCGGGCGCCATGACGGCGACGGCGAACTGCGGCGGAAAACTGTACAGCGCGGAGAAAGCGTACGTCGCGGGCGACCTGAGCGGCAACGGCAGGCTGGCGATCACCGACGTGACGCTGATGCTCGATACGCTCGCGGCGCTGCCCGAAACGAACGGGATGAACCTCTTTGTCGCGGACGTTGACGGCGACGGAACGCTGACGATCGCGGACGTGACGGCGCTTCTCGACCTGTTGGCGGGATGAGCGGATGATCGAGATCCTTCCCGACCGTGCGCGCTTTGAGGCGGCGGTGCTGACGGCGCACGGGCACAAAAAAGAGGGCATCGGCACGCAGAACGAAAAGATCCTGCACGCCGCCTTGAAGAAATACTTTCTTGCGCCCGGCGGCAAGGAGGAAGTGAAGGTCGGCGCCTACTACGCCGACGTGATGAATCCCGACGGGATCGTGGAGATCCAGACCGGCTCGGCGGGAAAACTGACGGCAAAACTGCGCGCGCTCCTCCGCGAACACCGCGTCACCGTCGTGCTGCCGGTCATGCGCCGGAAAACGCTCTACTGGATCGACGCGCGCTCGGGCGATCTTTCGGGCGGGCGGAGAAGCCCGAAGACCGGCTCCTTTACCGATCTTCTGCCGGAACTCGGCGCGTTCGGCGAATTCTACGGAAACGAACGCTTCGCGCTGCTTTTTTTCCTGTACGACGGGGAAGAATATAAGGTCACCTCGAAAAACGGCGGCAAGGGATACGGCGCCCGGCGCGTCGAGCGCAACCCGACAGAGGCGCTGCGCGTCACGGCGTTCGACGGAAGCCCCGGGGATTTTCTCGCGCTTCTGCCGGATCTGCCCGACCGCTTCAAAGCGGGCGATCTCGTGAAAAAGACCTCTCTGAGGGGGATCCGGCTGCACGCGGCGCTCGGCGTCCTCGTCTCCTCCGGCGCGCTTTTGAAAGAAAAAGAGGGGCGCTTTGTATTCTACGCAAAACAAAAGGGCGGCGCGCGGCGCCGTCCCGATACTGAAAGGCAAGAAACATGAAGAAAAAGAACATACTTTTCCCGCTCATTCCGGTCGCCGCGCTGCTCGCGGCGCTGACGCTCGTTCTCTCTTCCTGCACGACCGGGACGCCCGAGGTGACGACCGGCGCGAAAGAGAGTACAAAAGAGCCGTCCGCGACCTTTGCCGCGTCCGCTTCGCCGACCGTGACCGCTTCGCCGACCGCGACCGATTCGCCGACGGATAAGCAGACGCTCACGCCCTTCACGCCGACGCCCTTTACGCCGACGCAAACGGCGACCGTCTCGCCGACGCCCACGCCGACGCCCACGCCGCCCGAAACGGAAACGCCCGTGCCGACGCAGAGCGAAACGCCGACGCCGACGCCGGTGCGCGTGACCGGCGTGACAGTCTCTCCCGCCGAGATCACGCTGACGGTCGGCGAGAGTTTCGATATGAAGATCGCCGTTCTGCCGGGAAACGCCGACGACCGCCGCGTGACCTGCGGGAGTTCCGACCCGTCGGTCGCGTCATGTGAGAACGGCAGGGTGACGGCGAAGAGCGCCGGCGGCGCGGTCCTGACCGTGAAGACCGTCGACGGCGGCTTTACGGCGACCTGCGCGGTGACGGTGAAGGAGAAGGAACAGATCCCCAACGCCTTCCGCTACGGTGAAGACGGGCTCCCGACCTATACGCCGCACTTTGAGGAGGGCGTCGAATACTACGATTTCAATCCGAAGAACACCTATCACCTCTTCTGCCACAATCTCGTGGCGTTCGACGATCCCGACGACTATTTCTTCTCCGACTGCATCACCGTGACAGAGTTCAAGCGCATTTTGGAGAGTCTTTACGCGCGCGATTACGTGCTGATCGACGTCGACTATATGTACGATTACTACTATAACGCCGAAGGCCTCCTCTGCGCGCGCATCAAGGAGTCGATCAGACTGCCCAAGGGCAAGAAAGCGATCATCCTGTCGGTCGACAACGTCGCCTATCCGCGCGGCGAGCACGGCAGAGGGCGCTGCGACCGCCTGCAGGTCGTGGACGGCAAGCTCGTGACTTTCACGAAACTGTCCGACGGCAGCAACTTTTACAGCGACGACAACGAGGTCTTCCCGATCCTCGAGAATTTCATCGCGGCGCATCCCGATTTCTCCTTCTCGGGCGCGCGGTGCGTCGTGGCGCCCTCCGGTTACGAGGGGCTGTTCGGCTGGGATACCATCCCCGGCAGCGCGAACTATGAGGAGAGCGTCGCCGAGTGCAAAAAGATCGTCCGGTGGTTCAACGAGCACGGCTATACCTTCGCCTGCCACAGTTATTACCACAAGAATTTCAACACGATGACCGCCGATCAGGTGCGTGACGACCGCGCGCACTGGATGGCGGAGTGCTATCCGATCGTCGGGCGCACCCACGTGTTCATCTACCCCTTCGGCGCGTTCACCAACCCGAAGGAGGAAAACGGTCTGCGCAACGCGCATCTGCTTCACGAGGAGGGCTACGCCGTCTTCTGCGCGACCTCCTACCTCGCGCCCAACTGGAACAACTTCCCGCTGGAGGGCAACTGCTACAACGAGCGCGTGACGCTCGCGGCGAAGTTGTTTACGGTCTATCCGAACAACGAGACGCTGGCGAAACTCTTTGACGTCTACGAGGTCTACGACAACGCGGCGCATATTAAGAAGCTTACAAGATAGGAAGGTGCGGTCATGGCAAAGAGAGCATTGACGCAGAAGGAAAAGGAAAAGCGCATAAAGAAAGGCCTTCTGGCAGGCGCCGCCGTCGTTCTTGCGGCGGCTGCCGTCGCGATCGTGATCGGCGTGATCGCCGCGCACGTTCAGGACGAAAAAGAAAAGGTCTCCTATGAGTATCTGCGGGATACGCTGATTAACGACTATCTCGCCGACCCGTGGGACGGCGCGAAGGATCCGGCGGCGTCCGCGAAAAAGAGGGAAGGCGTGACGTGGGCGATCTTCGAGGGCTTGATGTGCGTCGAGGACGACGGTATGAAAAAGGGCAGCAAGGGCATTGAATACAGCGAGAGCGGAGACGTTCTCTGCGTGGATCTCACCGCTCTGGACGAGGAGGAGCAAAACGCCGCGGCGCGCTTTTTTGAGGATTACAGCCGCTGCAAATTCATGACCTTCCGCACCGGCACGATGAACGATCTGAAGAAGGAAGGAAAGATCGACAAGAGCCGGTCGGACGCCTATACAGAGGGCTGCCTTCTGACGGTGGGCGCGCCCGAGGTGAGCGGGGAGGAGTTCTCGCTCGAATATACCTTCTACTATAACGGTTTTTACGTCAGAGGCGCGACGGTCCGGGGCGTGCGCAGCGAGAATTTCGCCGATTACGTCCTTCACCACGGGATGCCGCAGAACGGTTACAGCGACGACGGCGTTTGGACCGTCTTCATTGAGCAGACGCTCGTCAGTTGATTTCTGTTCGAAAGGAGAATAACGAATATGATCAAAAGAACGGTATGTGAAGAAGTGCTGGCGAGGGCGATGTCCACCGGCGCGGACTACGCGGAGATTTTCGCGGAGCACACGCCTTCCTCGTCGGTCTATATGGTAGACCGGCATATCGAAGACGCCTCTTCGTCGATCACCGCCGGCGCCGGGATCCGCGTGATGAAGGGGACCCGGACGGTCTACGGATCGACCACCGATATGACGCGCACGGGACTGCTGCGCCTGGCGCGGCAGGTCGCCGAAGCGCTCGACGAGGGACGCGCCGAGGTGCAGATCCGCCTGGGAGACTTCCGTTTCCGTCCGGCGCATCCGGTCCTGCGCCCCTCCTCCGAAGTGCCCAAAGCGGAAAAGGCGGAGGTGCTCAAACGCTGTTATTTCGCGGCGGCGGATGCGCAGGACTGCATCAAGCAGGTCAAAGCGCGCATCATGGATATCGACCGCAATTTCCTTATCGCCAACAGTGAAGGGAAGTATATAAGGGACAGACAGGTGCGCACCCGCCTGGCGGTCACGGCGGTCGCCGAAGACAGCCGTGGGACCGAGAGCGGATTCGTCGGACCGGGCAGACGTATGGGCATGGAGATGTTCGACAGCACCGTCATTCCCGAGGAAGCCGGCAGAGAAGCCGCGCGCATCGCGATCGCGCGCCTCGGCGCCTCCTTCTGCCCCGCGGGCAAAATGACCGTCGCGATCGAAAACGGCTTCGGCGGCGTCATCTTCCACGAAGCCTGCGGCCATTCGCTCGAGGCGACCTCGGTGGGCACCGGCACCTCGCAGATGGCGGGCAAACTCGGTCAGAAGATCGCCTGCGAGAAGGTCACGGCGATCGACGACCCGACCGAGAAAAACGCCTGGGGCTCGATCGACGTTGACGACGAGGGCACGCTCACCCATAAGATCGTGCTGATCGAAAAGGGCGTTCTGAAATCCTATATGGTCGACCGCCTCGGCGCCAGACGTATGGGCATGGCGCTCACCGGCAGCGGCAGACGGCAGGACTATACCTTCGAGCCGACTTCCCGCATGACCAACACCTATATCGACAACGGACCGGATAGGAACGAGGACATCATCTCGTCTATCGATTACGGTCTGTACGCCGCCCAGATGGGCGGCGGATCGGTCAACCCGATCACCGGCGCCTTCAACTTCGCCGTCGAGGAAGGGTATATCGTGCGCGGCGGCAGGATCTGCGAGTGCGTCAAGGGCGCGTCGCTGATCGGCACCGGCTCGGAAGTGCTCATGAACATCGATATGGTCGGACAGAACCGCAAGAACGGACAGGGTATGTGCGGCTCCGCCTCGGGGTCGATCCCCAATGAGGTCGGACAGCCGCTCATCCGCATTTCGTCGATCACCGTCGGCGGCAGAAATTGAGGAAGGGGGACGCACAGATGAAAAAAGAAACGTTTGAAAAGATCTACGCGGCGGTCGAAGAGGAAGCCGTGAAAGCCGGCGCCTCCGACTGGGAACTTTACTATTCGGGCGACGGCTCGCTGTCCGCCGAAACCTTCCGCGACGAACTTTCGGGCTTCAGCGCCGGACAGGACGGCTGGATGATCCTGCGCCTCAAGATCGGACGGAAGACCGGCTGCGCCAACAGTACGAGCGCCACGCTCTCTGAAGCGAAGAAACTCGTCGCGCTCGCCGCGGAAAACGCGGCGCTCTGCGAAAAGGAAGAGGAAGTCTTCTTCGCCGAGGGCGGACAGACCTATAAGGAACTGCCGCCCTGCACCTTCCGTATGCCGTCCGCCAAGGCGGTCAAGGACGCCGCCATGGAGATGCGGCGCGCCGCCTACGCGTCAAGCGATCTCATTTCCGACGGCACCAGCGGCGGCGCCTACGCGTCGCTCGGCGAGACCTTCTACTATTCCAGCCGCGGACTGCGCCTCTCCGACCGCAGCGGCAGCTGCGGCGCGTACGTCTACAGCGTGCTTGAAAAGGACGGCGATAAGCGCGACGCCTTCAAGGTCGTCGACGGCGCCTTCAAAAAGATCGACGCCGACGCGGCTGCAAAGGAAGCGAGCGAAAAAGCGTATGCGCGCTTCGGCGCGACGGTGCCGCCCGGCGGCAATTATCCGATCGTCTTCGAGGGAAAACAGATGCAGCAGATCTTAGGTACCTTCCTTCCGGTCTTCTTTGCCAAGGAAGCGCAGCAGGGCACCTCTCTGCTCGCCGGTAAGGAGGGCGAAAAGATCGGCGCCGAAAACCTCACCGTCGTCGACGATCCCTTCTATGAGGGCAATCCCATGCAGGCGTCCTTCGACGGCGAGGGCAGCCCGACCTTCACCAAAACGGTGATCGACCGCGGCGTCCTGAAGACCCTGCTCTATAACCTCGAAACCGCCGCCAAAGCCGGAAAGACCACAACGGGCAACGCCTCGCGCGGCGGCTCGTCGATCGGCACCAAAGTCTATAACTTCTATATCGTGCCGGGTGCGTTTTCCAGAGAGGAACTCTTCAAAAAAGCCGAGGGCGGGATCTTCGTCACCGGCATGAAGGGCTTCCACGCCGGCGCCAATACCGTTTCGGGCGATTTCTCGATCGAGAGCGAGGGCTTCTTCATCAAGGACGGCAAACAGGGAGAAGCGATCAAATCCTTCACCGTCTCGGGTAATTTCTTCGACCTTCTGAAGAATATCGCCGCGATCGGCGATACGATCGAGGATCAGAACCCCGGCGTGTCCAAGGTGCGCTGCCCCGACGTCTTCTTAGAAAGTATGCCCGTCGCGGGCGCGTGAATCGCCGCCCGGTGACGCTTTTCGGGGTACGAGGTACGACCCGGGGGCGCTTTTTGGGGTACCAAGTTCGACTCGGGGGCGCTTTTCGAGAAAGCTGCCCCCGAACCCCCGCAAAAGCTTTCCTACTGTGAAAAGGGAATAAAAAAAGACGGATTTGCCGCCCGAATGCGGCGTCCGTCTTTTTTGCGTTTTGAGTTGATTTTCTATTAACCGCGCGTGGACAGCGTCTTTTGTTTTGTTGATTTATGTTTGAAATCCACTTTACCGCGCGCGGACTGCGTCCTCCAAAAGCCGCCCTGCGGCTTTTTCCCGTCCGTCCGGAACTGTACTGCCCCGAAACGCGTTTCGCCTCCGCACAGTTCCGTCCGACCGCCGCGCGGGAAGAATATCTGCGAAGAGCAAAGGAAGGCGCGGAGCGCGAAGCCGCGGAGCGCCTTTTTAGGCGGCACCCTTTCGGAAAGGGTGGCAGAGGAGCCTTCCCCGATGGGAAAGGGGTTCCCCGAATAGCGCGACGCAAGGAGCGGTGTTCGGGGGTTCTCGGGAAAGGGGTTACCCGGGAGCCGCTTCGCGGGTTCAGGGGTTCCCGGTAAGGTGGCGCTTGTCGACGGATGAGGCTGATGCCTATCCA
>JAFTCT010000020.1 GCA_017454525.1 Clostridia bacterium
CAGAGCGTATTTCTTTTTCAGTTTCTCTCCCATCATTTTAAGCGCCCTCCTTCCTTGAGGCGATCTTCCATTTGACCGCCTGATTGTATTCGCTCCACATACGCGCGTAAAGCCCGTCGCCGCGCGAGAGTTCGTCGTGTTTTCCTTCTTCGACGATATGACCGCCCGCAAGCACGACGATCTTGTCCGCGCCGACGACCGTGGAGAGCCGGTGCGCGATCATAATGACCGTGCGTCCCTCGGTGAGCGTTTTCAGCGCCTTCTGTATCAGCGCTTCGTTTTCGGGATCGGCAAACGCCGTCGCCTCGTCAAGCACGATGATCGGCGCGTCCTTTAAGATCGCGCGGGCAAGAGAGACGCGCTGCTGTTCGCCGCCGGAAAGATACGTTCCTTCCGAGCCGATCAACGTATCGATGCCGTTCGGCAGTTTTTTTATAATATCGTCGCACTGCGCCGCGTGAAGTGCGCTCAATACTTCCTCTCTGTTCGCGTCCGGGCGCGCGGCGCGCACGTTTTCAAGGATCGAGGTCTTGAACAGCCGCGTGTTCTGGAAGACGAACGCGACTTTGTCCATTAAAACGTGCGGGTCTATATCCTTCACGTTGACGCCGCCGACCTCGACCGCGCCGGAGGACACGTCCCAGAAACGCGGGATCAGACTTGCCGCCGTCGTTTTGCCGCCGCCCGACGGACCGACGAGCGCGACCGTCTGACCGGGCAGGGCTTTGAACGATACGTGCTCGAGCGCCGGAACGTCCGCGCCGTCGTAGGAAAAGGTAACGTCCTTGAATTCTACGCCGTTATCGCGCGGCGTCTGCGGATCGTCGGTCGTCTTGAGCGTCGGCGCGTTCATCACCGTGTCGATCCGGGCGAGCGCCGTTTTTGCGAGCATCAGCCCGGCTGACGCGAACATGATGCGTGCCAGCGCCGTGGATACGATCGCCGAGAACACCGCGTAAAACGCGAAATTTGTGACAAATCCGGCAAAGTTGCCGCCCGCAAGCGCCGACGGCGCGATCAGAAGTACGGCGGGGACGAGGAAAATGAACACGCCTTCCGTCGCGGTCAGGTTGACCGACTGCGGCACGCGGCAGACGCCGCCGGTGTATTTTTCGGCTTTGCTGCTGTAATCCTCGATCGCCGCCTTGAACGCCTTGAAGGAATACACGGTCTGCTGAAAGACCTTGACGACCGGGATGCCGCGCACGTACTCGGTGCCGGCTTTGCTCATCACGTCCTGCGCCGTCTGGTATTCCATCATCAGTTTTGCGTTCTTGCCGCCCATCATCGCGAACATGGCGAGAACCGATATCACGGCGGCAACGAGGCACGAAGCGCCCATACGCCAGTCGAACACGAACATCAGAACGAGCATGCCGATGAACATTGCCGCCGTGCCGACAATATCTGCGAGGTTGTGCGCGAGCAGCGTTTCGGTCTCCGCGGCGCCGCCGTCCAGACGGTTGCGCAGGAAGCCCGAAGCGTTGTTATCGAAGAAGCCGAGCGGCGTTTTCATCATGTGCGCGACCCCCTGTTTGCGGATATTCGCGGCGGTGCGGAACGCCGCGAGGTGCGTGCACATCAGTGCGGCAAAATAGACGATGATGCCGCCGAAGGCAAAGCCAAACGCCCACCAGCCGTATTTTGCGATCTCGGTCGCCTGCGACCAGTTCGGTGCGACCTTGATCAGATCCCTTGCCGCAAGCCATATACAAACGTACGGGATCATCCCCATCACCATGGCGACCGCCGAGAGGAACATCCCTAAAAACGTCAGCGCTTTGTATTTCCCGGCGTAGCCGAGAAGCACCGAGATCTCATTTGGTTTCTTTTGCTTCATTTTTCAGTTCTCCTTCCTGCTTACAAGAAATCCGTTTTCATCTGTTACCGTCTTATACTCTCCGGCAATAGGATTTTTGCTTCCGACGACCAGATAATCGCACCTGTCGCCGTTGCCGCAGGTCCCGCACCGGATCAATTGCCCGTGGATCTGTTCGATCCCGAAGAAATCACTGTTGCACAAAAGCGGCAGAACGTGAATAAGACCGTGCGATTTTGCGAATTCCGCATTCGGGCATTGCGTGAAATAATACCTTGCCGCGCGGCGCTCCTTGTCGTACGGAACGTCCGCGTTGACAAAGCCGTCCGGGTATTTTTTGATATCCTTCCGGTCGCGGTTTCCCGATTTTCGAAAGATTTTATCTATCAGCCGCATATTGGACGGGCGGTTCAAATTGAATACTTTTCCGAGCTTCACAAACGGCTCCATAAACAGATTCTGCACGAAATCACCAAGCTCCGATACCGGCGGATGATCCGGCAGCGCCGGATAGAGCGCGAAGATCAAAAGCCCGCCGTAGATCGCTTTCGCGTGTCCGTTTTTCCGCCCGCCGTAGTCCGGAAGATCGGTCAGATACGAGTCGTAATTGCTTTTGACCGCTTCCCATATTTCATCCGCCTGCCTACCGTAACGATTAATCAACCATTCTTTGACGCGGCGTGAGTACGGGAGACGTTCGATCGGTATATGATCGCTTTTTGTATTCTTCATTTCTTTTTTCTCCTTTTATTCGCGTCCGTCCTTGAGTGCTTCGATCAGATCGGTGCGGTCGACCTTACGGCGTAGGAGCAGAAGCGAGATGATATAACTTGCGGTTGTGATCAGCGCCGTATAAAGAATGCTTTGCGGGTATAGCGTCGCGGGGATGATGATGCTCTCCACCGCCACAAATTCTGCGCAGTACCACGCCATAACGCCGTACGCGGCGGCGGTGCCGAGCGCGATACCGGGGATCAGAAGCAGGTGATTCGATGAAAAAATCATTGAATTGATCCGCCTGTTCTCATAACCCAGCACCTTTAACATCGAAATATTGTGACTGTTTTCGGCGATCACCGTGTTGATCGTGGCGTAAAGCGAAGCGATACAAACGACCATACCGATGATCATGAACGCGTAGATCAGCCCGCCCATTGAGGTCATCATGTTATCCATCTGCGTTTCGTAAGTCTTATCGGAAATGATCTCGGTGATCTCGTCGCTCTTATAGCCGAGCGTTTTATCCGAGAGCACGGCGTTGTAGCGTTCGCCGTCGACGCCCGAGATCTTTGCGACCTTTTCGCGCGAGGTGAGGATATAACTCTGATACCCGTTTTTGATCACGCCGTCGATTTTGACGGTCCTTTCCTCCAGCGTCGCGATGCTGCGGAAGGTGAAGGGATCGCCCTTGTGAACGCCGAAGATCTCTTCAAAAAGCGTCGAGATATAAAAGCCGTTATCGGTATCGGCGGTCTCGCCGTTTGTCAACGTCTTATTCCAGAGTACGGCGTCGCCGTCCAGTCCCATCAGGGTGAAGCGGCGCGCTTTTTTGTCCTCATAGGGCAGGGCGAACACGGCTTCGCCGTCTTCGGGCTTGCCGTCCTTGAGCGTATTCAGAACGTATTCGTATTTGAAGCTGCCGAACTCTCCGTGCGCCTGAGTTCCCACCGCTTTCACGGAGTCGATGAAGGAAAAGGCGAACGCGACGATCATTGCGCCGAGAAAGATACCGAGAAAGATCACGAAGCTCCTTCCGGGACTGCCGATCAGTTGCCTGACGGCGAATTTCCGCTTGATCGGCGCTTTTTTGCGGGACAGTATCTTTCTGCTTTTTGCGTCGTTTCCGACCTGCCCGGCGAGCAGCTTGACCGTATCTTCAAAAAGCAGTTTGCGGACGCGAAGCACGGCGGCGGTGTAGTAGATCAGCGCGGGGATGACGACGCCGGCGACCGCCACCCATACCGGCAGATGGAATTCCGGCTTCATCGGCTCGTAATCGGCGAGTCCCAGCGAGCCGAAGGGCGTCGACAGGATCAGCGCGGCGACGGAGGTCAGAAGTCCTCCGACAACGCCCGGGATCAGCGCAAACAGGCTGTAATGGCGCATCAGCTTTGATTTTTCATATCCGAGCGCCGAAAGCGTACCGATCAGCTTCTGCTCCGCGCGGATGCGCCGTCCGAGCAGAATACAAACGAGCGCCACGGTGATAAGAGGGAAGATCACGAGAATGAACCACGACGACATGATGAACATATCCGCCTGCTCGTGAACGAAGGTGACGCGCTTGTTGTTTTCCGCCGCGAGATAACCGGACATGAACCAGTCCTCGTTGATCTGACGGCGGAAAGAAGTCTCGTCGGTGTTTTCGCCGTATATGACTTTGTTGTTGACGCTTCCGCCGCCGAAGCGCGTGGAAAACTCGTTTTCGGTCAGATAAGCGAGGAAGAACGACGTCACGTTTTTATAGTCGTCCGACTCGTTTTCGACCATATACAGATAGTCGGGGCGAAGAAAGGTTCCCGCGACGGTGTATTCCTTGCCGCCTATCTTGATCCTGTCGCCCGGTTTCACACCGTTTTCGACCGCATAACCGGCAGAGATCAGCGCTTCACCGTCGGAACTCAGATCGCGCCCGTCCTGAATTTCATACAGATCGATCTTTTTGTTCGGGGCGAAAACGCGGACGCGTATATTCCCGTCGTCGACCCCAGCGAAGCGCTCCTTTTCAAGTATGACGCCGTATTTGCTTTCAAGCGCAGACAAATCTTCGTCAGGTATTTCCTTGTATGTTGAAAACGTCGCGCTCTCGAGCCTGTATTCCGAAAAAAATTTGTCTCCGTAAGCGTTGATGCCCGTGCCCGCGATATAAAAGAGGTAGAACATCAACAGCGTCACCATCGTCAAAACCGACGCGGCGATATAAAACGGGAGATTCGTTTTGATACTGCGGGCGTACCGTTTGTTCAGTTTCATAAAAAACTCCGTCCGCCGTTTTGCGGCGGTATATTTTCTTTTGGAAATACTGCGTTCGGCTTCGCCGATCGAGCGGGTTTGGGTCCCGCTCGAAGCAGTAATTCGGGCGTGAGCAATAACGGGATAAGGTGAAGACATTCAAAGGGCTCACGCCGCGCCTCACAACTCTATCTCGTCCGCTGTCAGCTTTTCCGCGTTTTCGGCGACCGACGCGATTTTTCCGTCGCGGATGCGCACGACGGTATCGGCAAGATCGGCGATCGCCTCGTTGTGCGTGATGATCAGCGTCGTCGTGCCGTACTGACGGTTGATCTTTTCGATGAATCTCAGCACCGAGCGGGACGATTTCGTATCGAGCGCGCCGGTCAGCTCGTCGCAGAGCAGGAGCTTCGGGTTTTTGACCATGGCGCGGGCAATGGCGACTCTCTGCTGCTGACCGCCTGAAAGCTCACGGGGGAAGCGGTAACGGTACTTTTCAATGTCAAGTGCGGTCAGTATCTCATCCATATCAAGTGGATTTGCGGCGATCTCCGATACGACCTGTACGTTTTCCTCGACGGTCAAATCGGGGATCAGATTGTAAAACTGAAAGATAAAGCCGACGCTCATTTTGCGGTAGGCGGTCAGCGCCTTTTTCGAAAGTCCCGTGATCTTTTGTCCGTCAACGGTGATCTCGCCGGAGTCGAGTGAATCAAGCCCTCCGATCATATTCAGCAGCGTGCTTTTTCCGGAGCCTGACGGACCGAGAATGACGCAGAGCTTTCCTTTTTCAAGCGAAAAGTCAACGCCGTCGAGCGCGTAAACCGCCGCCTCGCCCGTGCCGTACTGTTTTTTCGCAGCTTTGATCTCTATAAACATGGATCGTCCTCCTTTGGTTAGCGTAGGCTAACTACTTCGGATAAAATCAAGGGCGTATCGCCCCGATTAAGTTTTGAAATGAATATTGGGGACCTCTGAATATTCATAGCACATCCGGACAGCAATGCTTCGGCGGCTGTTTTGCCGCATAACTGCGTTGCCAAATTTCACAATACACAAAGTATTGTTTCAATTTGTACGCCTTGTTCTGCGGCAAAACAGCTCGCCGCCGGACGCAC
>JAFTCT010000102.1 GCA_017454525.1 Clostridia bacterium
GACAGGGTCTCCGGTCCGGAGTCGCTGAGCGACTATAAACGCGTTACCTCTCCTTCGGTGTGGATCGCGCTTCTGGCGCTTTTGGTCCTGCTTTCCGGGCTTCTCGTTTGGAGCATTTTCGGCAGGATCGAGGTCAAGGACGCGGACGGCAGCACAAAAGAGGTCGCGCCGATCTCTTTCGTTATAAACTGACAGGATGAATTATGAGTGAACAAGGAATAAAACGGCCTGTAACGCACGGCGTCGCAAAGGTGCCGGTCATCATGCAGATGGAGGCGCTCGAATGCGGCGCAGCCTGCCTGTGTATGGTGATGGCTTATTACAATAAATGGGTGCCGCTTGAACAGGTCAGACGGGACTGCGGCGTCTCCCGCGACGGCAGCAAAGCGGGCAACATCCTCAAAGCGGCGAGAAGCTACGGCTTTACGGCGAAGGGATACCGGTTCGAGCCGGAAACGCTGCGCCAAAACGGCAAGTTCCCGTGCATCATCCACTGGGACTTCAATCATTTCGTCGTGTGCGACGGATTCCGCGGGAACAAAGTGTTTCTCAACGATCCGGCGAGGGGCGATTATACCGTGACGCTTGAAAAATTCGACGAGAGTTTTACGGGCATCTGTCTTTTGATCGAGCCCGGAGAAGAATTCGTACCGGGCGGCGAGCCGAAGCGCATTTTTGACTTTGCGAAGAAGAGACTTCGCGGCGCGGGAGGGGCTATGGCGTTCGTCGTCATCACTTCGGTGATCTCAACGCTCGTCGGGATCGTTTCGGCGGGCTTTTCACGCGTTTTCTTAGACGAACTTCTGACGCAGAATCAGCCGGGGTGGTTTATACCGTTTATGATCGGTTTGATCGTGATCGCGCTCATACAGATCACCGCGGGCTGGATCGGTGCGATCTATTCTCTGAAACTCGACGGCAAAATGGCGGTCGTCGGCAACAGCACGTATATGTGGAAAGTCCTCCGTCTGCCGATGGAGTTTTTCTCCCAGCGCATGGCGGGCGACGTTCAGCAGCGCAAGGAATCGAACGCCTCGATTGCCGGTCAGATCGTCAATACCTTGGCGCCTTTGTTTCTGAACACGGTGATGATGGTGTTCTATCTTGCGGTCATGATCCGCTATTCGTGGATGCTCACCCTCGTTGGTGTCGCGTCGGTGATCTTTCAACTCTTCGTTTCGCGGTTCATCTCGAAAAAACGCGTCAATATCACGCGCGTCATGATGCGCGACAGCGGCAAACTCACCGCTGCCACGGTATCGGGCATTGAAATGATCGAGACGATCAAAGCCAGCGGCTCCGAAAACGGCTTTTTCGAGAAATGGTCGGGGTATCAGGCGTCGGTCAATACGCAGACGGTGCGCTACGAGAAACTCAATCAGTATCTCGGTCTGATCCCCTCGGCGATCGCCGGGATCATGAATATGGCGGTCCTCATCCTCGGCGTATGGCTTGCGATGACAGGCAGCTTTACGCCCGGTATGATCTTCGCGTTTCAGGGATTTCTCGGATCATTCATCGCTCCCGCGGGGGAGCTGATCTCCGCCGGACAGACGATGCAGGAAATGAGAACGTCGATGGAACGGATCGAGGACGTGATGGAGTACCCGGACGATCCGGTCTTTGAAAAGAACGAGAAGCAGCAGGCGGAAGGCGAAACGGAGGAGGATTTCAACAAACTCTCCGGCTCTCTTGTGATGAAGAACGTGACGTTCGGTTATTCGCCGCTTGAAGCGCCGCTGATCGAGAATTTCAACCTCGATCTGAAACGGGGACAGCGCGTGGCGTTCGTCGGAACGTCGGGCTGCGGCAAGTCCACGCTGTCAAAGCTTATTTCCGGACTATATCAGCCGTGGAGCGGCGAGATCCTTTTCGACGGCAGGACGATAAATCAGATCGACCGCAGCGTTTTCACAGGGTCGGTCGCCGTTGTCGATCAGGATATCATCCTGTTCGAGGACACGATAGCGAATAATATAAAAATGTGGGACAACTCGATAGAGGATTTCGAGATGATCATGGC
>JAFTCT010000103.1 GCA_017454525.1 Clostridia bacterium
CGCTTTGCTCATCACGTCCTGCGCTGTCTGATACTCCATCATCAGCTTCGCGTTCTTTCCGCCCATCATCGTGAACATGGCGAGGACCGATATCACGGCGGCAAGCAGACAGGCCGCGCCCATACGCCAGTCAAAAACGAACATCAGAACGAGCATTCCGACAAACATCGCCGCCGTGCCGACGATGTCGGCGAGATTGTGAGCGAGCAGCGTTTCGGTCTCTCCCGCGCCGCCGTCCAGACGGTTGCGCAGGAAGCCCGAGGCGTTGTTGTCAAAGAAGCCGAGCGGCGTTTTCATCAGGTGAGCGACGCCCTGCTTTCTGATATTCGAGGCGGTACGGAAGGCAGCAAGGTGCGTGCACATCAGCGCTGCGAAGTAAATTATGATGCCGCCGAAGGCGAATCCGAACGCCGCCCAGCCGTATTTTGCGATTTCTGTTGCCTCCGTCCAGTTCGGAGCGACGGCGATCAGATCTCTTGCCGCCAGCCAGATGCAGACGTAAGGAACCATGCCCATGATCATGGCGACTGCCGAAAGGAACATCCCCAAAAACGTCAGCGCCCTGTACTTCCCGGCGTAGCCGAGAAGTACGCCGATCTCGTTCTGCTTCTTTTGTTTCATCTTTCAGTTCCTCTTTCCGATAACAATTTCATCTGGTATTCGCCTGTATGATCTCTCGACCACTTTGCTTCTCCTGTTTCTATTCGCGTCCGTCCTTGAGCGCCGCGATCATATCGGTGCGGTCGACCTTGCGGCGAAGGAGAAGGAGCGAGATGATATAGCTCGCGGCGGTGATGAGCACCGTATACAGGATACTTTGCGGATAAAGCGTCGCAGGGATGATGATGCTTTCCACCTCCACGAACTCGGCGCAGTACCACGCCATGACGCCGTACGCGGCGGCGATACCGAGCGCGATCCCGGGGATCAGAAGCAGGTGATTGGACGACAGGATCATCGAATCGATCCGCCTGTTCTCATAGCCCAGCACCTTCAGCATCGAGATATTGTGGCTGTTTTCCGCGATAACAGTGTTGATAGTAGCGTAAAGCGAAGCGATACAGACGATCATACCGATGATCATAAACGCGTAGATCAGTCCGCCCATGGCGGTCATCATATTGTCCATCTGCACCTCGTAGGTCTTGTCGGAAATGATCTCGGTCACCTCGTCACTCTTATAGCCGAGGGCTTTGTCCGCAAGAACGGCGTTATACTTTTCGCCCTCCACGCCGGCGATCTCCGCCGCCTTTTCGCGGGAGGTGAGGATATAGCTCTGATATCCGTTTTTGATCACGCCGTCGATCCTGACGGTCTTTTCCTCCAGCGTCGCGATACTGCGGAAGGTGAAGGAGCCGCCCTTATGAACGCCGAAGATCTCTTCAAAAAGAGTGGTGATATAAAATCCGTTGTCGGTATCGGCGGTCTCGCCGCCTGTCAGCGTCCTGTTCCAGAGCACGGCGTCGCCGTCAAGTCCCATCAGCGTGAAGCGTCGTGCTTCTTTATCCTCATAAGGCAGCACGAACACGGCCTCGCCGTCTTCCGGCCTGCCGTCTTTGAGCGTATTCAGAACGTATTCGTATTTGAAGCTGCCGAATTCGCCGTGAGCCTGCACGCCCACCGCTTTCACGGAATCGATGAACGAAAAAGCGAACGCGACAATCATAGCTCCGAGGAATATTCCGAGAAAGATCACGAAGCTCCTTCCGGGACTTCCGACCAGCTGTCTGACAGCGAATTTACGCTTTATCGGCGCTTTTTTACGCGACAGTATTCTGCGGCTTTTCGCATCGTTACCGATCTGTCCTGCAAGCAGCTTGACCGTATCTTCGGAAAGCAATCTGCGAACGCGGAGCATGGCGGCGAAGTAGTAGATAAGCGCCGGGATCACTACGCCGGCGACCGCCACCCACACCGGCAGAGAAAAAGCCGGCTTCATCGGCTCGTAATCTGCAAGCCCGAGCGAGCCGAACGGCGTTGACAGGATCAGCGCGGCGACCGAGGTCAGAAGTCCTCCGATAACGCCCGGGATCAGCGCGAACAGACTGTAATGGCGCATCAGTTTCGATTTTTCATACCCGAGCGCCGAAAGCGTGCCGATCAGCTTCTGCTCCGCTCGGATGCGGCGGCCGAGCAGGATACAAACGAGCGCTACGGTGAGCAGCGGGAAGATCACAAGGATGAACCAGGAGGACATAAGGAACATATCCGCCTGCTCGTGAACGAATGTTACGCGTTTGTTGTTCGCCGCCGCCAGATACCCGGACATAAAATAGTCATCGTTGATCTGTCGGCGAAAAGCGGTCTCGTCGGTGTCTTTGCCGTAAATCACCTTGTTGTTGATACTGCCGCCGCCGAAGCGCGAGGCAAACTCGTTTCCGGTCATATAGGCGAGAAAGAACGACGTCACGTTTTTGTAATCGTCCGACTCGTTTTCGACCATATAGAGGTAATCCGGTCGCAGAAACGTTCCCGCGACGGTATATTCTTTACCGCCCACCTTTATTTGATCGCCCGGTTTCACGCCGTTTTCGACCGAGTATCCCGCCGAGATCAGGACTTCGCCGTCCGACCCGAGATCACGTCCGTCCTGTATCTCGTACAGATCGATCTTTTTGTTCGGAGCAAAAACGCGGACGCGCACGTCTCCGTCATCGACCCCTGCGAAACGCTCCTTTTCAAGCGTAACGCCGTATTTGCCCTCAAGCGCCGACAGTTCTTCGTCGGGTATCTCCTTATACGTTGAAAACGTCGCGCTCTCGAGCTTGTATTCCGAAAAGAAATTGTCTCCGTAAGCGTTGATGCCCGTGCCCGCGATATAGAAAAGGTAGAACATCAGAAGCGTCACCGTCGTCAGGACCGACGCGGCGATATAAAACGGAAGATTGGCTTTGATACTGCGGACGTACCTTTTGTTCAGTTTCATAGGCGCCTCACAGTTCTATCTCGTCGGCGGTCCGCTTATTTGCGTTTTCGGTGACAGACGCGATCTTTCCGTCGCGGATGCGCACCACGGTATCGGCAAGATCCGCTATCGCCTCGTTGTGGGTGATGATCAGCGTCGTCGTGCCGTACCGGCGGTTGATCTTTTCGATGAATTTCAGCACCGAACGGGACGATCTCGTA
>JAFTCT010000021.1 GCA_017454525.1 Clostridia bacterium
CACGCCTCGGTTTTGTCATATTGTTACACAATAAGCGTTCGCCTGTCCGGACAAAACCGCAAAAGTCGCGCAAAACGGACGGGATCCCGACCATCCGTTTTGCGGGGGCTGCTCATTTGCAGGCAAATGAAACAGCCCCTTGCCCGTAGAATCGGCGTTTGTACGCTTGCTTTTGTTTTTTCGTCCCCGCTCCCGGCGGTGCTCCTCACCGTTCTTCGCGGAAATAGTTGACCCCCAGCCCCTGCGGCGGACGGTTCTCTTTCTTTCGCCGCACGCCGGTGATGATCAGCACGATCACCGTCACGGCGTAGGGGAGCATCTTGATCAGCGATTTGTTGGCGGTCGAGACGCCGCTGATATAACTGCCGGCGATATAGAGCGCGCCGAAGAGGATCGATCCCGGAATGCCCAGATGCGGCTTCCAGACGGTGAAGATGACCAGCGCGATCGAGAGCCAGCCGATGGCGTCGATGACGTACTCCCAGTTGCCGTTGAGGGTGTCCATGACGTAGGTCAGTCCGCCCAGCCCCGCGATCCCGCTGCCCACGAGCGTGGCGATATAGCGGTATTTCGTGACGCTGATGCCGGCGGCGTCGGCGGTCGCGGGATCCTCGCCCACCGACCGCAGACGAAGCCCGACCGAGGTCTTGAAGAGAACAAAGGAAACGGCGAGCGCGATGAAGACCGACAGATAGACCATCACGCCGTAGGAAAAGAAGAGTTTTCCGAAGCCGCCGAGACTGTCGGCGAAGGGCAGATACGCCGTGAAGTATTTGCTGGCGTGCCCGAACTCCGCCGGGCGCACGGTCGAGATCATATAGTCGGCGACGCCGATCCCGAGCGTGGTGAGCGCCAGACCCGAAACGTTCTGATTGGCGCGCAGCGTCACGGTCAGGAAACTGTACAGAAGACCCATGAGCGCCGCGCAGAGAAACGCCGCGAAAATCGGGATCACGACGGCGAGAAAGGGCGAAATATACTGTCCGTATTCGGCGGGCGCCTCGGTCTTTCCGGCGACGGCGGCGCGGGTATAGAGCGCCTCGGCGACGCATCCGCCGGCGGCGCCGACGCACATGATCCCGGGGATTCCGAGGTTGAGGTGCCCCGATTTTTCGGTGAGCGTCTCGCCCGTGGAGCCGAGCAGGAACGCCATGGCGATGCGCACGGCGCTGAAAATGAAATTGATCACCGCCATACGCTCAACCCCTTTCGCTCCGCGTGATGCGGTAATTGATGAAGAATTCACAGCCGATGATGAAGAAGAGGATGACCGCCGTCACGATATCGGAGATCGCGCTGTCGATGCGGAAGTCGGTGACGATCTGCGCCGAGCCCGCCTGCAGGAAGACCACCAGAAAAGCGGTCAGGATCATATAGAGAGGATCGAATTTCGCGAGCCACGAGACGATGATCGCGGTGAATCCCCTGCCCCCGGCGGTCGAGGTACTGATCGTATGGCTGGTACCGCCCACGAGCAGAAGGCCTGCGACGCCGCAGAGCGCGCCCGACAGGACCATCGTGCGGACGACGACCTTCTTGACGTTGACGCCGATATACATCGCGGTCTTCTCGCTTTCGCCGACCACGGCGATCTCATAGCCGTGCTTCGTGAAGCGCAGGTAGATATACATGACGACCGTGAAGACGAGCACGATCATAATATTGAGAAAATAGGCGCTCGGTCCGACCTTCGGAAATCCGTATTCGCTCATCGGAGAGAGCGTACCGGAGCCGCTCGTGACCCAGGTATTGATGAAGAAGCTGACGAGCTGGATCGCGATATAGTTCATCATCAGGGTGAAGAGCGTTTCGTTGATCTTCCATTTCGCCCGGAAGACCGCGGGGATCACCGCCCAGACGATCCCGGCGAGAACGCTCGCCGCGGTCATCGTCACAAAGAGCAGCCACGTCGGCATTTTCCCGCCGAAGTAGAACATCACGGCGGCGGTCGCAAGTCCTCCGACCAGCACCTGACCTTCCGCGCCGATATTCCAGAAGCGCATTTTGAAGGCGGGGGTCACGGCGAGCGACACCATGAGGAGCATCGCCAGCGCCTGAAAGAGGTTCCAGATCCTGCGCGCCGTGCCGAAGGCGCCCGAAAACATCGAGCCGTAAATGGCAAGCGGATTCTGCCCGGTCAGGATCATTAAGATCAGCGCGTTGAGGATCAGCGCCGCGAGGACCGCGAGCACCCGGATCCCCCACGCCTGAAACAGCGGGAGCTCCGCGCGCTTGACGATATGGAAGAGCGGCTCGCGCGCCTTTTTCTTCTGTTCCGTCATTGCGCAGTTCCTCCTTTCTCCCTCGTATCCTCCGGCGTACCGTTGTCAGAACGCCCGCCGGAAGTCATCAGACGTCCGATCGTTTCCTTGTCGGCGCCTCTGCCGTCAAGGATGCCCGCCACACGCCCGGAGGAGAGCACGAGGATGCGGTCGCAGAGTTCGACGAGCACGTCGAGGTCCTCGCCGACAAAGATCACGGCGACGCCGTTCTTCTTCTGCCCGTTGAGCAGATCGTAGATCATATAGGAGGAATTGATGTCCAGCCCCCTCACCGGATACGCCGCCATCAGCACCGTCGGCGCGAGCGCGATCTCTCTGCCGACCAGCACCTTCTGCACGTTGCCGCCCGAAAGACGGCGCACGGGCGTAGACGTGCCGGGGGTACTGACCTGCAGACTTTCGATGATCGCGTTGGCCAGCTTCTTCGGGTCGCTGCGGTTCACGAAAAGAGACCTGCCCTTGCGGTAACTGCGCAGCATCATATTGTCGGTGATGTCCATATTGCCGACGAGCCCCATGCCCAGACGGTCCTCGGGCACGAAGGAGAGCCGCACGCCCAGTTCCCTGATCTGCCCCGGCGTTTTCGCGCGCAGATCGACGGTCTTTCCGGTCTTCGGATCGTCGTACAGAACGTCGCCCGCGGCGGGACGGATCAGTCCCGCGATCGTTTCGAGCAGTTCCCTCTGACCGCTGCCGGCAATGCCCGCGATCCCCAGGATCTCACCGCCGTACGCCGTGAAGCCGACGTTGGAAAGCACCTTCACGCCGTCGGGATCGGCGACCGTCAGATCCCGGACCTCAAGCCGCTTGACGGGATCCTGAGGTGCTGGACGTTCGATATTGAGGTCGATCTTCCTGCCGACCATATAATCGGTGAGTTCCTTCTCGTTCGTTTCGGCGGTATTGAGCGTGCCGACGTGCACGCCCTTACGCAGAACGGCGACGCGGTCGGAGATCGCCATCACCTCGTGCAGTTTGTGCGTGATGATGATGATCGCCTTGCCGTCCTCCTTCATCCTGCGCAGGACCGCGAAGAGCTTTTCGATCTCCTGCGGCGTCAGGACCGCCGTCGGCTCGTCTAAGATCAGGATATCGGCGCCGCGGTAGAGGACCTTCACGATCTCGACCGTCTGCTTTTCGGAAACGCTCATCTCATAGATGTATTTGTCGGGGTCGATCGAAAAGCCGTATTTTTCGGCGATCCCCGTCACCTTTTTGCGCGCCGCCGCCTTATTCAGACGAAAGCCGCCCTCGTCGCCCAGGACGATATTCTCGGCGGCGGAAAAGACCTCCACGAGTTTGAAATGCTGGTGGATCATCCCGATCTTATAGCGGTGCGCGTCCCTCGGCGACGCGATGACCGCCGGCTCGCCGTTCACGAGGATATGCCCCTCGTCGGGGAAATAGATCCCGGCGATCATATTCATCAGGGTGGTCTTGCCGCTTCCGTTCTCGCCGAGCACCGAGAGGATCTCGCCCCGATAGAGCGTCAGATCGACGTGGTCGTTCGCCAGCACCTTGCCGGCGAAGCGCTTGGTCAGTCCCTTCAGTTCAAGCGCCGGTATTTTTTTGTCAGCCGTCTTTGTTTCCATATCTGAAGAAAGTGAACGGGGTCGGAGACGTTCCGCCTTTATAAAAGCGGAACGCCCCGACCTCTTTGATTGTTTATGAACGTTTACTGCTTGTCAAGACGCGTGATGCCGTCAATGGTCAGATCGAAGTAGGGCGCGGAACGGTATTCCGATTCATGGAAGTAGCCGTCTGCGATCGCTTCGGTGTCGGGCGTGTAGGAGGGATCGGTATCGACGTCGGCTTTGTAGGTGGTCAGGGTCTCGCCGTTCACCTTGAAGGTCGCGGTATCGAAGACCTTCAGACTGCCGGAAGTCAGTTTGGCTTTGATCTCGTCGATCTTCGCCTGCGTGCCGGCGGGCGCCTTGGCGCCGAGCTCGGTCAACTGGACGGAGCCGGTCGCGATGGTGCCGGACCAGTCGGCGGGAATGGCTTTGCCTTCGACGACGCTCTTGATGATCAGTTCAAAATAGGGCTGCCAGTTGATCTTCGAGGAAACGATATAGGTGTTGGGGCAGGTAGCCGCCGTGGAACCGTTATAGGAGACGTCCGGAACGCCGCGGAGCTCGCAGGCGCCGGGAGCGCCCATCGAGTCGGCGTGCTGGCTGATCAGAACGCACTTTCTGTCCATGAGCTTGTTCGCCATTTCACGTTCGGCGTCCACGTCGAACCAGGAGTTGGTGAAGTCCACTTCCATCGTGGCGGACGGGCAGATGCTGCGCGCGCCGAGGAAGAAGGAGGTGAAGCCCGAAATCACTTCCGCGTAGGGGAAAGCGCCGACGTAACCGATCTTCGCTTCTTCCGCCTTGATGGTGCCGGCTTCGATCATTTCGTTGAGCTTGAGTCCCGCGGCGACGCCGGCAAGGAATCTGCCCTCATAGATCGAGGCGAACGCGTTGTGGAAGTTGGAGAGGTTTTCGGTGTGCGCCTTGGTGCCGGTCGCGTGGCAGAACTGGACGTTCGGGAATTCCTTTGCCGCCTTGATCATATAGTCCTCGTGGCCGAAGGAGTCGGCAAACACGATGTTGCAGCCCTGGTCGACCAGGTCCGCGGCGGCTTCGTAGCATTCGTTGCCTTCGGGAACGCCGGTCTTGATGAGCACCTGCGCGTCGGTAAGTCCGAGCGCGGTCTGCGTCGCCTTGGCGGCGTCAATGAAGTTCTTATCGTAGGTGGACTGCTCGTCGTGCAGGAAAATGAAACCGATCTTGACGTTTTTCAGGGTCACTGCGTTCGGACCTTCCGCGGGCTTCGTTTCCGTTGCGGGCGCGGTTTCGCCGGTGGGCTTTGCCTGCGTCGTCTGATTTTCATTCGTGCCGCTGCAGGAAGCGAAGACGACTGCCGTCATCAGGACCGCTAAAACAAGTGCAAGAATTTTCTTTGCCATTTTTCAATCCTCCGTAATGATGATGGGTTTATGATCAGAGAGTCCTCTGCTCTCACAGATCCGTTTTGGAAGCGTCGGGCGCGAAGACGATCTTCCCGTCCTCCATACTCGCGATCTTCGCGAGCGATTCGACTCTGCAGCGCCGTCTGACTCTGTCGCCGCCGCCCTGGAAGACCTTCTCGATCAGCACGCCGCAGCCGACCACCGCCGCGCCCGCCTGATCGCACAGCGCGATCATGCCCGAGAGCGAATTGCCGTCGGCAAGGAAATCGTCGATGATCAGCACCCTGTCTTCCTTTTTCAGATACTTCTTCGATACGTAAACGGTATTGACGTTCCCGCGCGTAAAGGAGGGGACCTCCGTGGAATAGACCTCGTTTCCGATGTTGCGCGACGCCATCTTCTTGGCGAATACCACCGGAACGTCGAAATGAAGCGCCGTCATCGCCGCCACCGCGATGCCCGACGCTTCGAGCGTCAGGATCTTGGTGATGTGCTCGCCGCGGTAACGGGCGGCGAACTCCGCGCCGAGGCGGATGAGAAAACGCACGTCGATCTGGTGATTGATGAAGGAGTCGACCTTCAGCACGTCCTTCCCCAGGACCTCGCCCTCTTTGATGATCCGATCTTCCAGCAGCTTCATACAGTCCCTCCGGCGCCTGCGCGCCATAAAACGGTAAAAATACAGGAGCGGAAACTCCCTTTCTTGAAGTTTCCGCTCAAAAAAACGCCAAAGGACAGCCAAAAAATCGCCTGTCCCTTATGGGTCGATAGTCCTGCCATTTACGGCGGCAGGGTAGAAACTTCAAAACCGTATCATTTGATTTATACCGACAAAATATTCTGTTTGTGCCTTTATTTTACTACCGATCCCTCGAAAAGTCAATACGCAAGTTGGATAATTTTAACGGACTTTTCATCTTTTTTTGTGAAAGATGAACAAATGCAAAATGAAACGCGCCGGGTTCTGTTTTCCGAACCGGTTCCGGGCTCTGATCCGCCCGAACTTTTTTCAGAAACTTCCCCGCCGCTCTTGACAAATCATTCCTTTCATATATAATAGGAAGTGGGGAGACCACCACAAACCACCGTTTCCCCGAGAAGGAGATACATGATGAAAAAATGGAAATGCACCATCTGCGGGGAGATCGTCGAAGGCGAGAACCCGCCCGAAAGATGCCCGCTCTGCCGCGCGCCCGGCGAAAAATTCATTCCGCTTGAGGAAGACGCCATGACGTGGGCTGCCGAGCATGAACTCGGCGTCGCAAAGAAGACCTGCACCGACCCCGAGATCCTCGACGGTCTGCGCGCGAACTTCCAGAGCGAATGCACCGAGGTCGGTATGTACCTCGCCATGGCGCGCGTCGCCGCAAGAGAAGGCTATCCCGAGATCGCCGAATACTGGAAGACCGCCGCGTTCGAGGAAGCCGAACACGCCGCGAAATTCGCCGAACTGCTCGGCGAAGTGCTGACCGACAGCACCAAGAAGAACCTTGAGATGCGCGTCGCCGCCGAGAACGGCGCGACCGCCGGCAAGTTCGAGCTCGCCAAGAAGGCGAAACAGCAGAATCTCGACGCCATCCACGACACCGTCCATGAAATGGCGCGCGACGAAGCCCGCCACGGCAAGGCGTTCGCGGGTCTGCTCAAGAGATATTTCGGCATCTGACCGCCCCTGTCCCGCAAAAGGACGCTTCCCCGCGCACGTGCGCCGGAGGAAGCGTCTTTTTTTATGTTTTTTGCACAAAAATCGCAAGATTATTTTGTGCAATCGTATGATTTCAATAATTGTCAAAAGATTTGTCTTGACAATCAAGCGATTGTGTGATACAATCGTGGTACAGGAAGAAACGAAAGGACAAAACGGTATGCGTTCGGAATGCAAACTGCCCGGAACGGCGATCCCGCGCGAGAACGCGAAGGACGCCATGGAGATCTTGGACGGCCTTTTTCTCGGCGGCGGACTGGTGCTCTCGCAGGTCACGGAGCTTGCGGGCATAGAGGGTTATATGGTACAGAACTGGTACGGCGCGGCTATCTCACGCCCCCGCGGAACAAGCGCTACACCGAGCGGCAGTTCTGCCGGATCGTACTGATCAATCTGCTGCGCGACAGTCTCAATATCGGCGAGATCACGGATCTCATCTCGCGTATCAACGGACACCTCGACGATGAGAGCGACGATCTGATCGACGACACGCTGCTCTACGTCTATTTCGTCAGACTGCTCGACGCCTGCGGCGCCCCGGACGAACTGCCGGACGCGGTGCGGCGCGTCACCGCGGACTTTCCGGAGCCGCTCCCCGGCGCCGGAAACGCACTGCGGGAGATTTTGAAGGTCGCTTATCTCGCCTATCAGTCTGCGCGCTGTCTGCGCAGCGCGCGGGAAGCGCTTTCTTCCCTGCCCCCTTACGGCGCCTTTCCGCCGGACGGCGGCTGATCCTTTCCCGCTTTACCGGAGCGGATCCCGCTCCGTTTCATAGAACGTCAATAACAAACCGCAGATCAAGAAAGGCAGGTATTTACTTATGGGTTGGTTCGTACTCGCAATTTTCGCGGCGCTCGTTCTTTTCGTCGCGCTGGGCATCGACACGAAAAACAAGTCCTGGAGGATGCGTCCGCGGCAGGTGCTGTGCATCCTGGCGCTTCTGCTCATCATTCCCGGATGCTTCGCCACCGTCCCGACCGGACACACCGGCATCTTGACGACCTTTGAGAAGGTCGAGGACAAGACGCTGGAGGCGGGGCTCCATTTCATCGCTCCCTGGCAGAAGGTCGTTCCGATGGACAACCGGACGCAGAAGGCGACGATCAATATGCCCTGTTTCTCCTCCGACATTCAGGAGGTCCAGGTGATCTACTCGATCAACTACCAGATCAGCAAGGAAAACGCGCAGAACATCTATAAGTCGATCGGCGTCAACTATTACGACACCGTCATCATCCCCCGCATTCAGCAGGCGGTCAAATCGGTGATCGCGCACTACACCGCCGAAAGTCTGGTCGCCTCGCGCGACGAGATGACCGGCAAGATCCGCGACGCGCTGAAGCCCGAGCTTGAACAGTACAACATCATCCTGATCAACACCGCCGTCGAGAACATCGACTTCTCCGACGCCTTCACAAACGCCGTCGAGGAGAAGCAGGTCGCCGAACAGCAGAAGCTGAAGGCAAAGACCCAGCAGGAGCAGATGGTGATCGAGCAGACCTCCAAGGCGGAGCGCGACAGGATCGCGGCGCAGGCAGCCGCGGACGTGGCGCGCATCCAGGCGGAAGCCGAGAAGGACGTTCTGCAGATCCAGGCGGACGCCGCGGAATACGCCGGCAAGAAGGACGCGGCGATCAACGACGCGCTGCGCGCCTCGCTCGATCAGATGCTCATCCGCTACTACGAGATCAAGCAGTGGGACGGCAAGCTGCCCCTGTACTACATGGGCGACGAGGGCACGGTCCTGCCGATCATCGGCAGTCTGACCGAAAAGACCGAGACCCCCGCGGAAACGCCCGAAACCTGAACGTCCGGCAAACAACACCGACAGCCGTTAATATCCGATCTCTTCCCGCGGCAGCCGTCCGTTTCTTCTTTCCCCCTCTCTTTTCCCCTCCAAAGGACGGCTGCCGCATTCCGAAACTGACAAACGGTGACGTCTTTCGTTTGTCACCGACATTCATTATAAAAGGAGTGAACAATCATGCCCTGGCCCTTCATTCTTCTCATCATTCTCGGCGTTTTGGTGCTGCTCACCTTTGCGACCGGCTACATCAAGGCACCGCCCGACACCGCCTATATCATTTCCGGCATGGGCAAGCGCCGCATCCTCATCGGAAAATCGGGCTTCAAGCTCCCCTTCTTCGAACGGCTTGACAAACTGTCCCTGCGCGTCATGCAGGTCGACGTCAAGACCTCCGAAGCCGTGCCGACCAACGAGTTTATCAACGTGACCGTCGACGGTGTGGCGAACATCAAGATCTCCTCCAACCCCGAACTGCTCAACCGCTCCGCGGAAGCGCTGCTCGGCATGAGCCAGAAGGAACTGATCTCGCTCGTCACCCAGGTGCTTGAGGGCAATATGCGCGAGATCGTCGGCTCGGTAGGCCTTAAGGAAATGGTCCAGGACCGTCAGGGTGTGGCGAAGAAGATCACCGAGAACGTTGTGCCCGATATGGAAAAACTCGGCATCGAGGTCGTCAACTTCAATATTCAGAACTTCAAGGACGGCGCCGGCACCATTGAGAACATGGGTATCGACAACGTCGAGCAGATCCGCAAACAGGCGCAGATCGCGAAAGCCAACGCGCAGCGCGATATCTCGATCGCTTCGGCGAATGCCCAGGAAGAGGCGAACGCCGTCAAGGTCGAAACCGAAAAGAAGATCGCCGAACAGAACGCCGCGCTCGCCATCCAGCAGGCGGAAATGAAGGTCAAGGCCGACACCAAGCGCGCCGAGGCGGACGCCGCGTACAGTATCCAGCAGGAGACCGAGCGCAAGACCATTGAGGTCACCCGCTCCGACGCCGACATCGCCCGCAAGATCAAGGAAGCGGAGCTGGCCGAAAAAGAGATCGCACTGAAAGAGCGCAAGCTCGACGCCGAAGTGCGCAAGCAGGCGGACGCGATGAAGTACCGCGCCGAGAAGGAAGCGGAAGCCGACCTCATCCGCCGTCAGAGAGACGCCGAAGCCAAAGCCTATGAAGCGCAGAAGGAAGCCGAAGCACGCAAGGCCGCCGCGGACGCGCAGCGCTACGCGATGGAGCAGGAAGCCGAGGGTATCCGCGCCAAAGGGCTCGCCGAGGCGGAAGCCATCGAAAAGAAAGCCGAAGCGCAGAAGAAGATGGGCGAGGCCTCCATTCTGGAGATGTACCTCTCCGCGCTTCCCGAGGTCGTGAAGAACGCCGCTTCTCCCCTGGCGCAGACCGATCGCATCGTGATGTACGGCGACGGCAACGCCACCAAGGTCGTGAAGGACGTCATGTCTTCGACCAACCAGGTCATCGAGGGCGTGAAGGAATCGACCGGCATCGATCTCGCGGCGCTCGTCTCCGGCATGGTCGGCGGAAAACTCGCTGCCCCTCAGACTCCCCCGGACGGGCAGTAAACCCATAAAAACCTGCGGACGGACCCCGTCGCTTTCACGGCGGGATCCGCCCGCATTTTTTGCTTATTCTGCTTTTTTTGACAAAAAACTGGCCTATATCTTCCTTTCGATCATCACGCTCGGCATCTACTATATGATTTGGAACTTCCGCGTCTGCAACAAATTCGCACAGGCGGTGAAAAGCGCGGGACAGACGCCGCGCATCACCGGCGGCGGATGGCTTTGCTGGACGCTCATCGGCTGGCTGCTGTTCGGACTGGGACCGCTGATCGCATTCGTCAAGCAGGTCCACATCTGGAACGGCGCAAACAAGATCTATAACGGCAGGCATCTGCCCGCCGGACAGTGACAGGGCAGGTGACCTTGTCCGGACGGTAAATCCTCTGCGGGGCGTTCCGCTTCGCGCGAAAGCGTGAAACGGAACGCCCCGCCTGTTTTGCCCCGGCGTCGGTTTTGCCGCGCGGTTTCGTTTCCCGCGACCGCCCGCGCCGGGAAATGCGGCGCTTTCGCCTTTCCCCGTTCAAGTGTGAATTTTTTGTAAACACTTGAAAACGGTTGATACTTTTCCCTCTTTTTTGACATCTATATAGTGGGAATACAACAAACGAATAAAAAGAGATCACGCCGGCGCGTTTTCGGCACCCGACGTTTTGTGAAGGCTGACAATGAAGAAACTATCCCTCTTTTTACGCAAAACCGAATATGAAAAACTGCTGATCCCCCTGCTCTTTGCAGGCGCGTACGCAAAGAACCTTCTGCTCCAGTGCTTTTTTGCGGGCGGCGATCACTACGTTCCGTCGCCGGTCGAAAACCCGCGGGAGCTGATCCTGGGGCTTATTTTCTCCTTCTTTTCCCTCTGTCTTTTCTTCGCGCCGGTCCTGCTGTTCAAAAAGAGAAAGAGCGCCGCGATCTACGCGTCGGTTTTTTCGGGACTTCTGACGGTCTTTTTCATGTTCGACGTCTGCTACTACCGCGCCTTTCCCGAAATGTTCAGTCTGTCGCTCTTCTCCCTCGCGGGGGAGGCGGCGCAGGACGGTTATCTGTCGCCCGAAACGGTCTTCGGACTGTTTTCGGCGTTCGACCTTCTCTTCTTTGCCGACTGGATCCTCGCCCTCGCGCTGGCGCTCATCCGGACCGTCGCGAAAAAGAAGGGCGGACAGCCCCTTCCCGACGCGCCGGGGAAGCCCGCCGGAGGGCGAAAGAAAAAGAAGGACGGGCAGGACGGCGGGCACGGCGTGAAGAATGCGTTCAGGCGTCTTTGCGCGTCGCGCGTGAAGCGGTTTCTCGCCTTCACGGCGCTCTGTCTTTCCGTCCTTCTCCTTCTGCCCGCGCTTCATCTGTTCGGGCTGGCAAGCGATCTCTTTTACGATCTCTATGACCCGCCGTTCCGGAAAACGCTCGCCTTTTCCTTTACGCCGGCGGGCTGGCATCTGATCGACGCCTTCGAGTGCGCGGCGGATCTCTTCTCCGGGGACGCGCCCGCGCCTCCTCCCTCTCCCGAAAGCCCGTCAGATACGCCGACCGGTCAAAACAGCCCGTCGGAAACGCCGACCGATCCCGAAACCCCGACGGCGGATCCGCCCGTTTCGGCGCTCACAAAAAAAGAGCGGCAGCAGATCGACGATTTTTACGCCTTCCGCGCCCGCCGGAATACCGCAAGCGACCTTTTCGGAACGTTCGCCGGCAGAAATCTCCTGCTTCTGCAGGTCGAAAGCCTGGAGAACAATCTGCTCGGGCAGTCGGTGAACGGCAGGGAGATCACGCCCTTCCTCAACACCCTGATCAAGGACGGCGCACCCTCGATCTTCTTCACGGGTCTGCACGATCAGGTCAAGAGCGGCAACAGCAGCGACTGCGACTATATGATCAACACCGGTCTTCTGCCCGTCGCCGATATCTTTTTCAAGAACCATCTTGACACAAAAGTGCCGAACATCCCCGCGCTCCTGCGCGCGCACGGCTACAAGACCACCCATATCAACGGCTCCGGCGCCCATTGCGTCTGGGACTACCGCACCGCCTACCGCAGCGCTTTCGGCTTCAACACTGACGAAAACGACCCGGCGTGCGAATTCTTCCTCCTGGAAGGCAAGAAATCCGAACGCATCAACAACTACATGAGCGACGAGCAGATCTTAAGGTTCGTGTACGAAAAACTGAAGGCGCGCGACGCCGACCGTCCCTTCTATATGCACACCATCCTCTGCTCGAGCCACATGCCCTTCACCGGCATCTACAAAGCGTTAAAGAGCGACGAACTCCTTCTTCCCGTCGCCGAAGAGGACGCGGACAACAAGACCTTTGCCTATATCAACGCCGTCCACTACACCGACGCGCAGATCGGCGCCTTTCTGGAACGGGCGCAGGCGGAGGGGCTGCTCGACAACACGCTCGTGCTGATCTACGGCGACCACAAGGGCCTGCACAAATACTATCCCGCCGACGCGAAGAGCACGGCGGACGCTCATCCCGAATTCTCCTTCATCGAATCGGAGGATGACGCGACGGTCAGCTTCATCCTCTACGATCCCTCGGGCGCGCTCGGTCACCGCGTATGCGGCGCCTACGGCGGTCAGATCGATATCATGCCGACCGTGCTGGACCTGATCGGCGTCCCCTATGAGGAGTATTCCTTCGTCATGGGCAGAAACCTGCTCGCCTCCAAAGGGAATTATACCGTCACGCCCTCGGGCAAGGTCTACGCGGAGGATCTGCTCTCCTCCAAGGAGAACAACGTCGTCTACCGTATGTACAAAACGGCGGAGCTGATCGTGAAGGAACTCGACGCGCAGCGCGAAGCGTGACGCGCACTTTGAAAGAACCGCAAAAATCGCCCGGACGAACCCTCGTCCGGGCGATTTTTAGGAGATCCGCGTTTTTTCGCCGTTTACCGTCTCACATCACGTCGACCGTTTCGATCGCCAAAAGATCGAGAAGACAGGTCATCCACGCGCGGGTAAACGCGCAGAGCGCCAGACGGTTGCGGCGCTTCTGTCCGTCCTCTTCCGACAGGATGCGCACATCGTGATAGAAGCCAGAGAAGGAGGAGGCGATCTGATACGCCGCCTCGGCGATATAGTTGGGCGCGCGCTCCTCCACCGCCTTCACGAAGTATTCCCCTGCGGACGCGAGGGTCAGCATCAGATCGGTCTCGGCTTTCGTCACCGGGCAGGCGGGATCGAGCGCCCCGGGGACCGCGTCGGCGGCTTTCGCAAGCAGCGATCCGATGCGCGTGACCGAGTAAAGCAGATACGCGCCGGTCTTGCCCTCGGCGGAAAGGAAGCGGTCGATATCGAAGATATAGTCCTTCTGACGGTTGTTGATGAGGTCCCCGAATTTGACCGATGCGACCGAGAGGCGGTCGGCGGTCCTTTCGCGCTCCTCATTTGTCCTGAATTTTGCCGGATCCAGGCTTTCAAGCGCTTTCCGGTAGGCGTTGTCCAGAAGAACGGTCAGGGGCATTACGCCGCCCTCGCGGGTCTTGTAGGGCTTGCCGTCGGCGCCGTTCATCGTTCCGAAGCCCAGATGCTCGCAAAGCTTTTCACTTTCGATCAGCCCGGCTTTTTCGGCGCAGCGGAAGACCTGCGTGAAGTGCAGACCCTGCCGCTTGTCCACGACGTACCAGATCCCGTCGGGCGCAAAGAGCTTCCTTCTCTGAAGGATCGTCGCAAGGTCGGTGGTCGCATAGATATTTGAGCCGTCGGACTTCTTGATGATGACCGGCGGCATCGGCGCGTCGTCGCTCTCGCGCGCAACGCGGACGACCTTCGCGCCCTCGCTGTCCTCAAGCAGTCCCCCGTCCTCAAGGGTCTCAAGGAGTTCCGGCACGTAATCCTCGGCGTCCGATTCGCCGTACCAGTATTCAAAATCGACGTTCAGACGGTCGTAGATGCGCTTCATGTCGGCTTTTGAGACCTTCATGAAGGACTGCCAGAGCGCGTAATACCCCGGCTCCTTCTGCTGCAGCAGGACCGTCGCCTCGTGCGCGCTGCGGGCGTATTCCGCGTCGGTCTTGCTCTTCGCCGACGCGCAGGGATAGACCTCGTTGAGTTCTTCCGCGCTGATCGCGGGGATCGGGTCGGAAGCGGGATCGAAATCGGGCGCGAAGCAGCGCCATTCGGGATGCCGCTCCTTCAGTTCCGTGATCACCAGTCCCATCTGCAGTCCCCAGTCGCCGAGATGCGTGTCGCCGACGGCGTCGGCGCCGGCGGCTTTGGCGATCCTTTTGATCGCCTCGCCGATGATCGCCGAGCGCAGATGCCCGACGTGCAGTGGCTTGGCGACGTTCGGTCCGCCGTAGTCGACGACGATCCTCTTCCCCGCAAGCATCTGCGGCATTCCGTTTTTGCCGTCCGCGCGCGCCGCGTTCAGATATTCGCAGAGGAAGGCGCGGTCGAGCGTCAGATTGATGAAGCCGGGCATCGCCGTTTCGACCTTCTCAAACGCCTTTTCGTCCTTCAGGCGCTCCGCGACGGCGAGCGCGATCTTTATGGGCGCCGTTCTGTATATTTTCGCGCCCGAAAGCGCGCCGTTGCACTGAAACTGGCAGATATCGGGACGGTCGGACGCGCAGACCGCGCCGAGCGCCGCGTCATATCCGCATTCCGAAAACGCCTTTCCGCAGATCTCCGAAAGAATACCGATAACCGTTTTCATATTTTTCTTTCCTCCATACGTCTTCTCTTTTACCGTTCGGGCAGGGGCGAAGCGACGCCCACGACCTTTCCGTTTCTGATGTACACGCGCGGCACGCGCCGGTTGACGTTGCAGAGCAGCTCATAGGAGATCGTGCCGCACTTTTCCGCCTGCTCCGCGCAGGACAGTTCGACCTCCCCGTCGAAGCCGAACACCGTCGCTTCGTCGCCCTCCTTCACGCCCGGCACGTCCGACACGTCGAGCATCAGCTGGTCCATGCAGACCCGTCCGACGATCGGCGCGCGCCTGCCGCGCACCAGCAGTTCCCCGCCGTCGCCGAGCGCCCGCATCAGCCCGTCGCCGTAGCCCATGCTGACCGTGGCGATCTTCGTTTTCCTTTCTGTCACGAAAGTCGATCCGTAGGAGACCGGCGTACCCGCCTCCACCGTCTTGACCTGTACGATCCGCGCCTTGACGCTCATGACCGGGCGCACGCCCTCCGGCAGGAGATCCTTGACCGGCTGCGCGTAAAGACCGTAGAGGATCAGTCCCTCGCGCGCCATATCGTAGCGCGGCTTGCGGCGCAGGATCGCGGCGGAATTGTACAAATGCCGTACGCGCGGCCGGATCCCGCATTCTCCCAGCGCGTCAAGAAACGTCTTAAACAGCAGTTCCTGACCGTCCGCAAAGGAATCGTCCTCCTCGTCCGCCGTTGCAAAATGCGAAAAGATCCCTTCGATCTTCAGTTCCTTCATCCCGGCGATCTCCCCGATCTGCCGCAGCGCGTCCGGTCCGGGAATGAAGCCGATGCGCCCCATGCCGGTGTCGACAGCGAGATGTACGATCGCTTTTTTGCCGGTCTTCGCCGCCGCCTTCGCCGCCTTTTTCGCCATGGAAAGCGACGTCAGCGACAGTCTGACGTCCTTTCTGATCAGTTCCTCAAAGCGCGCCGGCGGCACGACGCCGAGCACCAGGATCGGCTTTCCGATCCCCGCGTTTCGCAGTTCAAACGCCTCCTCCGCCATGGCGACGGCGAAAAAGTCGGTTTCGGGCTCCAGACACTGCGCCACCGCGACCGCCCCGTGTCCGTACGCGTCGGCTTTCACCACGGCGCAGATCTTTTCCTTCTTTTTCAGTCTGCTCTTCACCGCGCGGTGATTGCCGAGCAGCGCGTCAAGATCGATCTCTGCCCAGGCGCGGAATTTCTCTGTCTCCATAATCTCTCTTTTGCCTTTTCAGAATTCGACGGTTCCGCCGCCGGTCTTTTCCGCGAAGTCTCTGACCATCGCGTCCTGCATCGCCTTCAACAGTTCCGGCGCTCCGCCGCCGACCGCTCTCCCGTCGACCTTTGCCGCCTGCAGACAGAACGAGCCCGAGGACGATACGATCACCTCGTCGGCGTCAAACAGTTCTTCCTTCGTAAAGGGACGGAGTTCCGTTTTTACGCCGTTCTGACGGCACCAGCGCAGCAGGTGCGCCCGCGCGATGCCCGGCAGGATCAGTTTGTCCGCCGGATGCGTGATGAACGCGCCGTCTTTCAGAATGTGCACGTTGGAGTGCGCGCACTCGGTCACGAACCCGTCGCGCACGAAAACGCACTCGTCCGCCCCCGCTTCCTTCGCTCTCTGCGACGCGAGCACCGACGGCAGCAGATTGAGCGTCTTGATGTTGCAGTAGTAGAAGCGCTCGTCGACCGCCGTGATCAGTATGACCGGTTTGTAGGTGTCCTTCGGTCTGCGCGGACGCAGCGTCACCCACAGGTTCGAGGGACCCTCGCCGAAAACGTGATTGCGGTCGTCGGTCCCGCGCGTCACCTGCCAGTATACGAACTGGTCTCCCGTATCGAGCTTCTTTACCAGTCCGTTCAGCAATTCGCCCATTTTATACTTGGGCATCGGCGGTCTGATCCGCATCCCCGCCATACTGTTGTATATGCGGTCCAAATGCTCGTCCAGCGCGTAGATCACGTAATTGCGCGCCATCGTCGCGTCGTATACCCCGTCGCCGAACCAGCAGACGCGGTCGTTCATCGGGACCGACATCTTTTCGATCTCATCATACCTGCCGTTGTAGTAACCAAGCGTCTTCATTGTTGCTTCCTCTCAATTTTTCACCGAATTATGCATTGTGCGTTCCCGTAACAGCGCGTTTCAGAACAGCGTGATCTGATTGGTCTCCGACAGTCCCTTCGTGACGCCGTTCTTATCCAACAGTTCCATGACCGCTTTCGTGAGCTTCGCGCGCTGCTGCAGTTCGAGCTTGGAGAAGAATTCTCCCTCCTCCTCGCGGGTCTGCACGATCTTTTCCGCGGCGCTCTCGCCGAGTCCCGGCAGACAGTTGAAGGGCATCCGGATCCTGCCGTTCTCCGGCAGGAAGCGCCGGGCGTCGGACTTGTAGAGGTCGACGGGCAGATATTCGATCCCGCGCGCCATGCTCTCCAGTACCATCTGCATGGCGCCGTAGGTGTCCTTGTCCTTCTGGTTGTCGGTCTTGTTCCGGATCTTCTCGTCGATCTCGCGCATGACCGCCTCGATCCGCGCTCTGCCGCCCGAGACGGTCTCTCCGTCGAAGCCGTCGGGCGCGACCGAGAAATAGGCGGCGTAGAACTCCAGCGGCCGGTGGATCTTGAACCACCCGAGCCGGATCGCCGACATGACGTAGGCGGCGGCGTGCGCTTTCGGGAACATATACTTGATCTTCTTGCAGGAGCCGATGTACCAGTCGGGCACGTTGTGCGCGCGCATATCGGTCTCCCATTCGGGCGTCAGCCCCTTGCCCTTCCGGACCTTTTCCATGATCGAAAACGCCTCGGAGGGATCGAGCCCGTAGCGGATGAGCGTCAGCATGATGCTGTCGCGCGTGCCCACCACGTCCTTGATCGTACAGGTGCCGTCGCGGATGAGATCCTGCGCGTTGCCCGCCCAGACGTCGGTGCCGTGCGAAAGGCCTGAGATCTGCAGAAGGTCCGCAAAGCACTTGGGCTGCGCTTCCTCAAGCATTCGCTGGGCGAAGCGCGTGCCGAACTCCGGCAGTCCGTAGGTGCCGATCTCGGTGTCGATCTTCCAGCGGAGTTTCAGCGGCGCGACAGAGGTGAACAGTTCGTAGACCTCGGGCGCGTTCATCGGCACATCGAGCACGCTCATGCCGGTATATTTCTCAAGCCATTTGTATTTGGTCGGGATATCGTGTCCCAGCTCGTCGAGTTTGAGGATCGTGTCGTGCAGGAAGGCGAAGGCGAAATGCGTGGTCACGATATCGGAATCGGGATCGTCCGCCGGATGCTGCACGGGCGTAAAATCGTAGACGTCGTATTCCTTCGGGATGACGACGATCCCGCCGGGGTGCTGACCGGTGGTGCGCTTCACGCCCACACAGCCGTTGACCAGGCGGTTGACCTCCGCGCGGTCTACGGAGATCCCCTTTTCGTCAAGGTATTTCATGACGTAGCCGTACGCGGTCTTTGACGCGAGCGTGCCGAGCGTGCCCGCCTTGAAGACGTTTTCGCGGCCGAAGAGATCCTCGGTGTATTTATGGACCTTTCCCTGCACTTCGCCTGAGAAGTTGAGGTCGATATCGGGCGATTTGTCGCCGTGGAACCCCAGAAAGGTCTCAAAGGGGATATCCTGTCCGTCCTGCGTGAGGTCGGCGCCGCACTCGGGACATTTTTTGTCGGGCAGATCGAAGCCCGAGCCGACCGAGCCGTCCTCGATGAACTGCGACCAGCGGCATTTCGGGCAGCGGTAATGCGGCGGCAGGGGGTTGACCTCGGAGATCCCCGCCATCGTGGCGACGAACGAGGAGCCGACCGAACCGCGCGAGCCGACGAGATAGCCCTCGTCCTCGCTGAATTTCACGAGTTTCTGCGCGATCATATAGAGAACCGCGAAGCCGTGCTCGATGATCGAGGACAGTTCCTTTTCGAGGCGCACCGAGACCTGCTCGGGAAGCGCCCCCCGATGCTCGTACATACTCCTTGCGCGCTCCCGGCACATATTCTGCAGATTTTCCTCCGCGCCCTCCATTTTCGGCGTGAAGGTGCCGTCGGGGATAGGCCGGATCTTCTCCATACTGTCGGCGACCGCGCGCGGGTTGGTCACGACGACCTCATACGCCTTCTCTTCGCCCAGATAGGAGAATTCTTCGAGCATCTCCTTCGTCGTGCGCAGATAAAGCCCCGTCTCACGGTCGGCGTCGGCGTACTTCATGCCCTTCTGCAGGATCTGACGGTAGATCTCGTCCTCCTTGTTCAGAAAATGCACGTCGCAGGTCGCGCACACAGGCTTGCCGAGCTCCTCGCCCAGACGGCAGATGCGCCGGTTGATGTCCTTCAGTTCCTCCTCGGAGGAGACCTCCTCCTTTTCGATCAGGAAGCGGTTGTTGCCGATCGGCTGGATCTCGAGATAATCGTAATAGGAGGCGATCTCCTTGAGTTCCTCCCAGGGACGGTGATCGAGGATCGCGCGGTAGACCTGTCCCGCTTCGCAGGCGGAGCCGAGGATCAGCCCCTCGCGGTGGGTGTCTAAAACCGTTTTGGGCACGCGCGGATAGCGGTGAAAATAGTCCAGATAACTCGCCGAAACGATCTTGTAGAGGTTCTTCAGCCCCACGAGATTTTTCGCGAAAATGATCATGTGAGAGACCGGCAGTTTCTTCGGATCGGCGCGGTCGCTCATCGCCGCGGCGATATCCTCCAGAGCGTGTACGCCCTCTTCCTTCAACTGGGCGCACATCCTGTCGAAGATCTTTGCCAGCATCGCCGCGTCCTCAAAAGCGCGGTGATGGTCGAAATCGCCCATGCCGTAATGCTCGGCGAGCACGTCGAGCTTGTGCTTCTTGAGACCGGGATTGAGATAGCGCGAGAGCGGCACGGTATCGATATAGCCGTTCCCAAAGGGAAGGCGGTTCTCCTCGCACACCTTCCGGATGAACCCGGTGTCAAAGCTGGCGTTGTGCGCGACGAGCACGGCGTCTTTCGCGAACGCCATGAACGCCTCCACCGCTTCCCTCTGGGAGGGCGCGCCCTTCACCATTTCGTCGGTGATGCCGGTGAGCTCCGTGATGTTTTCGGGAATGTGGCATCCCGGATCGGCGAAGGTGCTGAATTCCTCCGTGATCGCGCCGCCCTTATAGCGCACCGCGCCGATCTCGGTGATCGCGCAGTTGGCGATCGAAACGCCGGTCGTTTCGATATCGAAGACGACGAATTCCGCCTCGTCGATCTCGCCCTCGACCCTGCCGTAGGAGGCGCGCGCGGTATCGTCGACGAAATACGCCTCCATGCCGTAAAGCACCTTCAGATCGGTTTTTACGGTGTTGTCGAGCATCAGCGGGTAGGACTGGACGTTTCCGTGGTCGGTGACCGCGACGGTGTCCCAGCCCCATTCCTTCACCGTCTTTATGAGAAATTCGGGGATGATCAGCGCGTCCATCGTCGAAAGATTGGTATGCAGGTGCAGTTCTACCCGCTTGACTTCGGCGTCGTCTGTCCTCTTGACGGGAGAGATCTTCTTGATCTCCTTGGCGTGCAGGATCAGATCGCCCGATTTCGGTTCGATCCTGTAATTGCCCAGCACCGCGAGCCAGAGGTCGTAGACCGTCACCATCGTCTGCACGCCGCGCTTGATCGTCGTCGAAGCGTTTGTGAACAGTCTCTCGATATCCTGCCCCGCCTCGTCGTTGTCGACCGAGAAGCGCACCGATACCGAGGAGAGATTGTCGGTCAGACCGAAGTTCATGACGATCTTCGCGCCGTCCCTTGTCAGATGGCTTTCAAACTGATCCACCTTGCCCAGCACCGTCACGTTGTTCCGCGGACCGGTCAGACGGCAGAGCGCCTCGGGCGCTTCGATCTCGAAATCGCCCGTCCCGTAAACCGTCTGCGCGTCGCGGCAGTCAAAGGTCATATTGCCCGCGTGAAATACGCCGGGAGAGACCGTCAGGGCGTCCGCGGGCTCGCCCTTGACGACCGTCACGCGCGGAAAGGACGGTTCCTTTTTTTCTTCCTTTTCGTTTCCTTTCGCCTCCCGCGCGCCCGATGCCGCGCCGCTTTTTGCGGCGGGGGCGCCCGACGGCGCGAAACCGCCCGCGCGCAGAGCGTTCAGCGACGCGCGCTGCTGCGCGAGATAGTCTTTTTCAAACTGTTCGTCGCTCTTGCCTTCAAGGAGCTTTACCGTCCGGCGCACGCCGAATTCACTCATTATGATCGTCTCGAGCAGACGCGAGATCTCTCCGCGCTCGAGAAAAGAGATGCCGCGGCTCCCGTAAGGAAGCGTCACCGTGATCGTGCCGTCCTTCTCCTCGTAGGAATAATCGTCAAAAAAGCCTCTTGACGTCTTGCCCGCCCGTTCCGCCTCGATGACGATCTGCGGAAAATAGCCGGGCGAATAGGTTTCGGCGGGATAGCGCGGCAAAAGATAAGCGCCGTCCAGAGAATAGGCGTTTTGCAGGCTCTTCTCGACAGAAAACAAGAAATCCCTGTCCACCGGCTCCGGCAGGGAGATGCGCACGTAAACGGCGTTCTTGTCCTTCTGCCAGTCGACTTCAAGTCCGGTCGCCTTCGACAGGATCCTCTCTTCGGAATCCGTCGGCTCAAAACGCTTGAACAGCGCAAAAAAATCCTTAGTGACTTTTACGTAACCCATTTGTTTTTCCTTTTTCCGGGTCTTACCTTTTTGCCCGGCTTTTGTTTTTGAAACGTATACCGCCCGCCGCGCGGGCGCTTTTCATTCACTCTGCGTATTTCTTCAGTTCGGCGATCAGCGCCTCCACGAGTCCGTCTTCGGGGATCTTTCTCTCGATCTTCCCGTTTTTGAAGAACACCGCTTCGCCGACGCCGCCGGCAATACCGAAATCGGCGTCCCCGGCTTCGCCCGGTCCGTTGACGGCGCAGCCCATCACGGCGACCTTGACGGGGCGCTTGAGCGCGATCTTTTTCGCTTCCTCTTCGAAGCGTTCGGCGATCGAAATGATGTCGATCTTCGTCCTGCCGCAGGTCGGACAGGAAACGAGCGTCAGTTTCATGGAACCGAACCCCAGAGCGTCCAGGATCTGTCTGCCCGCTTCGACCTCTTTGACCGGATCCGCGGTCAGAGAGACGCGGAGGGTGTCGCCGATGCCCGAGAGCAGCAGTCCGCCGATGCCCGCGGCGCCTTTGGTCACGCCCATGCGCGCAGTGCCCGCCTCGGTCACGCCGAGATGCAGCGGATAGGGGCAGCGCCCGGCGATCAGACGGTTCGCCGCCGCCATTTTATAGGGCGAGGAGGATTTGACCGCCACAACGATGTCGTCAAAATCGTATTTCTCCAGCAGCCGGACGTTCTCAAGGGCGCTTTCCGCCAGCGCTTCGGGGGTCACGCCGCCGAATTTGTCGCGCTTGCCCTTCTCGAGAGAGCCGCTGTTCACGCCGACACGGATCGCGATCCCGGCGTTCTTCGCCGCGCGCACGACCTCCTTCACGCGCCCTTCGTCTCCGATGTTTCCCGGGTTGATGCGCACCTTATCCGCGCCCGCGGCGCAGGATTCGATCGCCATGCGGTAGTCGAAATGGATGTCCGCCACGATCGGCATCGTAAGGTCGCTCTCCTTGAGGCGCGCCAGCACTCTGACGGCGTCCATATCGGGCACCGTCATGCGGATGATATCGCATCCCGCCTCTTCAAGCGCCTTCATCTGCCGGTAATTCTCTTCATATCCGCGCACGTTGGTCATCGACTGCACCGTCAGCGGCGCGTCGCCGCCGATATACAGCCGTCCGACCTTCACTTTTTTGCTTTTTCTGCGGATCCCGTTATAGATATCCATGTGTCCCTCTCTATCCTATGATCAGCATGACGATATCCTTTACCGCGATCACCGCCATGAATGCCAACAGCAGGATCATCGCCGACGTATGAATGATCCCCTCGACCTTCGCGGGGACGGGGCGCCGGAAGATCAGTTCAATGAACTGGAAGAAGAGCCGCCCGCCGTCGAGCGCCGGGATCGGCAGGAGATTGAACAGCCCCAGATTGACGGTGATCATCATACACAGGTATAAGAAGGTGTTGCTGTCCGTCCCCTCCTCGTGCGCCGCGTCGCTTTTGATCGCCTCCCCGACGGCGCCCGCCGTTCCGATCGGACCCGAGATCATCTTGATCCCGTACTTTCCGGTGATGAGGTCGTAAAGCGATTCATAGACCATCTTGACCGACAGCCGTACCTGTCTTGCGGTGTTGAGCATCACCGAAGAAAAGGTCTTCGGATGCTCGTCGTAATAGAAATCGCGCAACGCGTACCCGATCCCGTCATTGTTCACGACGGGGAAGGAAACGTCGTGCAGGACCTTCTCCTCTCCGTTTCTCAGGACCGTCAGATCGATCTTCATTGCCGTTTTGCCGTTTTCGGTCTCATACTGCCTTTCGGTCTGTCCGCCCGCGCGGAACAGTTCGTATACGATCTCGTATCCGGTGCGCACCGAGGAGGAACCGATCTTCCGGATCTCGTCCCCGACCTCGAGCGCTTCGGCGGAGGAGGCGGAATAGGCGCCCTCGGGGAAGGCGGTGACCGTCGTCCCGTAGTGGGTGCTCATCGACAGCACGTAAACGACCGTCAAAAGAATGCCTAAAATCAGATTCATGGCGCCGCCGGCGGCGGTGATGATCATTCTCTGCCACACCTTCTTGCGGTGAAAGGCGTTGGGATCCTCCGATTCCTCGTCTTCGCCGACCATCGCGACGTAACCGCCGATCGGGATCGCGCGCAGCGCGTAGAGGATGCCCGTCTTTTTTGAGGTCTTCCCCCAGATCTTCGGCCCCATGCCGACAGAGAATTCGCGGACCGTCACCTTGAACAGGCGCGCCGTGAGATAATGGCCGAGCTCATGGATGAAGATCAGCGCGCCGAACAGCAGGACCGTCGCAATGACCGTCACGGCGACCGATCCGACGCTGTTCCCCATGATCTTTGCCAAAAAACCGCTTTGTTCAAACAGAATACCGGTATACAAACCAAAAAAACCTCTTATTTCCTGATAATCGTATCGCCGCCTCCGGCAAAAACGCCGGACAGGCGCCGGGCGGTCACGTCTGCGCCGCGCGCCGCGCGGCGGCGTCCCCCGCCTCGACAATCTCCTCCACCGTCGCTTCCCCGCCGTGCGCCGTCTTCTCGGTCACGTCGATCACGATCTCGCAAAGCCGTCCGAAGGGGATCTTCCCCGCGAGGAAGAGGGCGACCGCGCCCTCGTTCGCGCCGTTGAGGCAGGCGCCCCAGGTGCCGCCCCTCCGAGAGACCTCCAGAGCGTAGGGCAAAAGCGGAAAAGCGTCGTTGTCGGGCAGCGTAAAGGTGAGCGCGCCGATCTTCTCAAGACAGAGCGGGGCGATCGGACATTCCGCGCGCCGCGGATAGGTCAGCGCGTACTGGATCGCGTCGCGCATATCGGGCAGCGACATCTGCGCGATCACGGTGCCGTCGATAAATTCGACCATCGAGTGGACGATGCTCTGCCGGTGCACGAGCACCCCGATCTCTTCCTTCTTCATGTCGAAGAGATGCATCGCCTCGATCACCTCGAAGCCCTTGTTCATCATGCTCGCAGAATCGACGGTGATCTTCGCGCCCATTTGCCAGGTCGGATGCTTCAGCGCCTCTTTTGTGGTCATATCGTATAATTCTTCTTTTTTTCTGCCGTAGAACGGACCGCCCGACGCCGTGAGGATCAGCTTCTTCACCTCGTTCTTCCGTCCGGCGCGCAGGCACTGGAAGATCGCCGAATGCTCGCTGTCGACCGGCAGGATCGGGACCTTTTTCTCCCTTGCTCTTGCCGTCACGGCGTCCCCGGCGCAGACGAGCGTCTCCTTGTTTGCCAGCGCCAGTTTCTTTCCCGCCGCGATCACCGCCAGGGTGGGCTTCAGCCCCGCCCTGCCGACGATAGAGTTTATGACGGTATCCGCCGGGGTTATGCCGGGAAGCGCGCAGACCGCGTCGTATCCGCCGTATACGGCGGTCGCGGTGTCTGCGACGGCGATCTTCAGATCGCGCGCCGCGCGTTCGTCCGCCATGGCGAAGAAGCGCGGCGAAAAGCGGCGGATCTGTTCCTCCGCCGTTTTCACGCTTTTTGACGCGGCGAGCGCGTCGACCCGCCAGTTATGGAAAGCGGCGACGTCAAGCGCCTGTCTGCCGATCGAGCCGGTGCTGCCTAATACTGCAATCGTTTTCATTTCCGTTTGATCCTTCCGGACGTCAGCCGGGGAAAATATCGTAGTTCACGGGGAGTTCCAAAAGGATGATCAGCATCGGCGCCGCGGCGAGCACGCTGTCAAACCGGTCGAGGATGCCGCCGTGTCCGGGCAGAAGTTTGCCGTAGTCCTTGGCGCCGTAGTGCCGTTTGACCACCGAAGCGATCAGGTCGCCCGCCATCGAAGCAAGCGACATCAGCGCGCCCGCGAGCCCCAATAGCAGATAGTTCGGCGTAAAGCCGCCGATCGCGCCGACGACCAGCCCGTACAGAAGCGTCGCCGCGACCGCCGCCGCCAGTCCGCCGATCGCGCCTTCGACGGTCTTCTTCGGGGAGACCTCGGGGATCAGCTTGTGCCGTCCGAACAGTCTGCCCGAGAAATAGGCGAAGATATCGGTCGCCCAGGAGACGACGAAGGGCAGCAGGAAGAGGTAAACGCCCTTGGGCGCGTGCCGGAGCATCAGGATCGAATCGAAGCTGACGATCGCGTAAAAGCTCATCGTGAACAGCACCGACGCGTCGGCGACGTTCAGTTTCCCCTTGGAAAAAACGGACGCGGCAAGGATATAGAACGCGAGAAGGAAGAAAATGATCGCGCAGTATTTGAAGAAATCCCCGCGCGTCGCGTCGAACCAGACGATCAGCGGAACGCCGACCGCCGCAAGGTAAAAGGGGATCAGAGCCGGCCACTTGCTCTTCAGTCCCGTCACGCCCGACAGTTCATATACCGACATGAACCCTAAAAACGCCAAAAAGAGCGGTCCGACGAACGTATGGAAAAAAATGAATATCGGGATGATCACGATGAAGATCGCGACGCCCGTCAACACTCTCGTTTTCATTGCGGCCTCCTTCACACGACGGCGCCGAACCGGCGGACTCTGCGCGCGAATTCCTCAAGCGCCGCGTCGACGTCGCTGTTCTGCATATCCGGCCAGAGCGTATCGGTGAAATAGAGTTCGCTGTACGCCGCCTGCCAAAGAAGATAGTTCGACAACCGCTTCTCACCCGCCGTGCGGATGATCATATCGGGATCGGGCGAAAGCGACGTATAGAGCATCGACGAGAATTTCTCTTCCGTCACGTTCCCCTCTCCCTTTTCGATCAGGGCGTTGACGGCGCGCAGGATCTCCGCGCGCGCGCCGTAGTTCATCGCGATATTGACGGTGCGCGGATTGTCCTTGGAATACTCCTCGAGTTCGATCATCCTTTTGCGCATAGAAGGCGAGAAGGCGCTCTTGTCGCCTAAAAACACCAGGCGCGACCGGTGTTCGTCCAAATCCTTTTTCGCCGATCGCATCTGAAGCGAGAAGAGTTTCATCAGCGCCTCGACCTCGTCCTTCGAGCGCTTCCAGTTCTCGGTGGAGAACGCGTAGACCGTCACGTGCTCCACGCCCAGTTCAAACATATAATCAAGGATCCTGCGCATGGCTTCCACGCCCGCCTTGTGCCCGAGAGAACGGGAAAGTCCCCGCTTCTTCGCCCAGCGGCCGTTGCCGTCCATGATAAAAGCGAGATGCTTCACGCCTTTTTCCGCGATGATCCGTTTGCTTTCGTCAACTGACATAATATGCTCCTGATCCTGTCTCGGTAATGATGCGCCGCGGCGGCGCCGGACGCCGTCAGATCGTCATCAGTTCCTTCTGCTTTCTTGTAACGATCGCGTCGACATCCTTGATATATTTGTCGGTGAGTTCCTGCGTGGACTTCTCGGACGCCTTCTGTTCGTCCTCGGTCATCTCGCTGTTCTTTTTCATATCGCGGATCTTGTCGTTGGCGTCTCTGCGGATGTTGCGCAGGTTGACCTTGCAATCCTCGCCCATCTTCGCCACTTCCTTGCAGAGCTGTTTTCTTCTCTCCTCGGTCGCCTGCGGGAAGACCATGCGGATGACCTTGCCGTCGTTCTGCGGGACCACGCCGACGTCGGCGATCAGAATCGCCTTCTCGATGCCCTTCAGAAGCGAAGCATCGTAGGGCGTGATGACCATCGTGCGCGCGTCGGTCACCTTGATCGAAGCCGCCTGATTGATCGCGGTGGGCACGCCGTAGTAGTCGACGGTCACGCCGTTGAGTACGCCCGGATTCGCTCTTCCGGCGCTGATCGGAAGCAGCGCTTCCTCAAAGATCGAAATGCTCTTCTTCATTTTGTTTTCGTAGGGGGTATTGTCCAGTTTCATGGTGCTTCTCCTTTTCTATTCTTCATTTTTTAAGACGTTTAACGTTTCGCGGCGCAAGCCGCGGGCGCCGCGGGAAGGATGCGGGTATTCAGGGCTCGATCACCGTGCCGGGCGCTTCGCCTGAGGCGACGCGGCGGATGTTTTCGGGATCGGACAGACCGAAGACGAGGATCTTCATGCCGTATTCCGCGCCGAACGCCGCGGCGGTCAGGTCGATCGCCTTGAGCTGTTCCTTGAGGATCCGCGTGTAGGTGATGCGATCGAGTTTCACGGCGGCGGGATCCTTCTCGGGGTCCGCCGTGTAGACGCCGTCGATATTCTTTGCAAAGAGCAGCGCGTCGGCGCCGATCTCCATACCCTTGAGCACCGCCGCCGTATCGGTCGAGAAGTAGGGGCTGCCCGTTCCGCAGCCGAAGACCACGACCCTGCCCTTGGACAGATGCTTGACCGCGCGGTCGCGCACGTAGGGCTCCGCGAATTCGACCATCTCCACGGTCGTCATCACGCGGGCGTCGAGCCCCTGACGGCAGAGCGCGTCCTTGAGATAGAGCGCGTTGATCGCCGTGCCGAGCATCCCCATGTGATCGGCGAGACACCGGTCGATCTTACGGTCGGCTTTGCCGCCGCGCCAGATGTTGCCTGCGCCCACTACCACCGCGATTTCGGTACCGTCGTCATGACAGCCCTTGATCGCGCGGCAGATCGCGTCGACGGTCGCGTCGTCGTAAAGGCCTTCTTTTCCGCCCTTGAGCGCCTCGCCCGAGAGCTTGATGAGTATTCTTTTGTATTTGACGTCCGCCATATTCACGCCTCCCCCGCGTTTTTCTTTTCACGCCTTCCGGCGATTTTTTTCACGATCAGTCTTTCGGCTGCCGGGACTGCCAGCATCGCAAAGGGCATCATCACAAAATACGAAAGGAAGACGGTCCCGAGCGTCAGATCGCCGTAGATCAGTTTTCCGAAGACCTTCACGATCTCCTTCACGCCGACCGTTCCGCCCAGCGCGATCACCAGGCGCAGCGCCTTGCGCAGAACGCTCCCCTCCTTCGGATCGAAGGAAATGAATCTGCGTTCGACCAGGTAGCACAGCGGCAGCGACACGCCGAGCGCCGCGACCTTCAGCGCGTCGTAGCACATTTTCTCCTCCGCGCCGAACAGTCCCGCGTCGAAGACGTCGAGCGTCACGATCGCGGTAACGGCTGACGCGATCCCGACCGCGAGCGGCAGAACGAAGTGCCATTTGGTATCGTACAGCCGGTCGAAGAAGACCTCGGTGAGAACTAAGAAGAGGATCGAGACCGCCGCGGCGGTCACGACGTCAAGCGGCGTATGTACGCCGAGATAGAGGCGTGAAAACATTACGAGCGCCGCGAGCGCAAAGAGAAGGATCCTCCATACCGCTTTGTTCGTGCGCAGGGCGAGGAAGCCGTAGAGCGAAACCGCGCTCTGCGTGTGTCCGCTCGGGAAGGAATACCCCGTCGCTTTGTCAAGAGAACCGAATTTGTCAAGCGGCGCGTAGGGCGCGTCGATCGGATGCTCCCTGATGAGGATCCAGGGGCGCGGGATGCGGAAGATCACCTTGACGAGCTGGACGGCCGTCGACGACATGAGGAACGAGCAGCCGAGTTTGTATGCCGTCTTTTTATTGATCAGCAGAAAGCAGACCGCCAGCACGGCGACCACGACGTATTCGGAGCCGAGCCACGTCACCGCCGCGAAGAAAAAGTCAAAAAAGGCGTTCCGGTGCGCGGCGAGCATCGCCAAAAACTGAAGATTGAGTTCCCAGAATCCCATTTGCCGTCACTTCCCTTCCTTGTTTTCCGACCCTTTATAGGAATGCGCGCGGTCGGTCTTATATACCCAGTGCTGCTGCATCTTGAAGGTGAATATGAAGATGACCGCCTGTACGATCAGATTGATGACGGTCAGCGAGTAGCGCTCGACGTCCCCGGGCAGGAAATCGAGGGCTCTCACCGCGCTCTTGAGCAGCATATTGAAGCCGAGCGTCACCGCCGCCACGGGCAGCGCCACCGCGTAGTATTTGACGATCGCCTTCGGATAGGAACACTTCGCGCGGAATACGGCGAAATAGTTCATATTCATATTGAAGAAGGAGGACGCCGCGCGCGCGACGAGGAACGCCAGCACGTTGTTCGACAGATCCGCCTCGGTTTTGCCGAGCATCAGAAAGAGCAGTCCCGTCTCGAGCAGCAGCGCGAGGATCGAGGACGCCGAATATCTGAAGAAATGCCCTAAGATCATCCGGTAGATGCGGAAGGAATCGCGCACGATCCGGAAATGCGACGCCTTGTTGTCGTCGAGGTAGACGGTGTGGATGGTGACCTCCTCGAAGGGCACGTTGTAGGTCTTGAAATCGAGAAGCATCCGCGTTTCATACTCATAGCGGTCGCCCTTGACGTTTGTCAGAAGCGGCAGGACATCGCGCGGGAAAGCGCGCAGACCCGTCTGGGTGTCGCTGACCTTCATGCCGCAGAAAATGCGGAAAACGCCCGAGGTGATGCGGTTGCCCCGCCGGTTGTGCGCCGGTACGTCGGGCTGCGAAAAATCGCGCACGCCTAAGACGCACTTGCCGTCACGCAGGACCGCTTCCGCGCATTTCCTGACGTCCTCCGGCAGATGCTGTCCGTCGCCGTCGGCGGTGACCGCCGCGCAAACGTCGGGCATATTCTCGAGAATATAGCGAAACGCCGTTTTTAATGCGGCGCCTTTGCCGCGGTTGACTTCATGCCGCAGGAGGGTCACACCCTCGCGGCGCGCGCATTCGTCGAAGCGCGCTTCATACTCTTTGCCGCTTCCGTCGTCGATCAGCAGGATCCGCCGGAAGCCCTTTGACAGAAGTCCTTCGACCGTTTTCGGCAGTTTGTCGTCGGGATGCAGTGAGGGCAGTACGGCGACGACCGACGAAAGATCGGTATACTCGTTTTGTTCGTTCACTTTTTTATCGGTCCTTACGGTTTTTTATTTTCGTCGAGGGCGTTGAGCAGGTCTACGCGCCTCTGGTGCCTGCCGCCCTCGTAGGCGGTATTCAGGAAAAGGTCGAGAATGTCGGCGGCAAGTCCCGCGCCGACCACGCGCGCGCCGAGGCAGAGCACGTTCGCGTCGTTGTGCATCCTGGTCATGCGCGCCGAGAAGGTGTCGCTGACGACCGCCGCGCGGATGCCCTTGTGCTTGTTCGCCGCCATGCACATCCCGACCCCGGTGCCGCAGACCAGCACGCCGCGCGCGCAGCGCCCGGAGGAGATTTCCAAGCAGAGTTTGTGCGCGTATTCGGGATAATCAACGGACGCGCGATCGTTCGTGCCGAGATCGACGTAGGGCTCGCCCAGCGCGTCGAGATGTTTTTTCAGTTCCTCTTTGAGCGGCAGACCCGCGTGATCGCAGGCGAGCGCCAACGGCTTTTTCTTTTCCATGATCCGTACGTCCTTTTCACTGTTTTTTCCGGCCGCCGCCGGACAGACTGTCGCCCGCCGCGGCAAGCGACCTCGTTCGTTCCTCCTCCGCCTGCGTGATCTTGATGTAGCGCGGAAGGAGCGCAGAGCCGTCGCCCGCAAAAGAGGGATCGGCAAGATACCGTTCATACCCCAGAAGCGCCGTTCCGTACGCGCGCGCGTTCCGGTATTCGCGCGGAAGGGGCTTGAGTTTCCCGTACGTCAGTTTCGCCGCCGTTTTCTCATATCCGTCGCCCACCGGGAGCGTGACGCGGCCGGTTTTCTTCAACAGTTTATCGAGTTCCGTCAGCGGCATGATCGCGTCGTCGGTCAGGCGGGTCAGCACCCCGTTGTGACAGGAGAAGAGCGCCGAATACATCTGGTCGCGCCGCGCGTCGATCACCGGGCAGATCACGCCCTCGAAGAAGCGGCAGTTCACCGCCAGCGCCTCAAGCGAGGAAACGCCCGCCGCCGGGATCTTCGTACCGGCGGTCAGCCCCTTGACGGTGGCGACGCCGATGCGCAGTCCGGTATAGGAGCCCGGTCCGATCGCGCAGACGTACAGATCGACGTCGCGCGGCTTCAGCGCGTGCAGCGTGAGCATCCGCTCGATCATCGGCAGGAGCGTCGAGGAATGCGCGTGCCCCGAAAGGTCCGTGACCTCGTGGAGCAGCCGCCCGTCCTCAACGAGCGCCGCGCAGGCGTACGATGCGGAAGTGTCTATTGCAACGATTTTCATATTGTTTACCTGCTTTCATCGATCAGCGTCGCGACGATCCTGCGGCAGTATTCCGCTTCGCCCTTGTCGATACGCACGAGATAGCGCCGGCGCGGCAGCGCAAAGGGGACGTTCTCGCACCATTCGGCGGCGATCAGCCCCGCGCAGTCGTAAAAGCCCACCGATTCAAGGTCCTCGTCGGTGAAGATCCGGTAGAGATCGAAATGGTAGAACCGACCGCCCGATACGCAGGGGTAGTCGCGCATCACGGTATAGGTCGGCGAGCGCACCGCCGCGCCCGGGCAGAGATACCTGCCCATGCCGCGCACGAACGCCGTCTTCCCCGCCCCCGGCTCGCCCGAGAGCTGCACGAAGCCGTCCTTCGGCAGAAGCCGCGCGAATTCCCCGGCGATTTCCTCGGTCTGCGCTTCGCTGTTACTGATTTTTTCGAATATCAACTCTTCCATATCTCAAATGAAGCGCTCCGCGCCGACCGCCGCGTGAATTCCCCGGCGCCGGAACGCCGCGGATACCGCTTTGCACTTTTGCCGGAATATGGCGTCTTTTCATAACTGTGGTAGTATATTATATCATAATATCCGGCGTTTGAAAAGTGTTTTTTTCATTTTTTCGCAAATCGCGCCGAAACTTTTGCTTTCCGCGGCGATTTCCCGCGTTTACATAGCGTTCTTTTCTTTTTTTCGCAAGCCGCGCCGAAGTTTTGGCTTTCCCCGGACGTTCTTTTTCGTTTTTTGCGGGTATTCTTTTCAAAAAGCCCTTTACTTTTCAATTCTTTTGTGATAGAATAGCGAGGCAAACAGAATATCTACCCGTGGCACAGCTGGATAGCGCGTCAGACTCCGACTCTGAAGGTCGAAGGTTCGAATCCTTTCGGGTAGGCCATGAAAAATGCATCTTTTGTCTACCGACAAAAGATGCATTTTTCAATGAAGACGCCCGCTGCGCGAGCTAATGAAGGAATGAAGACGCTTCGCTAATGAAGAAATGATAAAAGGGAGAAATGAAACAACGCGGGCGGCTTCGCTTTATTAGGTGTGCGAAGCGCACCGTCTTCATTAGCGTTTTGTGCGTCTTCATTAGTAGGCAACGCCGACGTCTTCATTAAACTCTCATTTCCCCATTTCTCCGACTCCAATTCTCTCGTTTCTCCTTGACAATCTCTCTCGTTTGTGTTATTCTTCTCTCGGAGGTGATCTTATGCGCAACGATGAATTGTCTACTCAATCTATGGATTTTGCTGTTTCAATTATCAATCTTGTCAAAGCCCTCAAAGCAAAACACGAAACAATTATCTCCAATCAAATCGGCAGAAGCGGCACGTCCATAGGCGCGAATATCCGCGAGGCGCAGTACGCTCACGGCAAGCCGGATTTCATCGCAAAGCTGCAAATCGCCCTCAAAGAGGCAAACGAGACGGGATACTGGCTCGAATTGCTTTTCAAAACAGAATATATCGATGAACAAACGTATAAAGCCCTCGACGCAGCCTGCGCGAGCATTCGCGTCATGCTGATCTCCTCGATCAACACCTCAAAGCAGTCCCTTCAATAATCTATCACCAAGCCGCCCCGCACGGCTTTTCTTTTTTTCAAAAATGCGGCTTTTCTTTTTTTGCAAAAAACTGTTGACTTTGCCAAAAACATGTGCTAAATGAAGTTGCGACACAAGTAAATACGGTGATTTCGGTTTCAATGGGTGAGTTTTGCCATATGGTAAAAACGCACTCCCGTTTTCTCACCCTTGAAACCGGTCGAAAACTTGTGACGCAGCAATCGGAGTTTGCGTTTTTCGTGCGCGGCTCCGGCTGCGCACTTTTTTATTTTTTTCTTTAAGAAAGGAGGGGTCATAATGAAATACTGCACAAACTGCGGAAAAGAGCTTACAGATGACGCGGTATTTTGTACAACTTGCGGTTTTAAATCTAATGCAGAAATTCCTGTTTCACATCCCAAATCGCAGTTGACAGCAGCAATATTGTGCGCTTTTTTAGGAACACTTGGAATTCATAGGTTTTATGTCGGAAAAATCGGAACAGGTTTGTTGTGGTTATTTACCGGAGGAATGTTCGGGTTTGGGTTTGTTGTAGATATGATTACCATTCTCTGCGATGCTTTCACGGATATCAATGGTAATTGGCTTGCAAAAAAGCGTGATCTGTAAAGATATTTTCAATTCAGTATAGTTAACACAATCAAAACTCCTTCCATTTGGCACTTTTTACGTTTCAATCCTCTTTTTGGTGTACTTTTTATCTTTCGCTGTCAACAGTACGGGGGAGAGGCTTCACGCCTCTCCCCCGTACTGTTGGTCTCTTCAAAAGCCTCGCCGCCGCCCGACCCAAAAATCGCCCGCGGCGATTTTTCAGGGGCGCGGATATATCCGCAGCGCCCGCCGTTTCCGCGCTGCCGCGCCCGTCGAACCGGTTCGATAATAGAAACACGCGCCTGAAGCCAAAAAAACGGCTTCGGGCGCGTTCATCCTTTTCACATCAGCGCGAAGAGCTGTTTTCGCAAGAAATAGCAGAGAACGACAAAAATCAGGTATTCGGCGACAAAGCAGATCCAGAGCCGTTTTGCAGAAAGACCGAAGGTCTTCATTTGTTTGGTAAAGATGTGAAAGCGCAGGCAGGCAAAGGCATAGGTCGGAATCTCCGCCGCCAGAAAATAGCCGAAAGAGAAGAAAGCAAGAATAAAATTGATAAGCGTGAAACGAATAAAGGAATTCAAGATAAATCGCCGTGGAATAATCATGTAAAAACGGCGGTTTTCCTTTGTCAGCGCCTTAATATCGGCGACGTTCGTCTGATAGGTGACGTTCAGCCATTTGCCAATCGAAAAGCCCGGATTGATCCCCATCAGCCGTTCTCCTCAAAGAGAAAGCCCAGCCCGTTTTCCACCACGACGTCCTTTGCAAAATCAGAGGAGATATGCCCTCCCGTGTACGGAACGATCTCATACGTGCGTTTTTGACCTTCGATCTTCGCGGAAAGAAGCTTTACGTGCCTGTATTTTTCGCCGTCCCGAAGAACGCTTTCGGTCAGCTCGTGCAGATGCGTGATATAGAGCGCGCAAACGCCCTTCTTTTCGATATAGCGCATCAGCGCCTCTGCAAGCAGCAACGCGTCATAGGCGTTTGTGCCCGAAAAGGTCTCGTCAAGCAGAAGCAGCGCCCTGCCGTGCAGACGCGAAAGGCTGTCCTTGAGCCGCGCGGTCTCGTTGGCAAGCCGGCTTTCGGTGCTCTGAACGGTCCCCTCAACGAAATGCGTGACGATACTGTCGAAGGGGCGCATTTTCGCGCTTGATGCGGGCACGGGCAGTCCGAACTGAAAGAGCAGATACGCCACGCCGATCGACTGCATATAGACGCTCTTTCCCCCGCTGTTGGGACCGGTAAGGATATAGGAACGCTTTTCATCGTCAAAGGAAACGTCGGAGGGCACGATGTCCGATTTCGATATTTTGTCGAGCAGCAGGGGATCGTACAGGCGCTTGATCACGTCGGCGCCGCCGAACTCCGGAAAGGTCAGCGGCAGTCCCGCCTCGGCAAGTTTTTGCACAAATCGCGCACCGGAGAGCAGAAACGCAAGATCGTCGGAAAGCGCGCAGAGAGAAAAGATCCCTTTCTGCATTTCCTCCGAAAAATGCCGCTTGACGTTCATCATCGATCTGCGCACGATATCGTTCATGCCGCCGTAAAAGACCTGATCGATGCGCAGCGCGTTTTGCGCGGTGATCCCGCCGTCCCGGATGCCCAAAGGGGCGAGCACGGTGTAGCCGTCGAATTTGCTCTTGTCTTTGAAAATGCGTTCAAATTTTGTCGAGCCGCGGAAGGGCTGATCGTTGATCGAAACGATCCCGATTTCCTCCGCCTGAAGCTGTGCGTTGAGATTCACGCCGAGCGTCAGCGATTTGATGGTGCGCAGCTTGCTTTCAAGCCCTTCAATCCATCCCTTCACATTCTCGAATTCTTTGGTCCCGACGATCTCTTTTCCCCGCACAAAAAACGCCTTCAACCGCGCGGAGCAGAGTTTTCCCGAAAGAGGATCGCCCTTTTCGGCGATCAACCCGACCGTATCGGTGTACAGGAGCAGTTCTCTGAAGGAATAAAGCAACTCCTCCTGGGATATATCGTGAAACAGACCGCTCTTCCGGACCATTTCGGAGAGGTGCGAGGCGTTTTCCCGGATCGTTACCAAAAGATCGACCAACTCCGGATGCGCAAGAAGATCCCTGAACATTTCCTGACGGGCGGCGATCTCTTCCCTGTCCGTGCTCAAATAATTCTCCCGCGCAGCGACGGGAAAATGCAGCGCACGCAGTTCACCCGCACAGATCGGCAGGGCGCGTTCTTCATTCCTGATCAGGTTGTCAAAGCCGAGATTCTTCATTTGCACCTCCCGCATCACATTTACCCGGAATACAAAACTTTTCCGATTACATCATATCATACCGCCGCGGGCTTGTCAAGGACAATGATCCGGAACCGGAAAGATCGCCCGGACCGCCGGCGTTTTCATCAGAATTACAGAAAAATAAAACGCAGATAAAAAAAATGTTCATTTTACGGCGAAAATCTGTTATTATAAAGTGAAAGGGGGGATATGCATGGAGGACGAAGCGATCGTAGAACTGTTTTTCGCCAGAAACGAAGAAGCCGTCACGCAAAGCAGAAAGAAATACGGACGCCGCTGCCGCGCGATCGCGCAGAGATTTCTGAACAGCCGCGAGGACGCGGAGGAGATCGAAAGCGACGTTCTCCTGAAGGCGTGGAAGACGATCCCGCCGAACCGTCCGAAAGATCTCGGTTATTATCTTGCCCTGATCACGAGGCAGCTCTCGATCAACCGGTGAGAAAAAAGGTCCGCGGAGAAACGCGGCGGGCAGGCGGCTTCGGCGGCGGAAGAACTGACCGAAGCGTTCCCCGACCGCTTTGAAGACTTTTGCGACCGGATCATCCTGAAGGACGCGCTTGACCGCTTCCTCTCGTCGCTTGCGGCGCAGAAGCGCAGGATCTTCGTTCAGCGTTACTGGTACGCCTGTTCCGTACACGAGATCGCCGAAAAAAACGGTATGAGCGACGCCGCCGTGAATATGACGCTCGTAAGAACGAGAGAGAAACTCAAAAAGTATCTGATAAAGGAGGGCGTATTCAATGTCTGATTACCGGGCTTTCAGTTTATTCGGATCGATCGATCCCGCGTATATCGGGGAAGCGGACCCGGATAAGGCGCCCGCGCCGCGGGCGCGAAGCGCGGCGCGGACGGTCGCGCTGTCCGCCGCGATCCTTCTTGTTTGCGCGGCGCTGTTCACGACGTTGTTCTTCGCGTTAAAAAACGCGTTCTTCACAGATCCGGACGCGCCTCAAACGCCCGCCGTCCCGACAGAAGCGGCGCCCGCGACGTCCGGCGCGGTCTCCCGCGAGACGCACGCGGTACCTTCCCCGTCCTATGACACTACGCCCGCGGCAACGGTCGCCGTTCTAGCGTGCGACTATATCGAATTGACGCTTTCCGCGGACGGCACCGTCCTCGGCGCGAGCGCCTCGGGCGACGTATCCTGCAGCCATCTGGTCGGGATGAACGCCAAAGAAGCGATCGGCAGGATCACCGGCGATCTCGTTGACAGAAATGCGCTGTCCGAAACGAACGACTCGATGACGCTCTATTTCTCCTGCGCGCCGGAGGAGGCGTACGCGCTGTCCCGGGCGCTTGAAAGCGAAGCGCGCAGAGTGCTGGACGACGTCCTTCCCGGCGCAAAGATCAGAGTCCGTCCGGTCGTTATAACCGAAAACACCGGCGAAAAAGACCTCCGCACGATGCTGATCAATCACTATATGTGCGTTTACGGCGTGTCTGAAACCAAGGCGGCGTATATGTTCCGCCTGAAGCAAAAGATCGAAAACTACGATCTTCAATGGCTCGCTTCGCTTGACGAGGACGAACTGAAAAACAGGTGCGCGCGCCTGAACGTCGACACGCGCGATCCCGACGAAGTAGAAGCCCGGTGCGTAGAGGTCATTCTGTCGGACGCCGGCGTAAAGAAGGAAGACGCGCAGTTCGTCATGACCGCCGGCGGAAACGGCGATCATCTGCAGAAATACGCCTTCCTGTCGGACGGCTTCTGCTATATTTATCAGATCGACGATCTGACGTTCGGACTGCGCTTCAAAGAGCGGTTCAAGGCGCTTTCCGGAGAAGAAACCGAAAACGCGGTCGGAACGCTGTGCGCGCGCTTCGGCTTGAACGCCGGGGACACGGCGGAGTGCGCGCTCTTCTATCTGAACAGTCAAACGGTCATGATCTCGGTAAAAGACCGCTCGGGACGGCTCTGCACGGCGCTCTTTGATCCCGGGACCGGCGAAATGACCGCCGCGACCGATTTTGACCCGCAGCAGTACCCGGATCTCAATGCCGGAATAAGGTAAGAAAGGAGAAGCAGGAGAAGCAAATGAAAAAAATCGCCGTTTTTGCCGGGTCGTTCGTTCTGATCCTTGCGATCCTCACTTCATTTTGTCTGACTTCCTACGCCGTAAAACGGCAGTGGTCGATGTACGTTTCATACTGCGTCACCGACAGACGCGACGGCGTCACGCCGCTTGCGGAGGGCGAGTTTATGTTTTATTACAACAAAGAAAACGCCTCTCTCAGATGGATGTACGCCGTCACCCCCGTGATCGACACCTGCCGCGATATGAATGAAGGATACCGCCCCGTGATCCGGGGGTCCCGCCTGCAAAGACGCACGGTCTGCGATATCGAAATGGACGCGTACCGGCTGGACCGCTCCGTCTCCGATTATCTCGCGCTGTACGGCGCGTTTGATCTCGGTTATATCGGCGCGGACCGCTTCATCGTCTCGCTTGCCGGTTCGGCTGTTGACAAGGAGCGCGTGATGACCTGCAGATCGACCTGCGCGCGCGCAAACAACACCGGCTCTTCCGATGAACTGTATCCCGAAAAAGACAGGGCGTACCTCTTCGTGATCACGGTGCGAAGCGCGTTCAAAGAAACGTTTGAAAACGTCTCGCGCTTCGCCGTCGTCTTCGGCTTGAACGGCGACGGAGCCCCCACCTTCATCGGATAAGCGCCGGCAGATCGCGCGGATCCGGACGGTCGGGATCCCTGCCGTTTTTTGCGCGGCTTTTGCGGTTTCGTTTGAACAGACAGACGTTTATTGTATAACAATATGACAAAACCGAGGCGTAAGCCGAGGAGCAAAACACCCCTTTATCCGGAAAATTACCAAAATCGCTTCCAACATAGTGAAAATTCATTGCAGGTTTTTTCTTTTTTGTCGTCTATTGGGGCGAAAGGGAAAACGGTGAACGACCATGGGCATAAAACAAATAATAAAAACCGACGCTGATATCATCGACGCATTCTTCCGCCGGGAAGAAGCCGCCGTTTCGGCGGTGACTTCGGAATACGGAAAATACCTATTTAAGATCGCTTTCAATATTCTCGGAAACGACGAAGACAGCGCCGAATGCGTCAACGACGCTTATCTGAAGCTTTGGAACAGTATTCCGCCCGACAAACCGAAGAACTTCAAGGCATATATCGCTAAGATCGCAAGAAATATCGCTCTTGACAAATATAAAGAACGGGCGCGCGGGAAAAGAATACCGTCCGAATACACGATGAGCCTTGACGAGCTTGCCGAATGCCTTCCCGGAGAAAACGACACGGAACGCGCTTACGGCGAAAGACTGTTGAAAAACGCGATCGACAGTTTCGTTTGTTCCCTTTCAAAGCGGCAGAAGTATTTGTTTATATGCAGGTATTTCTACGGCGATTCCATTGACGATATTGCAAAGTCCGTGAACATCAGCGGATCCATGGTGTTTCATGAGCTTTCCGATATAAGAAAAAAACTCAAAGAAAAACTTATAAAGGAGGATTTATGGTATGGAAATTGATTCCATTGAAAACGCCCTTTCCGGCATAAATGAAAAAACGATAGACAGTATTTCAAAAGAAAGATTCAAAAAAATGAAAAATGATCATTCAAAGGCGCGCACAGCCAAAGCCTTCGGATCATCAAAGAAACTGATCGCAGCAGCAGCGGCGGCATTATTGCTTTGCAGTCTTGCCGTGATCATCCCGTTATCTCAGAGAAATCCGGGCGTTGTCAGCGATCCGAACGGTTCTGAATCGGCGGATCCGCGGCACACCGGGAACACGGAAGGTATTCCTCAATATATTCCGGAATACGGTGCGCCGACACTTGATGAAGTATATGCGACCGCTCCCTATTCCGAACTGCTTCCGAAGAGGCTGCTATCAGATTGTTCTTTTGTCAGCAGTTATATGATAAAATACGATCCCGTTGCAAATCCCGACGATCATAAGTTTCTTGCACTTGTTTTCAAAACGGGAAACGAAACGTGGAGCAGAATGGAGATAAAAGTCAGCGAGTACGACAAAACGACGCCGTTTGCGGATATCAACGATCAGAAAACCTACGCGCTTTCATATCTTTACGGTGAGAACGCGGGACCGGCAGGAGATCTTCAGGGTTTTTCGGAATTGTTCCATTCCGAAGATATTACAAAGGATATCGTAAAAGAAATGGTTTATACCGCATCAGACGGTCTGTGTAAAGCGGAAATATCGGTCCTCTGCGGAGATTATATCGTTTCTTACGCATATACCGGACCCGAAATAACGTCAGACGCATTCTACGATATGATCGTCTCATCGGACTATCTTGAAAAATAAAAAATAAACGCTCAGGGAATCGCTGATATTCTCTTGATATTATGCGATTCCCTGAGAGCGTTTATCCTCAAAAACGACGGCGGCGTTTCGCTGCGCATTCTCACGGACGAGCCGAACGTCCCGCCCGCGCCCGTCGCGCGCGCCGTCTCCCCCACGCTCGAAGACTACTGTCTCCTCGTCTTCGGCGAGGCGGCGGAGGCGTGATCTTCGGCTTCGGGGGACCTTTAAAATCTGTTCTTGAATATAATTTGATTTTGTGATATGATAGGAGCATGAAGAGCGTTTCCGGGGGATCGGGGACGTTTCGTTTGCAGACAAACGAAACGTCCCCGCCGCAAGGAAGGGCACGCCGTCCGGAATACGGCCGGGACTTCTCCGGAAATTGATCTGCGCACAGCGGAAAGGAGTACCATGCTTCCCTATCTTTTTCTTTTTCTGTTCCTTGCCGCGGCGGTACTGAATCTGGTATCCGTCGGCAGATATAAGATCCTTTTCGGCGTCACCAAGCCGATGCTCCTTCTGTTCCTCATGCTCTACTGCCTGTTTTACGGGAAAACGCCGGATCCGCTGCTCCTCGGCGCGTTTTTCGCCTGTTTTCTCGGCGACGTCCTGCTGATGCTCAAGGGCGACCTCTGGTTTGCCGTCGGCGGGGTCTCGTTCTTTATCGGACATCTGCTTCTGATCTTCCTTTTCGCGCGGCAGGTCGAGCCCGGACGTCTGCCCTTCGCCGTTCTGATCCCCGCGGCGGTCGTGTACGCGGGGATCACGGGCGCCGTCATGATCCGCACGTTCAAGTCTTCTCCTCCGCTCATGCGGGTCCCGACGCTTCTTTACCTTCTTGCCAACGCCGCAATGAACCTCTTCGCGCTGACGCGCGCGCTCCAAAGCCCCGGCGTATGGCAAGCGGTTTCTTTTGCCGGCGCGGCGCTCTTCTTCCTTTCGGACTGTTCCCTGTTTTTAAGGAATTGGGGCCGGGGGAAAAAGCGCTTCTTCAAGACCGATTTCTTTGTGATGCTCACCTATATTTCGGGCGTGCTCCTGATCGCGCTGGGGCTGCTGCCGGTCGGGGGATAACGGGTTCAGCCGATATCCCCTCTTTTTTTCAAAAACAGATAAGGAGTTTTCCCTGCCGGGGTTGTATAATAGATGAACGCAGGAGGAACAAATATGGAAAACGGTGACTGCAGCTACCGCCGTTTCCTTGACGGAGACAACAGCGCGTTCGACGGGATCGTAAAGGAGCATTTCGATCACGTCGTCTTTTTCATCGACCGGATCCTGCACGACACGCAGGCGTCGGAGGACGTCGCGATCGACGTTTTCGCCTATCTCGCCTTCAAAAAGGGCTATGACGGGCGATCCTCGATGCGCACCTATCTTCTGACGGTCGCGCGTAGCCGCGCCCTCAATTACATAAAGAAGCACAGAGCGCATCCGACGGTCTCTTTTGACGACCTGTCCAGTGAGGCGTGCGACCGCGCGGATATGCTCGACCGGCTGATAGACGACGAGCGGAAAAAATACGTTTCCGAAGCGATGGACAAACTGCCCGACGATCAGAAGACCGCGCTCCATCTCGTTTTCTTCGAGGGACTGACCTATAAAGAGACGGCAAAAATCATGAAAAAGAGCGAAAAGCAGGTCGACAACCTGCTGTTCCGCGCAAAAAACGCACTCCGGTCTCTGTTTGGAGAGGAAGGGAGAAAATATCTGTGAGAAGCTTTGAAGAACGGAAAAGCGAGATCTTCGCCCGCGCCGGGCAAATGGAAAAACGGCGCAAAGCGCGCCTGCGCACGGTGCTGACGGCTATCCTGCTGACAGCGCTGCTCGCCGCCGGCGTGACCGGGATCGTCTTCGCGCAAAAAGCAGGGCGTCCGGTCGAACCGGTCAAGGGACAGGAAGGCGCGACGGATAACCCGGCGGAAGAGCGCACGGGAACCATTCCCGATGCGATCCTGAATATCCTCACCGGCAGGACGTTCGACGGATCGCTCGGAGGTGAAAAGTACGGTCATAACGGCGGTAAAGCAGAAGCGACAAACGTTCCGAAGAGCGTTTTCATTCAGCCTTCCCGCGGCCGTCCCGCCGTTTCTTACTATGCAAACGAAGAACTCTATGACGCGCTGACCGAAAAGATCCGACGCTGCTTCGAGACCTGCCCAGAGGATCGTGACGGGGACTTCCCGGAAGGCGGACCCGACCGGGTCGCCGAGGACGTTTACTTCTTTTACCTCTTTCAGAACGCCGGAAAAGGGATAAACGAAGATTTCAGATTTGCTCTCTGGGGCGACAAACTGCAGGACTGCCAAAGCGGCGCGGTCGTCGTTTGCGGCAGCGAGGAGCGCGCCTTCCTTACCGCGCTGATCACCGGAAACGCTTCCGGAAACTGAAAGGAGAAACCGACAATGAAAAAAGTGATGAGAAAAATGATAAAGACCGTCTGCGTCCTCTGCGCGCTGCTGACCGTCTTTGTTTCCTGCGCCCGCGGCGGCATTCCGGCGCCGGTCACGGACGGTCAGACCGAAAGCGAAACGACAAAGACCCTGACCCCGATCCCGCACGAAGAAGCGAAAACGCTTCTTGAAAACGCCGATCTGATGCGCGCGTTCAGTCAGAACGTCACCCTGCCGCGTTTTGAATCGGAGGCGTTCAGGGACGCCGCGAGAAAATTCGACGTCGCGCTGTTTCAGAAGATCGCCCTGAACAACCGGGGAAAGAACCTGATCGTTTCGCCTCTGTCAGTGATGCTGGCGCTGGCGATGACCGCGCAGGGCGCCGAAGGACAGACCAAAGAAGAAATGCTCCGGCTGCTCGGCGACGGCATGACGCTAAACGAACTGAACGAAAATCTGGCGGCGTACACGGCGCGCCTGAAAAGCGACGACTACACGCGCATTTCCTACGCCGACGCGCTGTTTCTGAACGAAACCGGCGGATTTGCAAACGCCGTCAAAGAGGCGTTCCTGCAGGCAAACGCCGATTACTACCGTGCGGGCGTTTTCAGACTTCCCTTTGAAGACCGCGCCGCAGCCGCGATCAACGACTGGGTCAAGGAACACACCGACGGCATGATCGAAAAGATCGTCGACCGTCTGGATCCCGCGGCGGTCATGGCGCTGCTCAACGCGCTCTGTTTTGAAGCGTCGTGGTACAGCACCTATAAGGAAGAAAACGTAAAACAGGGCGAATTCCGCACGTCTGCGGGCGCAGTGACCGTTGAAATGCTCCACGGGACGGTCAGCGACTACCTGGAGGACAGGGAGGGCGGCGCCGTCGGCTTCATGAAGGATTACGCCGATCCCCGGTATACCTTCACCGTCCTTCTGCCGGACGAAGGCGTCGACGTCTTCGATTATATCGCTTCGCTCACGCCCGAACGCCTGAAAAATATCTTTTCCGGCTGCCGCAGCGGGATCGTGACGACCGCCATGCCGAAATTCAAGAGCGATTTTTCGGTCAATCTCAATGCGATCCTCAAGGATCTCGGTATGCCGACGGCGTTTGACGCGGTACGCGCCGACTTCTCGGGGATGGCGGACTGGAACGAAACGCTGTATATCGGCAAAGTGCTGCACAAGGGTCATATCGAGGTGAACGAGACCGGAACGAGCGCCGCCGCCGCGACCGCGGTGTTGATGTACAGCGGAAGTATAGGCGGTATCGAGGAGTATACCGTGATTCTCGACCGTCCCTTCGTTTATATGATCACCGACACTCTCTCCGGGCTTCCGCTGTTTATGGGCGTGCTGAACACCGTTGAAAACTGAAAGGAGTTTCCGCATGAAACGTACTTGTTCATTCCTCTCTTTATTTCTGTCGCTTCTTTTCCTTTTCGCTTCCTGCGCCGGAAACGGCGTGATCGCGCCTGCGGGAACGCCGTCAGACGCGCAGAGCGGCGCGGGAAACAGCGCCGTTCTTCCGCTTACGCCCGGAGGATCGACGGCCGCCGATACTTCCCTGCAAACGCCGTCGGACGCGAAAACGCTGCTTGAAAAAGGGGATCTGATGCGCGGGATCACGGCGCGCGCGCCGTCGGTCGGGAAGCCGGACGACGCCTTCCTTTCGGCGCAGACGGCGTTCGATCTTGCGCTCTTTCGGGAGATCGCCGAGGCGCACAAAGGCGAAAACGTCGTCCTCTCGCCCTTCTCCGCGGCGGTCGCGCTGGCGATGACGGCGAACGGCGCCGCCGGACAGACGGCGAAAGAAATGTGGAAGCTGCTCGGCGGAGAACTTTCGCCGGACGCGCTGAACGAAGGTCTGTACTGCTGCCTGAAGGCGTTGACCGGAGAGGAGAGTGCCCTCACCTTTGCGGACGCGATCTTTTACGCCGATATTGCCGGCTTTGAAGTCCTGCCGGAATTCCTGCAGAAAAACGCCGATTACTACAACGCGAGCGCCTACAAACTGCCCTTCGACGACGAAGCGGTAAAGGCGGTCAACGCCTGGGTGAGGGAGCATACCGCCGGGCGGATCGAGAAGATCATCGAAGCGTTCGGCGAAAACGCCAGAATGCTGCTTATCAACGCGCTCTGCTTCGACGCGGAATGGGAAGAATGGTATCCGGAGAATATGCAGAGGCCGGGCGTCTTTTTCACGGAAGGCGGTGAACAAACCGTCACGATGATGTATTCCGAGGAGCGCGCCTATCTGAACGACGGCAAAGCGACCGGCTTCATCAAGCCCTATAAAAACGGTTACAGCTTCGCGGCGCTTCTGCCGAACGAAAACGTGACCCTCGACGAGTATATCGCTTCGCTTGACGCGGCCAGCCTCCTCCGGACGCTGCGCAGCGCCGAAAAGCGCAGGATCGATACGGGAATGCCGCAATTCAAAAGTGATTTCGGCGCCGATCTGAAGGAAACGCTGGCGGCGCTCGGTATGCCCGCGGCGTTCAGTCTTGCGGCGGATTTCTCAAACATTAACGGCAAAAACGACCTGTATATCGAAAAAGTGATCCACAAATGCAGTATCTCGGTCGACGGCAAGGGCACCGAAGCGGGCGCAGCCACCGCGGTGGAGATCTATACGAAAGGAATTTCCGACAATCCCGCCGTCGTGCTCAACCGTCCCTTCCTCTATATGATCCTCGACGACAGTACGGGACTGCCGGTATTTATGGGCACGCTCTCAAGCGTCGCGTGAGATGCGGGGTACGAATCTATGAATAAGCGTTCTTTCATAATCCCGGCGCTTGCGCTTCTTCTTTTCGCCGCCGCGGTCCTTATGCCGTCCTGCTCCGGAAAAGAGCCGCAGACGAGCGGGTGCGTTGAACAGACCTTCGACGGATCCTTCACTCCGGAACCGGAAAAACTGTATGAAGCGGTCGTTTATATAACGGCTCTTGACAGCGAAGGATTCGCTTGCACCGGCGCCTTTCAGGGCGGAGCCTGGGTTTCCAGCCCGGGTGCTTCGGAACGTTTTCACATTTCCGAACAGATCAGGATGGAATTCTACGGAAAGAACTGCGCGCATACCGAAAAGAGGATCGCCGTCGATGACGGCGGGGCGGGAAGAAAAGAAACGGTCTGCGCATGGACCGTGCGGGAGGTCGTTTCGGCGAACCCCGATCCCGCGCTTTACGCCGACGCGAAACCGATCATCTATCTCTATCCCGAAAAAGAAACCGTTTGTTCCGTGTTTCTCGATTTTGACGGCGAAATCACCTGTTCCTATCCCGAACACGGCGCGCGCGGATGGTCGTCCTTCACCGCCCGCCCCGACGGAACGCTGCTCTTCTCCGACGGCGGCGAATACTACGCGCTGTACTGGGAAGGGGACGAAAAAGGAAAGGTTTTTGACTTCTCCTCCGGCTTCTGCGTGCCGGGAGAGGCAACGGCGGAGTTTCTTGGGGAAACCCTGCCGAAACTCGGTCTGTCCCCAAGGGAAGCGAACGAATTCATCATTTACTGGCTGCCGCGGATGCAGGAGAACGCTTATAATCTGATCTCCTTTCAGGGGAAAGCCTACACCGACGGCGCCCGCCTGACCGTCGATCCTGCGCCGGATACGGTGATCCGGGTATTCATGGCGTATATTGCGCTCGACAACCCCGTCGGGATCGCGCCGCAGAAATTCGCCGCACCGGAAAGGACCGGCTTCACGTTGGTCGAATGGGGCGGCTGTGAAGTGAAATGACCTGAAGGATCAAAAATAACAAACATGACGAGGGGCTGTTCATTTGCGGACAAATGAACAGCCCCTTCTGTTTCATGACGCGCATCGCGCCAAAGCAAGATTTTACGTAACACATAAAATTTTTGTTGACAAATCAAAAAAATCGTGATATACTGTCCTCGAAGTGAAGAACGTTTGCGGCCCTGAAAAGCGCGCGGACGGTCCCGAAAGGAGATGATCACCCTGCAAAAACGCGTATGGTATACGGTCGGAAAAACCGCGCTTCTTTTATTGGCGCTCTCTCTGCTGCTCCCCATTGCCGGATGCTTTTTCGGACATCCGACAGAGATCGAACAGGGCTTTTCCGCCGAACTGGTTGACAGACTGAAAACCGGATTCGGCGTCACGATCCCGGACGGCGCGGTCTTTGAGAAGGGATTGTGTACCAATTCCTTCAGGGATCCCTTCTTCGTGATCATTTTCACGGTTCCGCTCAAAGACGGCGTCACGCCCGCTCCGCTCCGTCCCGACCGTATCGTTTCCGGTCTTCTTTCGCTCAGCGGAGACTGGTTTGACAAGAACGGCGATCCCGGCGGCGGCGTCTCTCTGTCGATCGAAGGGTATGACGGTTTCTGCATCCCGATGGAGTACGGGTTCGGGATGGCGAAGGATCCGATGTACGCCTCTGTCAGTTATTCTTTCCCCGATGAGCATACCGTCCGGATCCGTTTTTGCGGAAAAGACGGCTTCCGTTACCCGTAGGATCTGTATTTATAAAATTTGTTTAAAGGAGATCATTCCATGAAAAATGAAACGAAAAACAGCGTGACCGTCTTTTGCATCCGCCTGTCGCTCGTCGTGATCGCTCTGGCGGGCGTTTCGGTCTGCGCGTTCTGGTATCCCTTCCAGACGTCGCTTACCGCCATCGGGGTCCCGAGCGGCGAACGCGTCGATCCCACCGCCGCGCAGAAAGCCGAATACTGGATCCAGCTGATCTTTTACTGGATCGCCTCTCTTCCCTGCTTTTTTCTGCTGATTTACGGCTGGTTTCTTTCAAACAACGTGAAAAAGAACACCGTGTTTTCGCTTCAGACCTTCCGCTTGCTGCGCCGCTCGGCAATCATTCTCTTTATAGATTCGATCGTCTTTCTCGTCGCCCAGCTGGTCTTCACGGTCCTGCGCTGGAATCCCTTCGCGCCGATCCTGTCTGCTGTGGGCGTGATCGGGCTGATCCTTTCCTTTGCGCTGCTGCTGGGAGGGCACTATGTGAAAGAAGCGGCAAAAATCAAGGAAGAAAACGAGGGATATATATGATCATCGTCAATATTGACGTGATGCTGGCGAAGCGCAAAATGAGCGTGACCGAACTCTCCGAGAAGGTCGGCATCAGTTTAACGAACATCTCGCTTCTCAAGAACGGCAAGGTCAAGGGAATGAAGTTTGAAACGCTTGACAGGATCTGTCAGGCGCTGGACTGTCAGCCGGGAGATCTCCTGGAAAGAAAATAGGGAGCGGCAGGGCGCGCAAATGCGCTTTAGTGAAAAGAGAGAAAAACGCCGTCAAAAAGCGCCTCAAATTGACGTGTTTTCGTCATTTGAGGCGAATTTTTATACGGTTTCCGTATATTCGTACACGAGAGCATTGGGAAAATCGCGTCATGCTATGAATAATCATTGTTTTATTCAAAAAGCCGGGAGTTACGACATAATGTAGAATATATACCGAAATATTGTACTTTCCCACGTCAGGTGTGAGGAATCGTATCGAATTCCGTCGATCGCCGCGCGCGGCGCGTTTTCCCATTTTTCACGCCCGAAAATCACGGTTTACAACGGACACAATATATAGTATAATGCACAGGGGAGAACCACAATATCTTGTGTCGGAAGTTGGAAACGAAGATGGAAAAGACAATGAAAAACGGGCGCGGCGATACAGCGGGAAAGGGCTGGCAGTGCAGCGTGATCGGGCGCGCGACGAAGGACGATCCGTTCGGCAGACGGCGGTGCTACGACTTGAAAATCGAAGAGGACGGCGAAACCGTCATACTGGAGGACGTCGCCTCCTCCCTGCGTCTCGCAAGGAAGATCGCGCGCTTCTTTTCGGAAAACCGCGTCGCGCCCTGCCACGCGTCCGACGTCTACGAGGATCTTGCGGCGGATCCCTCCTTTATCGACTGAAAAGACGGTAAAGAAACCGCGCGAGAAGTTCCCGCCACGCGCCGACGACCGGATCGCCCTCGGCAAGTCCGAGCCCGTGATCGCCGTGAGGGAAAATATGGCACTCGACTCCGACGCCCGCTGTGTGCAGCGCGGAGGCGTACAGAAGGGTGTTGAAGACGCTGACGCCGGGATCGTCGGCGGTATGCCAGAGGAACGCCGGCGGCGTCTGCGCCGTAACGTGCAGTTCGGGCGAGAGGACGCGCGCGGCGGCAAGGTCGTCTTTGAAGAGATTGAAGCGCGAGTCGGTATGCGTGACGGCGTCGTCCTTCAGCGTCACGACGGGATAGCAGAGGATCTGCGCATCGGGCAGAAAAGGCAGAGCGCGAAGCCCGTCCTGATCCTCTCCCGGAAGCGGATCAAGGCAGGTGGACAGAAGTGTGACGAGACTGCCGCCGGCGGAGGAGCCCATCGCGGCGATTTTCTGCGGATCGATCCCGGTTTTCCCGGCGTTTGCGCGCACCAGGCGCATCGCGCGCCGCGCGTCGAGCAGCGGCAGCGGAAAGCGGTGAGGCGCGACGCGGTAGAGACAGACGAAGGCGTCGTAACCCAGTCCGTTCAGAAATTCCGCGTAGCCCCGCCCCTCGTGATCGGCAAGAAAGGCGTACGCGCCGCCCGGAAAGATGACCGCCGCGGCGTCGCTTTTTTTGTTTTTCGCCGGATAGTATACCAGGCGTTCTTCATTTTCATGATCCCACAGTTTCATTGCGTACCTCCCGGCGGAGCCCATTCGTCCCCGCGCTTTCACTATAACACCGGACGGCGCTTTTGTCAAGACGCGCGCCGGTTTGTATGAAAAAAGGGCGTTTCCTTTCGCGCGATCGCGCGACGGGAAACGCCCTTTTCTCTTATGGGGACCTCTAAAAATTCAGAGTGCATCCGGCGGCGAGCTGTTTTGCCGCAGAACAAGGCGTACAAAGGGGGTGTTTAATTTGGCGTATTTGC
>JAFTCT010000104.1 GCA_017454525.1 Clostridia bacterium
CACGCCTCGGTTTTGTCATATTGTTAGACAATAAGCGTTCGCCTGTCCGGACAAAACCGCAAAAGTCGCGCAAAACGGACGGGATCCCGACCATCCGTTTTGCGGGGGCTGCTCATTTGCAGGCAAATGAAACAGCCCCTTGTTTTTTTGTTTTGGGGGCTTTCTTAACGCGACAGCCCCGTTTTTTTCAGGTCGCAGACGCGAGATAATCGAGCAGCATCGTGACGTCGCGGATCGTGAGACGTCCGTTCCTGTCGGGGTCGACGGGCAGCGTGCCGCCGTCGGAAAGCGCGTCCAGTAAAGCGGCGACGTCGTCGATCGTCACGCTGCCCGAGCCGTCGGCGTCATAGTCTGCGGGATCGGCGGGCTCGTCATTGATATCGGTGAAAAGCGCGGCGTCAAAGGCGTCGTTATAGTTCGATCTGTGCGCTGCCTTTAAGAATTCTTCCTTTGTCTGATCGGTCAGGACGACCTTCTGAAGACAGCCGCAGGAATACACGGCGCCCTGAGCGATCGCGCGGATCTTGTGGCGGAAGACGATCGTACAGACCGGCGAATAGGAGAAGGCGTCGACGCCGAGCGTCGCGACGTCCTTGCCGCAGTCGATGCAGGAGAGTTCCGAGAACTGCGAGAAGGCGCGCGCCCCGACCGTGGTGATGCCGTCTCCGATGACCAGTTTCGTGACTTCCTCCGAATACTGCGCCCAGGGCGCGGAGAAAGCGTCTGCAAAGTTCGGGATCGCGCCGCTGCCGGTGACGGTCAGCACGCCGTCGTGCAGCGACCACGCGCCTTTTTTCCAGGTGCCTTCGGCGCGCACCGACGGATCCTCCGTTTCCGCGGCGGAAACCGCGGCGTTTTTATAGTTCTCGTTCCCCTCTTTTACGGACGCCGCCGCAAGGAAGTCCTCGGCGGTCTGTCCCGTGACCGTGACGGTCTCGATCCCCGCCGAAGCGGACACCGTTCCCTTGCCGACCGTCGAGACGGGTCCCGCGAAAGCGATCGATTTCAAGGAGGGATCGCTCGAGAACGCGCCGTCGCCGACGGCTCTCACGTCCTTGCCGCAGAGGACCGCCGCCAGTTCCGGAAGGTGCGAGAACGCGCCGGCGCCGACGGAGGTGACGCCGTTCTCGATCACGACCTTGGTGATCTGATCGGAAAGGCTCTCCCAGGGTCTGTCGGCCGCGTCGTCGGCGTAGCTGTCCATCGCGCCCTTGCCCCACACGGTCAGCGTGCCGTAGAAGAAGTTCCAGCCGCCGCCGCTCCAGGTCCCGCCGCGTTCCGGCTCGAGAAGATAACTCTTGTTCGTCCGGTAACCGATCTCGTCGCCGATATCCGAGAGGATCGAGACCGTCTGTCCGTTCTTTTTCAGTTCGATCTTCTCAAGGGTCGTGACGGCGTTCTGCTTCATGCCGGTCACGTTGATCCCCCAGATATAATCGTCGGGGGATTTGCCTGCAGGGAGTCTGCCGATCAGTCCGTCGAATCCGACCGTGATGACGCCGGTCGCGATACCGCTCTTCTTTCCCTTATAGTTGAGCGTCAGTTCCTTCGAACAGTTCGGTCTGTGCCGCCAGTAGGTGAACATATAGGGCTGATAATAGACGGTCGATCCGGTCGCGCGGTCCCTGCCGGTCAGCGTGACTGACAGTGCGTCGCGGTCGGAAGACGTCGCGGTGATCTCGGCGCAGAGACCGGTTTCGCCGATCTGAAGGCCGGTCTTCCAGTCGAGGAATACCACCTGGTCCATCGTCCAGGTGCGGTTTGAAGCGTTCAGCGCGGGGAATTCCGACTGATCCTTGCCGTTGAAGGCGTCGTACATCATCCAGATGTATCCGTCGTTATACCAGCCGGTGCCCCAGGAATTGGCGAGTTTGAAAGCGCCCTTCAGCGTCACGCCGTTCTTTTTGCAGGTGATGCTGTCGTCGTAACCGACGATCGAAACCTGGTGACCGCCGCTCATCTCGCCCGTGGAATAGGCGATGGCGACCTCTCCCGCCTTGCCGTACGTGCCGGTGTCGGCAAGAGCGACGGGCGGTTCGTTGACCCAGGCGCTGGGATAGCCGCCGGTGACCACGACGTTGCCGTCGCGCAGCGCCGTCTTGATGCGTTCGATCAGCGCTTTGCCTGTCTGCGACGAGGTGACTTTGTAATCGGGGCAGACCGAATTGATCCAGATCTGATCGTAGGCCTTTACTCTGAAATTACGCGCGTCGGTCCAGACGCCGGGCGTCGCGCCCCAGTCCTTGGCGAGCATGTTGTCGTAGGCATAGCCCGTCGGACCGCCCGAAAAGGGCATCACGTCCTGCGTGGGGCAGCCCTGCTCCTTTAAGATCTCATAGACCCACGCCGTGCCGGCGCCCGCGAGATTGTACGTGAAGCGGGGCGAGAAGCAGTATCTCGGATCGCCGCTCGAGGGATTCCAGTCGATCGAGGGATCGATACTGTGCAGATAGCGCGAAACGGCGTTGGTGAACTGCATATAGGTGATCGACATCGACGCGCAGCAGCCGACCTGCCCCTGATTGCCGATCGGCGGCAGGTGGACGGTCGTCGTCAGATCGACGGCGTCGGGCAGACCGTCCGCGTAGACGCCCGCCCCGAAGGGCAGAACGCCGGTGAACGTGAAAACCGTGAAGAGGATCGCCAGAACGGCGGAAAGCGCTTTTTTCATATCCTGACCTCTTTTTTCAATCGGCAAGAACGGTCACGCGGTTGCTGAAGAGTTCGGTAAAGAAGTCGACGATCCAGGCGATGAAGTTGCCGACGCCGGTCACCAGGCAGAGGATGCCGATGATCAGGGTGACGACGTTCTTCGTCTCCACGAAACGGATGATGCGGTATACGCCGCTGATGACGTAGCCGAAGAAGAACTGAAGAATGAGTTTGACGATCTTCGGAAGGGATTCGTACTGTTCGGTGATTTTCATGCGGTTTTCCTCCTTTGTCCTGAACAGAAACTGTAACGGAATTCTAACACTTTTTTGAAGAATTGTCAAGGGAGAATGGGAAAAGATATTGACTTTATCGGGGAAGTGTAGTACAATACATTCAAATAAACCCCAAACTGTTTTCGGAGGTAAAAAGTCATGGGCAGAGTTTATAATTTTTCGGCAGGTCCGTCGATGCTTCCCGTGGAAGTGCTTGAGAAGTGCGCTTCTCAGATGATGGACTATGAAGGTTCCGGTATGTCGGTGATGGAGATGAGCCACCGCTCTCCCGTCTACGACAAGATCATCAAGGACGCGGAGGCAGCCCTTCGCAGAGTGATGAGCATTCCCGACAACTACAAGGTGCTCTTCATCCAGGGCGGCGCGTCGCAGGTCTTCGCGAGCGTTCCGCTCAACCTGCTGCCGGTCGGCGGCACGGCGGACTATATCGTCTCCGGCTCCTTCTCGGGCAAGGCGTACAAGGAAGGTCTCAAATACGGCGCCGTCCGTGAAGTCGCCACGTCGAAAGCCGACAACTTCACGTACGTTCCCTACGTATCGAGAGAACAGTTCAATCCCGAAGCCGCCTACGTGCATATCTGCTATAACAATACCATTTACGGCACGAAATTCCATTACGTGCCCGACACCGGCGATATCCCGCTGGTCGCCGATATGTCCTCCTGCATCCTTTCCGAGCCGGTCGACGTGACGAAATTCGGCGTGATCTACGCGGGCGCGCAGAAGAATATGGCGCCCGCCGGTCTGACCGTCGTCATCGTTCGCGAGGACCTTCTGGGTCACGCGCGTCCCGAATGCCCCACGATGCTCGACTGGAAGATCGCCGCGGACAACGGATCGATGTACAATACGCCTCCGACCTACCCGATCTACGTCGCCGGCCTCGTGTTCGACTGGATCGAAAACACCGTGGGCGGTCTTCAGAAGATGTACGAGCGCAACAAGGCGAAAGCCGACCTGCTGTACGACTATCTCGACAGCCAGGACTACTACAAGGTCGTCGTGCGGAAGGAGAACCGTTCAATGATGAACGTCACCTTCAATTCGGGAGATCCCGATATCGACGCCAAGTTCGCCAAGGAATCGAAGGCCGCAGGCATGACCAACCTCAAGGGTCACCGCTCCACCGGCGGTATGCGCGCGTCGATCTACAACGCGATGCCGATCGAAGGCGTGAAGTACCTCATCGAGTTCATGAAGAAGTTCGCCGCCGAGAACCCCAAGAAGTAACCGAAACAGAGAATGAAGACCCGGGCGGCAGATCGTAAGAAATGCCGCCCGCAATAACGAAAGGATCACGCAAAATGAAAAATATACTTTTGATGAACAAGATCGCCAAGTGCGGCACCGCGCTCTTCTCCTCCGATTATACCGTTTCCGATTCCGTCGCTTCGCCCGCCGGCATCATGGTGCGTTCGGCTTCGCTGCTCGACGCGCAGTTCGATCCTTCCCTTGAAGCGATCGCAAGAGCGGGCGCGGGCGTGAACAATATCCCCTGCGACCGCTGCGCGGAAGAGGGGATCGTCGTCTTCAACACCCCCGGCGCCAACGCCAACGCCGTCAAGGAACTCGCTCTCTGCGCGCTCTTCCTCGCGTCCCGCGACGTCGTGGGCGGCGTCAACTGGGCGTCCACGCTCACGGGGCACGAGCTCGGCGTCGCCAAAGCCGTTGAGAAGGGCAAATCGGCGTTCGGCGGAAACGAGATCATGGGCAAGACCCTCGGCATCATCGGACTGGGCGCGATCGGCAGACTGCTCGCCAACGCCGCCGTGGCGCTTGGCATGAAGGTCGTCGGGTGCGATCCCTACCTTTCGGAAGCAGCCGCAAAGCAGCTCGATCCGTCGGTCGAACGCCTCGGGACCTTCGAGGACGTCTACGCCGCTTCCGATTACGTCACGCTCCACGTCCCGGCAACGCCCGAGACCAAGGGCATGATCAACGCCGCGAGCATCGCGAAGATGAAGGACGGCGTGAAGATCCTCAATCTCGCGCGCGCGGACCTCGTCAACGCTTCGGATCTCAAAGCGGCGCTCGCCGAAGGAAAAGTCAAAAAGTACGTCACCGACTTCCCGACGGAAGAGACGATCAACGTGCCGGGTATCGTCGCGATCCCCCACCTCGGCGCCTCCTCCGAAGAAGCGGAGGACAACTGCGCCGTCATGGCGGCAAAGGAACTCATCGACTTCCTTGAAAACGGCAATATCAGAAACAGCGTCAACTATCCCGCCGTGTCCGCGCCCAGAGCGGGCAAGTTCCGCGTCTGCGTGCTTGCCGCCGCTGACGCGGAATGCGCGAAGATCGCCGCCCTCGTGCCCGGCGCGAAAGCGTCCGCCTTCGCGGCGAAGAAATCGGCGTACGTCATCGTCGATACCGACGCCGATCCCGCGCCCGCGCTCGACGCGATCAGAGCGCTGCCGGGCGTGCGCAGAGTGCTGGTGAAATGATCCGCTGAATGTCCGCGGCGAACGCCGGGCGGAGTTTTTTAACGCCGCGGGTCATACGGGCGGCGCCTCGCCCGGAAAACCCGCCGAGTCGTCGAAGTTTCCGGGGCGCAGCCGGTGCCCCAGCGGGTGGTCGGCGGTGAGATCGGGATGCATGAAGCAGAGCGCGCCGCCGATGATCTGTATGCCGTAGCGGGCGCGCAGGGCGTCGACGGTCTTTTCGAGCTGCTCTCTTCTGGCGGTGACGGCCGAGTCGTCCAAAAAGGAGAGCTGCATTGAGGAGGAGGGGACGAGCTGCTGCGCGGTGACGCCGAAGCCGCGGTAGGAGGCGCCGGGATCGCGGACGCGCAGGAAGAGGGGATACGCGGTCTCGAAGAGGCGGGAAGCGAGTTCCGTGCTTTCGGCAAGCTGCGCGCGGAAGGAGCGGAAGGAGAGGTCGGTGAAGCGCAGGTGGAGCGTGAGCGTCCTGCATCTCATACCGTGGCGGCGCAGGCGCGTGGCGACGCTGTCGCAGAGCATATACAGCACGGTGCGCGCCTCGTCCGGATCGTGGACGTCGCGCGGGCAGGTGACGGTATTGCCGACGCTTTCGGGCGGGCGGCGATAGGAGTCGTGGGCGACGGGGGTCGGATCGACGCCGCAGGCGCGCTCGCGCAGCGTCAGTCCCGGTTTTCCGAAATACTTTCCCAGAACGGCGGGGTCGGCATTCGCGATCCCGCCGATCGTGTCGATGCCGAAAATGCGGAGTTTTTCCGCGGTGGATCTGCCCACGAAGAGCATATCCTCGACCGGCAGCGGCCAGAGAAGTTCTCTGAAATTTTCGCGGGTGACGTGCGTCGAGGCGTCGGGCTTTTTGTAATCGCTGCCCATTTTTGCAAAGAATTTATTGAAGGAGATCCCGGCGGAGACGGTCAGACCGAGTTCGCTGCGCGCCAGCGCCCGCAGTTCGTTTGCGATCTTCACGCCGTCGCCCGCAAGGGAAGCGCTTTCGCTGACGTCCAGCCAGCATTCGTCGATGCCGAAACTCTCGATGCGGTCGGTGTAGCGGCGGTAGAAATCGCGCATGGCATTTGAATAGACGGTGTATTTGCCGTAATGCGCGGGCAGGAGGATCAGCCCGCGGCATTTCGCCCGCGCGGTGACGATCGGCTCGCCGGTTTTGACGCCCGATCTTTTGGCGATATCGTTCTTCGCCAGTATGATGCCGTGCCGCTTTTCGGGGTCGCCGCAGACGGCGACGGGGCGCGCTTTCAGGTCGGGCCTGCTCAGACATTCCACGGAAGCGAAAAAGTTGTTGAGGTCGCAGTGCAGGATCGTGCGCTCTTCCACCGGCGCTCCCTCCTTTCCGGAAAAACGAACAAATGTTCTGTTATCAGTATAGCACGGGAACAAACGTTTGTCAACAGGAAAAGAAAAAATATTTTGGCAGAAGAAAGCGCAAAGCGCGCAAAACCTGTTGCACAAAAATGAAAAGAATGGTATAATGAAAAAGACGGGCGGTCCTTCGCCCGGCAAATCCTATTTGAAAGAGAGCGCACAAATGGAGAAGGTGTTCGTCAAAATACTGCGCGAAGGCGCGACGCTTCCGCGCTATGCAAACGGCTTTGCCGCGGGGGCGGATCTCTACGCCTGCCTTGAAAACGAACTGACGGTCATGCCCGGAGAGACCGTCAAGGTGCCGACCGGGATCGCCGTCGAACTGCCGCTGAACACCGTGGGACTGATCTGCGCCCGCTCGGGTCTGGCGGTGAAGAAGGGACTTGCGCCCGCCAACAAGGTCGGGGTGATCGACTGCGATTACCGCGGCGAGATCCTCGTCGCGATCTACAATCAGAGCGCGTCGCCGCAGAGCATCCTGCCGGGCGAGCGCGTTGCGCAGATGATCGTCGCGCCCTATATCCCCGCGGTATTCGAAACGCGGGACGAACTCTCCGCGACCGATCGCGGCGAGGGGGGCTTCGGCTCCACGGGCAGAACATGAGGGCGTGGTTTTTCGATCTGGACGGGACGCTCTATATCGACGGCGGCATATCCGACGCCTGCCGCGGCGCTTTGGAAGCCCTGCGCGCGGCGGGCGACGCCGTGATCCTCAACACCGGGCGCTCCCCCGGCTTTCTGCCGGAGGGCGTGCGGGACGATCCGGTCTTCGACGGGATGATCTGCGGCTCGGTCTACGTTACCCTGAAGGGTGAAGAGCTGCTGAACAAGTCGCTGTCCTTGAAGATCCTCGAAAACGTGGCGGCATGGGCGAAACGCACCGGGAAGACCGCCGTGTTCGAGGGGCTGTACGAGAATTTCTCCCTCAACGGCGCGCTGCCCGACGCCTCTGAGATCTTTACGCGCCCGACGCTTCCGCCGATCACGAAGATCACGATGTGGTGCGACCCGGAGAACGTCCCTCAAAAGGATTTCCCGGGCCTGCGCATCCTGCATTTCCCGACCTATGCCGAAGGGATCCTCGCGGGCTACGACAAGAGCACAGGGATGCAGATGATCCTCGATAAACTCGGCTTGCAAAGATCGAACGCCGTCGCCTTCGGCGACAGCGAAAACGACCGCGATATGCTGCTCTACGCCGGAAAAGCCGTCTGTATGCGCACGGCGCCGCGCGATTTTGACGGTTTCTGCGTGTACAGATGCAAGGAGAAGGACGGCGTTCCGGAGGGGATCGGCGTACTTTTCCCGCGCCTTTGCGGCGATTGACCGTTTTTTGAAACGTTTTACAGGAAAACAGGGCGTTCTGACCGGCGAAAGCCGTTCGGAACGTCCTGTTTTCATTCGTTTTCCGCGAGGATGTCGATCACGCAGGCGGTGCGGTCGTCCTGGCGGCACGCCGAGCGCGCGAGCATCCCGTTTGCCGCGGACCGCGGATCGTTCCCGAGAGTGCCGTCGAGAAGGTCGGTCAGCCAGGGCGCGCTCTCGATCTCCTCGGAAACGCCGTCGCTCTGCAGGATCACGCGGTCGCCGGGCTTCAGCCGGACGGCGACCTCTTCGACCTGAAGTTCCTTGACGGCGCCGGCGGGCACGCCGGGGCGGCGGACGAGGAAGGTGTTGTCGCCGCGCAGGACGAGAGAGGCGCAGGCGCCGCACTTGTAAAAGGACGCCTGTCCCGAGAAAAGATCGAGGCGGAAGAGATCGACGGTACAGGGACACTCCCGGTTCATGGACAGAAGGAAGGCGTTAAGGAAGCAGACCGCTCCCTCGGGGGAGGAACCGCAGGAAAGCAGATCCTCAAGGAATTCCGAGGAGGCGTTTGAAACCGAATGCGCTTCCTCGCCGCTGCCGGTGCCGTCGCAGATCAGCGCGTAGAAATATCCGTCGTAAGAAAAGGAGCGGCAGACGTCGCCGTTTTCTTTTTCCCCCTCCTTTTTTTCGGTCGCGAAGGCGCAGTCGGCGCGCAGCGCGCGCACCGCGCGCAGGGTCAGCGTCACGCCCTCCGCGCCGTTCTTCAGCAGCGGGACGCCGAAGCGGACGCCCGCCTCGCCGAAAACGCGTCTGAGAGTCTCGACGGCGCCGTTGACCGCCGCTTCGTCGATCCCCCCGACGGCGCAGACGATCTGCCGCTTCCCCTTGACCGAAAGGGAGGCGTAGGGAACGCCCAGATCCTCGAGCGCGCTTCTGAAGCGCGCGCATTCCTTCAAATTGTCCTCCTCCGCTTCGCGCGCGCGGGCGTTCCGGTCGTCAAGCAGCCGGGAGACGCCGTCAAAACAGTCGGAAAACGTGGGGAGGCGGTCGCTCTCGCGCATCCGGCGAAGCTTTTTGGCGTACGCGCCGTTCACGGTATTGCAGAAGATCTGCCGTTTTGAACAGAAGGGCAGCTTCACGCCGCCTTCCGCGTCGATCTTTCCGTTCTCTTTCAGTTCTTCAAGCAGGCGCAGCCGGTACTCCTCCTTTTCAAAGCAGCGGGCGGTACAGTCGCGGCAGACGTCTGAGACGGAGGCGTCGAGGATGCATTCCAGCGCGTCGGGCGAAGGGCGCGCGAGGGCTTGGGAAAAGGCGCGCGCGTCCTTGGACAGTTTCTGAATGCGCGCTCCGATCCCGTCGTTTTCCTCTTGCGGCGTTTCTTTGTTTTGCCTGGCGCGCGGGGCGGCGGCGCGGAGGTACCGCGCGACCGGCAGACTGAGCATCGCTCCGCCGACAAGGTCGGGCAGAACGTAGAGGAACGCCGAGGAGCCGCGGTCGTAGAACGCCCAGCCGAAGCCGCACAGTACGCCGAGCCATGGCGCCAAAGTCCTGCTGTACCGGTAAAAGAGCGCGCTGATCCCGCCGACGAGCGCGAGCATGATCACCGCGTCTCTGCCGCAGGCGGCGCCGAGGAGCAGACCGAGCGCGCCCATGGACAGCACGTCCACCTTGCCCGCGAGGATCAGCAGGATCGCCGTCGCAAGGAGGACGTCGGGCGAAAAGCCGAAGAGCGAGAGCGAGGAAGCGCTGTATACGACGCAGAAGAGAAGGGAAGCGAAGGCGGCTTTCTTATAGAGATAACGGACGCCCTGCCCCCGTGACGTTCCGCAGAAGAGAAAGGCGAACACGCCCGAGGACGAAAGATAAACGAGCAGCGCAAAGAGCGAATGGAGGGTGAAGCGCTCGGCGATACAGCCGTATGCGCCCGGGATGAATGAGGCGATCACGGCGCCTGAAACGCGCAGTGCGATCTTCTCCCCTTTTTTTATCGCGCTTCGTTTCTTTCCGTTTTTCGGTCTGCTTGTCAGGCGGATCGCCGCCATCGCGGTATAAAGTGCGATGAACAGGACCGATAAGGGCGCGGGCAGAAAGAGCGCGCCGACGACGCAGCCGCCCCACAGAGCGGGGAGCGCGCGGTCGCATCCCGCAAGAAGCGCGATCGCGAAGGGATAGGCGCCGAAAAGAAAGGGGCCGCGCGCAAGCAGAAAACCGGTGACGGCGAAGAGCGCCGCCTCTCCTATTTTTTTATAGTCCCGTTCTCTGAACGGGGCGAGGATACGGTCTGTCAGTTCCCTGAGATACAGCGGAAAACGGCTTTTTTCGCCGCCGAAACGTCGGTCGTCCATGTTTTTGCGCTTCCTTCCTTTTTGCTTTTTATCATTATAGCAAAAAAGACCGCGCGCTTTTTGTCAAAAGCGCGCGGCAGGAAACAGAATGCGGTTATTTTGTTTTTGCGGTCACCCGCCGGCTCATCCGACGGTGTAGATGATGGTGTTCGCGGTATGGAGCGTCTTGGAAACGCCGTCCGCGTCGACCGTCACGTGCTGGAAGGCGATAAGGTAATCGCCTGCTTCGGTGATGGCGGGCAGGGTAACGGAATACGCTTTGTTCTCGGGCGTGACCGTCTGGGTGACGATCGGCTCTTTGGCGCCCAGTTTGGTGACGGTGACTGTGATCTCGGTGATCTTCTTGGTCGTCAGCGTCCCGCTGACCGCGATGCCGTCCGCGGTCGCTTCCGCCTTGGCGGTGATCGGGTTCACTTCGGTGAATTCGGGAACGATGTTCCACTTCATCGCGTCGGTGAGCTCGCTGCCGACTTCCTTGATGACGATCTTGTCCTCGTCATTGACGGCGAGAGCGAAGTATTTGCCTTCGGGACTTCTGAGGTAGAAGGAAACGGTGCCGTCCTCGTTGTAGGAGATGCCCCAGAACTGAGTGGCGAAGCAGGAGCCGGGATTGTCGATCGAGCCCGCGCTCTCGGCGTTGAACTGCGCGGTGTTGCCGTCGTTGAACTGTCCCTTGGTGACGTCGAGCACCTTGGTGTACTTGTCGGTGCTTTCCTTGAGCCAGAGTTTATATCTGTCAAGCGCCGTGGAGTAGGTGATGTAGAATTTGTACGCTTCCTTGGACTTGTTCGTGTCGCCGGTCTTGAGCAGCATTCCGCGGTCGTTGATCATGAATTTGCCGGTCTTGACGTTCGTGAAGGTGTAGAAGGTCCCGATGATGACGTCCTTCGCTGCCGTTTTGCCGAAGTTGAAGGAGTACCAGACCTCGCTCTCGGCGACCGATTCGCCCTTGGGCATCGTGAAGGTGCGGACGACCTCGCCGTTGCTGTTCTTGATCACGATGCTCTTGACGGTCACGGGGTTCTTCAGGTCTCTCGAGACGACTCTGACCGTGTAGTCGAAGTCTTCGTAGCTCGTTCCCTCGGGCAGTCCGGTGAGCAGTCTCTCAAACGAAATGGTGTAGTAACCGTCGACCGCTTTGCCGTTTTTGGTGCCGGTCGGGTTGAAGAACTCGTAGTTTGAGGCCTTATCGACGGTCTTGTCGTTGTTCTTGCTGTTCAGACCGTAGGTCGCAAAACCGTTCCAGTGGACGTGATAGGTCTGATACGCCTCGATCCTCGAGGTCCTGCCGAAGGCGTCGGTTTTGGTCATTTCGATCGAGAAGGCGCCGCGGTTCGCGGTTTCGAGTTCGACTTCCGCGTAGAGCTGAGGTTTCTGGTCGGTGATGTCGCGGTCCCAGTAGATGAACGAGAAGACGTCGAATACCACGCCTCTCTTATCCTTTTCGGGATCGTCCAGAACGAAGGCGCTTTCGCCCTCTTCATTCTTCTGCGGGTTGAAGGTGTTGAGGGAGTCGTACATGACCCACGCGAAGCCGTCTTTTCCCCACTTCTTGTTGCCTGCGTTGCAGACGAGGAAGGCGCCGGTGGTGGTCACGCCGTGGCTCTCGAAGGAGATCTCGTCGTCGTAGCCGACGATGCAGACCTGATACGCCGTTTTGGTGTAGCTGTCGGAAAGCTCGAGCGCGAACGCGATGACGGTGTCGCCCGCTTTGCCGTCGCTGCCGGTATCGGCGGGCAGGGTCTCTTCCTGCCAGCCCTGGATGATGCCCTGGGCGACGACGACGTTGCCGGTAACGATCGCGTCCTTGATCTTCTTCAGCAGTTTCTGTCCGTTTTCGCTTTCGGTGATCTCGATGCCGCCGGTCTTGGGATCATAATAACCGGTGGTGACGACGGTGTTGTCGCGGTTGCTGGTGTTGATGTATTCGTACTGGATCAGTCTGTATTTGAGGGCTTCCTCGCCGATGCCCTTATCGACCTTCCAGCCGGTGGTCTGCGTCTGGTAGACGTTGTTCTTCTTGACGACGGGGATCTTCAGAGCGCTTCTTGCGTAGTCGTCCTTCGCGATCGTCAGACAGCCGTTATCCCTTAAGATATCGTAAGTCGCCTGTAAACTGCGCGCGTACTGCCCCGTGTATTTCGCGGAGAAGCAGGAGGAAAAGTCTGTCGCGGGCTTCCATACGAGAGAAGGATCCTTGTTGGTCGCATAGCGCGCGACGGCGTTGGTGTACTGCATATAGGTCACGGCGTCGGAGGCGGGATTGATGATGTCCTTGCCGTTGTCGATGTCGTCCGCGTAGTTGTCGCTCGAGCGTTCGGTCGGAGCGGGGAGGAAGTCGCCGACGAGCGAAGCGTGCGTGGGCAGTTCTTCCGCTTCGGTGTGTTCCGTCTTGACGTACGGACGTTTGACGCTGCCGAAGAATTCGGGAACGTCGGTGTACGGACCGGGCGCTTCGGTTTCTTTTTCCGTCGGCGTGGTCGGCGCGACCGTGGGATCGGGCGTGTCGGTCGTGGGCGCGGCGGTCTCTTTGGTCGAAGGATCGTTCGACGGCGTCGGCTGTGCGGCGGTCGTCGTTTCGGCGCCTTTGCTCGGCGTGGGCGTCGGCGTCGGCGTGCTGTTTCCGCTGCAGGCGGTGAGCAGGATCGCGCTGCCGATCATGATCGCCGTCAGAACGAGTGCAAGGATTCTTTTCATTGTGGTACCCCCTGTGTTTATTCTTTTTTCCCATGCGACGGGATGATATTATCCCATTAAGGGCTGATAACAGTATAGAGCAAAATTCCGCAAAAGTCAAGACCTTTGCGGAATTTTCATGGAAAGGCGTCGATTTTTATCCCTTTTTTCGCGCGCGTTTTCAAAGCGGGGTTTCAAGGAAGCGCTCCATACGGAGCATCACGTCGGGATCCGTCGAACTGCTCTCCAGCACGGTCCGCCCGCGCTTTTCTTTGTCGGGAGAAATGAGGGAGCACTCCTCCAGACGGTGTTTCAGCTGCCGCGCCGTGCCTTCCGCGCCGTCGTAGAAATCCACGGTGCCGCCGAAGATCCGGCTGATCACCGGACGGGCGAAAGGGAAGTGCGTACAGCCCAGCACGATACAGTCGGGCGCCGCCGACGGGGCAACGAGCCAGGGCGCGAGGATCTCGCGCAGGCGCCGCTCGGTCTTTTCTTCCGGCAGACCCTCCTCGACGAGCCTGACAAGATCGGGGCAGGGCAGCAGATCGAAATCCGCCTCGTCTGAAAGCGACTGCATCAGCGCTCTGAATTTCTCGAGATGCAGCGTCATTTCGGTCGCCATGATCAGCACGTGCGGACGGGGCGCGGAGAGCGCCGCGGGCTTGATCGCCGGCTCCATGCCGATCACCGGCACGTCGGGAAAGCGCGCGCGCAGCGTTTCCGCCGCCGCGGCGGTCGCGGTGTTGCAGGCGATGACCAGCGCCTTGGCGCCGCGCGCGAGAAGATGATCGGCGATCGCGTTCGCACGCGCCGTCACCTCTTCGCGCGTTTTGCCGCCGTAAGGCGCGTAGGCGTTGTCGCCGTAGTAGAGGAAATCCTCGTGCGGGAGGAGCGCGCGCAGACGGATGAGGACGCTGATCCCGCCGCAGCCGGAATCGAATACGCCGACCGGGTTCTCACATCTGCCGTTCACCGTGTCACGCTCCTTTCCTTTTTTCCTTTTCTTTCGGTCACATGACGGTGCACACCGTCTGCGTTCCGTAGGGTTTTCCGTCCAGCTCGCTCGTGAAAATGTAGATGCCCGACGCAAGCTTCAGATCAACGACGGCGCTCCCGTTTTCGGGCGTGACGGTCACGGTCTTTTCCACGGTGCCGTCGTTTTTGCGCACCGTCAGGGCGATCTCGCCGCCCGTGTATTTGTCGGGCGTGCGGACGGTGACGTGCGCGCCGTTTTCATCCTGACTGACCGAGGTGCTCAGGCGCACCGGGGTCACCGCTTCGAGGATCCAGCGGTCCTCGTCTGAGCCGTTGTCCTTGTGCAGGGTAAAATTGTTCTTGTCCGAGCCGAAGACCAGCGTCGGATCGCCGTGCGAGCGGACGGTAAAGGTGCCGTCCCCGTTGACCGTCAGATCGAACGCCTGGAAAGCGCGCTCGCCGGGTTTGTTGAGCTGCGTCTTCACACCGTCCTTCAGGTCGGTGCCGTTGATATCGAGAACGTACTTGTCTCTGAAGTCCCAGAAGCGGAAAACGCCTTCCGTCTTGTCGTATTTGATCGTGAAGACGCCCATTTCGTTTTCGTTGACCTTGCCGGAGTCGTACGCAAAGGTCATTTTGTTCTTGGCGAGCGTCAGAAGTTTGCCGGTGCCGGCGTTGCGCAGGCGGAAGGTGCCGGTGCCCACGTAACTTTCGGTCTCTCCGCCGAGGTCGAAAACGTATCTGTAGGAGGCGTTGTCGACCAGCTCCTCCGTCATGCCGGTCACGACGCTGCTGAGAACGTTTCCGCTCTCGTCCAGCAGCTTCAGACTCTTGAGCACCGCGCCGGTGCCGCGCACCGTCACGCCCCACTTGAAGTCCTCGGGGTCGGTGCTGAACTGCGAGAGCAGCGGTTCATAGCTGCAGGCGAAGAAGCCGGTCTCGGGCACGGTCGGATTGCTCTTGCCCGAGAAGGACAGGCGTTCGCCCTCTTCCAGACTGAGCCCCGGAAGGATCTCCTCCTTGGTGCGCATGACGGAGAACGCGGGTTCGTAACTGTCCTGCAGGCCGTTTTTGTCGGTGCGCGTCAGCGTAATGGAGAGGGGCTGGCGGTCGGTCATCGAGACCTCCGCTTCAACGATCAGTTTCGGAAGTCCCACGGCGATATCCTTATCCCAGTAGGTCCAGCTGAAGCGGTAGATCGTGCCGGTGCGCTCATAACTGCCGCCGTATTTGATCGCCGTGGCGATCATGCCGGAGAAGGAGCCGTCCTCGTTTTTGTCGTAGGTCCCGTCAACGTAGAAGAGCGCTCTGTCGGTTTCCGCGGGAAGGGGACCGACGGAAAACTGGGTGCCGTCGGCGGAGGCGTCGAGATTGAGGAACAGATCCTCCGCGCCCTCCTTCATGATCAGCACCTTGCCGGCGCGCGTATCCGCGGGCTTGGGATCCCCGTCGGTGGGCACCGGTTCGGGCAGGACCTTCTCTGCGGGGATGAGCGCGACTCTGAATAGCGGATCGGGCTCGTCTGTCAGCACTCTTTTGCCGTCGGCAAAGGAGAAGTATTTCGTGCCGCTCTGCAGGTAGTAAAGGGGATAGGTCTCTTCCTTATAGGTCGTTTCGCCCGCGGGGATGAAGCGGACGGAGATGTCGTTCTTCAGGGCGCTGAGCGGATTGATCAGCCTGCCGTCCCCGAGCGAGAGCGCGTAGGAGCCGGAATAGAACTGCGGAACGTTGAACAGTCCGTGTTCGGACACCTTGTTGAAGGCGTCGTACATCATAAAGACGTTGCCGTCGTTGCACCATCTGCCCCAGGAATTGCGGATGAGGAAGGCGCCCTTCATCGTCACGCCGTCGACCGTCACGGTGATGTCGTCGTCGTAGCCGATGACCGTCACGCAGTGGTTCCCGCTGTCGTCGCCGTCATAGGGTTCCTCCCTTATGACCTTGAAGCCGTTCCAGATCACGCTGTCGCCCGCTTTGGCGAGCGTTCCGGCGCCCTTTTTGGTAATGGTGGTATATCTCCAGTAGGAGGACCAGCCGCTGAGCACGACGGCGTTTCCGCGCACGAGCGCGTCCTTGGTCTTGTCGATCAGTCCCCTGCCGTAGTCGTTAGTCGTCAGCTGTCCCTGATTGGTCGCGATGAACTCGTTCTCCTCGTAGCCGGTGAGACGGAAGTTCAGCGCGTCGATCATATTGCCTTCCTTGACGTCCCAGCTGCGGGATTTCGGATCGCGCACGTCGGAGGGACCCCAGTAGTCGCCCGAGGCGACGTTCTTTTTGGTCACGCAGACGCTCATCGGCAGACAGCCGTTGTCCATGAGGACGCGGTAGGCGTAGGAGGTGCCGGCGCCCGCGAAATTATAGGTGTATTTGGGCGAGAACTGGCATTTCGGGTCCTTGGAAGGATCCCAGTTGCTCTCGGGATAGTAATGATTCATGTACTGCGAAACGGCGACGGTGAACTGCATATAGGTCACCGCTTCCGAAGAGCAGCTGCCGATCGAGCCCTGATCGTCGGGCTTGGGGACGTGCTTGGTCCCGAGAAGCGAGAACGAGGCGGGAAAACCGACGTCCGGCGTTTCGGTCGGCGTGGGCGTCGGTTCGGGCGTGGGGGTCGGCGTCGGCGTTTCGGTCGGCGTCGGCGTCTCTGTCGGCGTCGGCGTGCCTGTCGGGACCGGCGTTTCGGTCGGGGCAGACGTTTCGGTCGGCGTCGGCGTTTCTGTCGGCGCGGCGGTCGGGGTCGTTTCGGCGGACGCCGTTTCTGTCGGCGTCGGCGCGTCGGTCGGAACGTTCACGGTGCCGGCGCAGGATGCGAGCAGCGGCAGCGTGAGGATCAGAGCGACGAAAAGGGCGATGATCTTTTTCAAAATAATGTCCTCCGGAAACAGGTATTTCGTGCGTGTGCGGCGTTTCAGTATCCGATCGTTCTGGCGACCTGGAGACCTATGGCGTATCCTTCGCGCGTGACCGTGAAGAGATAGGTCCCTTTTTCGAGGTCCAGGACGAATTCGGTCGGTTCCTCTTTCAGTTCTCCCGAGAGAGTCCTGACGATCCTGCCGTCCGACGCGATCTTCAGTTCGAAGACGCCGCTCTTGTATTTCGGCGTCGAGGCGACGGTGACGACGGTTTTGCCGTTTTCTTCGCGTACCGAAACGGGACGTTCCACGCCGCTCGCGTCGCGGGCGTACCAGCGCAGTCCGTCGCTCCCGTCATCCTTGAAGACGCCGAACTTCTCGTCCTTGTACCCCAGTACGTATTCGGGCGCGTTCTTCAGCGCGAAGCGGATCTTTCCGTCTTCGCCGCGCGAGAAGGTCCAGCCCTGATAGTTTCTTGTCTTGCCCAGCAGGTTGAAGCGGACGCCGTTTCCGTCCGTGGGCGCGCCCGAGCCGGCGATATCCAGAACGTATTTCTGCGAGTAATTCATGATCGTGTAGGCGCCCCGGGTCTGATTATAGGTCACGGTGAAGTCGCGCGCGAACACGTCGTCGATCTTTCTGCCGTTGTCCCAGGCAAAGGTCATGTTGTTGGTCGCGAGCGACAGCGTTTTGCCGGTCTGGGCGTTTGTGAGGTTGTACGTTCCGTCGCCGAAGAGAGAACGCTCGCCCTTGCCGCTGCCCAGAGCGAAATAGAGCGTTCTGCCGCTCTTCAGACCGCCTTCGTTCTCGTCCGGCTTGACGCTTGCGATGATATTTTTGTTCTTGTCGACCAGCCGCAGTTCCAGCAGACGCGCGGTACTGCCGCGCAGGGTGATCCCCCAGGAGAAATCGTCGATCGTATGATCGTCGTTGAACTGAAGCAGCTTATCGTAGCTGAAGGCGAACCAGCCGCTCTCGCTCTCCGTGGGGTCGGTCTTGCCCGAGAAGGAGAGCTTCTGTCCCTCCGTGCCGAGATCGGGGCGGGCGCCCTCGTTATAGCGCACGTCCATCATCGCGGGGATCGCGGTGGTGGTGAAGCCCTCTTTGTCGGTGCGCAGAAGGGTGATGTACAGGTTGTCGCGGCTGAGGATCTCGACGTTCACCTCGACCATCAGTTCGGGCAGACCGACCGAGATGTCCTTATCCCAGTAGACGAAACCGAGCGTGCCGCAGGCGTCGCAGCGGTTGTAATGCGTGACCTTCTCCTCGTTTGAGCAGAGCATCGCCCTGAAGGAGCCGTCCTCCAGAGCGGTCCTGCCGCCGAGGATAAAGGTGCAGTTCCTTACCGAGTCGGGGGTCGCGACGAGCGAGGGGGAAGAGCCGCTTGTCAGGTCCGAGCAGAGATATTTTCCTTCTCCCGACGCGTTCGCGGCGTAGAGCAGCCAGCCCTCGGATTTATCCTCCGGGAAGATATCCGCCTTGGGAATGAGGGCGAACACGCTGTGTTCTCCGGGGGTGGACGCCTTTCTTGCCATCGTTCTGCCGAAGTCGTTGTACACGAACCAGACGCCGTCGACCGGCTCGCAGATCGTATAGAGCGGATAGGTCTTTCCGTCGATCTCGGTCTCTCCCGCGGGATCGAAACGGAGGAAGGGGTTGACGTTCGTGTTGGGCATCCCGTATTCGGAGATGAGCGACGCGAAGGCGTTGCGCGCGGGCAGAAGCGCCATGCGCGTACTGTTGTATTCCTTGACGTTGAGTTCGGGGTAAACGGAGGTGTTGTTCATGGCGTCGTACATCATCCAGACGTTTCCGCTGTTCTTCCAGTCTCCCCAGGAATTGCGCACGAGGAAGGCGCCGCGCATCGTGACGCCGTTGACCGTGACCTCGGCGTTGTCGTCGTAGCCGATGATGGCGACGCAGTGTCCGCCGGGATCGTCGGTGCCCGAGGCTCTCGCGCGGCTGCACCACAGTACGTACTCGCCCTTCTTTGCAATGTCGCCGCTCTTCGTGATCTGCGCGTTCGACTCCCAGTAGCTGCTGGAGCCGGTGATGGCGACGGCGTTGCCGCGTGCGACGGCGTCCTTGACGCGCAGAAGCAGTTTGTTGTTTCCGGAGGCGGTGAACAGCTGTCCGCCGGTATGGACTTCCTCAAAGTTCTTTAAGCGGTACATCATCGCGTCGATGAGCTGCCCTTCTCCGAGATCCCACGAACGGGTCTTCTCGGAAAAGAGGTTGGACGCGCCGTAGAAGCGCGTGGGATCGTAGGGCTCGAACTTGTCGTACACGCACTCGCTCATCGGCAGGGCGCCGTGATCCATGAGTACGCGGTAGCACATTTCGGTGTTGCCCATCGTGTAGTTATAGGTGAATTTCGCCGAAAAGGTCTTGGAGACGTCGCCCGAAGAGGGATCCCAGTCGATGCCGGGGAAATTGTGATTCATATACTGCGAGACGGCGACGGTGAACTGCGTGAAGGTCACGCCTTCGGAGGTGCAGGAGCCGATGCCGCCCTGATTGTCGACCAGCGGAAGATGCTTTGTGCCGACCAGCGTATAGGAGGAGGGCAGATCGTCATAATCCGGTTCGGGAGTGGGGGTCGGTTCGGGCGTCGGCGTGGGCGTCGGCGTGGGAGTCGGCGTGGACGTCGGCACGGGGGTCGTTGCGGGCGTCGGCGTTTCTGCCGTCGGCGTGTCGACAGCCGTCGGATCTTCCGTCGGCGCGGGCGCCGTCGTGTCGGTCGCCGACGGAACAGTCGGCGTTCCGGCGGGAATATCCTCGTTCGCCGCGCACGCGGCGAGAACGGGAAGGATCAGAATGAAACATACGATGAGGGAAATGATCCTTTTCAAAGCGATTGCCTCCTTTATGTATACGGCACGTCATACGTTCTGACGTGATCGCTGTTTTTGATTATTCGAAACGGGCTTTTCTGAAAGGCGACGTGATCGCAGAGAGAACGTTCATGCCGCCGTCGCACAGAGACGCTTCCGTGACGGTCGCTCTGCCGCTTCTGCCCTTGCGCAGTTCCAGACCCCAGATATAGTCGTCGAAAGCGCCGTTCCTGCCGCCGTAGAGCGGTTCGAGCGAGAAGGCGAGTTCTCCTTCGCAGGCGCCTCCGTCAAGGATCCCGTCGAAGTTCATATAGTCGCCCTTTTTGCGTTCGCCGAAGAAAGGACGGCTGTTATTGTAACGGAACATCGCCGGCAGAAATTTGCGAACATGTCCGCTTTTTTTGCTTCTGCGCGTGACGTAGATCCTGAAGCAGTCGCGGTCGGTCGCGCTGACCGTGCATCTGACGTAGCGCTCGGGCATACCGATCGCCACGTCTTTGTGCCGGTCGATGAAGCAGAACTGATCGAGCGTCCAGATCCTTTCGGATCGCGCGTCCTTTCCGGCGGCGATCGTCAGACGGCCGTCAAAACCCGAGGGAGAATAGCTGTCGAGCAGCCAGGATTTTGCCTCGGGATAGCGCGCGCCGTTGTGCGTGGCGAGACTGCAGTCCCTGCCGGAGGCGGTAAAACTCACGCCCGCGTCCAGCACGCAGAACCCTCCGGGCGCCCCTTCCTTGTCGACCGCGTAGATCCAGTAACTGCCGCGGTATTCCTCTTTTTCATATTGTTTGTCCACGCCGGGGAAGGCGACGATCTCTTCGTACGGTACCGGCACGAAGCGGCGCGCGCCGTCCTCTGTCAGCGTGACCGCCCGGTCCTTGGCTTCGGGCGCGTAGGTGAGATATTTGCCGGTCGACGGATCGCAGATCCTGAACGCCGGATACTCCTTTCCTTCAACGGTAAAGGAGCCGTCGCGGATGAAGCGCAGCGTCTGATTTTCCTTTGTCAGGGAGGGCGGGAACATCTTCGGCTTGTCCGCGGGCGTGAGGTGCATCGGTCCCGAGTAGAGTGCCGGATCGTTGAGGGCGCCGTATTCCGAAACGGTGTTGACCGCGTCGTACATCATCCAGACAAGACCGCCGTTCATCCAGCCGTCGCCGTAGGAATTGGCGATAAGGAAGGCGCCCTGCAGACGCACGCCGGCAAACTGCGCGGTGATCCCGTCGTCGTAGCCGACGATCGTCACCTGATGTCCGCCCCCTCCGTTTCCCGCGGCGGCAACGCAGACGCGCTCGCCCTTTTTTCCGAGGTTTCCGCATCCGGTGACGTCGGTATAGACCCATCTGCCCAGGTAGCCGCCGGTCACGACCGCTTCGCCCGCGACGATCGCCTCCTTGATCCGCGCGAGCAGCGCCCGTCCCTCGGGGGAGGTCGTGAGTTTTTCGTTATAGGGCGGCTTCGTGAACCAGCGCTGATCGAATCCCTTCAGGCGGTAACGCAGCGCTTTCTCCATCTGTCCTTTTTTCACGAGAAAGGAGGTCGAGGCGGGGCAGCGCTTTCCGTCCCTGTCGCGCGGGATCGAGCCGCCGAGTACGCCCGGGCGTCCGGTATCGGCTTTTTCGAAGATCCCCTCGGTCTGCGGCAGCGCGCCGTGGAACGTCAGGAACTCGTAGACCCAGGCGGTGCCCGGTCCGACGATGTTGTAGGAATACTTCGGCGTGAAGGCGTCCCCGAAATTGTCGCGGGGGCAGAAATCCGACGCGGGATCCTTCTCGTGGATCAGCCGTGAAACGGCGTTTGAAAACTGATTGCGCATGATCGCCTGCGACGCGCAGGAGCCGATCGCGCCCTGATTGTCAACGGGCGGGAAGTGGGTGTCGCCCCAGATCGACGCGTAGGATGGCAGGGTCTGTTCTTTCATTTCTACGTCCTCCGAACTCATAAACTACCACTTTAATTATACTATACACCATATGAAAAGTCAAGTGGAATTCGCAATTCGCCTTATCAAATTCGCACCGGCGGTTCTGTTAAAACGCCGGGCTTCCCGCCGCTTTTCATCCCAGCGCCACGTCGAGCGACATCATGGCGATAAAGCCGGCGATAAAGAGCAGCGCGCCGTTCTTCTTTCCGGCGCTTCTGCCGATCTCCGGCAGAAGCTCGCATGCGGCGACGCAGATCATCGCGCCCGCGGCGAAGGAGAGCGTATAGGGCAGGATCGCGCCGACGAACGACGTGAGCAGCAGCGTCAGCGCGGCGCCGGCTGGCTCGACCGCGCCCGACAGCACGCCGTATACGAACGATCTGCCTTTTCCCACGCCGCACGCCGCGGCGGGCAGGGATACGATCGCGCCCTCCGGGATATTCTGCAGCGCGATCCCCAGAGAGAGAGCGAAGGCGCCGGAGGCGGCGACGGCGTTTCCGTTCAGCACGCCCGCCCACAGGACGCCGACCGCCATGCCTTCCGGCAGATTGTGCACCGTTACCGCCCAGATCAGCAGCGCCGTTCTCTTTTTTCCGGAGGGAAGCGCGTCGATGCGCTTCGACAGTCCCGGGAGCAGTCTGTCGAGCAGGAGGCAGAAGAGCGCGCCCGCGGTCACGCCGAGCGCCGGCGGCAGGAACTGCGGAAGAAACGACGTTTCCGCGCGCTCGATCGCCGGAAGCAGAAGCGACCAGACGGAAGCCGCGAGCATCACGCCGGCGGCGAACGCCGAGAGGGCGCCTTCCGCGTCGCCCGCCCTGTCCTTTTTTTTGAAAAACACCGCGGCGGCGCCCGCCGCCGTTCCGAAGAACGGAATGAGGATCCCGCACACCGCTTGCAGTTCTGTAGTCAATTCGGTTATTTCCTTTCATTTTTATGACCGTGTGCGACGCACACTGCTAACAGTGTATGAAAAGAAGGCGCGCGCGGTCAGCGCCCGCGGCGCAAAGATCGCTCGCACGGTAAATTTCCCGCGCCGTGATATCCCGCGCCGGGAATCATATCCGCGGGCTTCAGACGGCGTCTTTTGCCCGGAGCAAATGATTTTGCCCGGAGCAAAAGATTTTGCCCGGAGAAAAAGATTTTGCCTTGACAATCCGTTCGTTTTCGGCTACAATGATGCTGCGGGGTCCGGTCGAAGACGCCCGCGGGCGGGCGTGTCGCCCGGGAAAGGAAATGACATGAACGGAAAAGTGAAACTCCTGTCGCTTCTCGTTTCGTTTTTGATGATCTTTGAAGCGGCGTCGATCGTTCTGCCGTCTGCGGCGGCGGTCGTATCCAACGTGGCGCAGGGAAAGAGCGTCAGCGGTCCCGGCAGTGGTCTTGCCAATGCCGTTGACGGCGATATCGGCTCCTTCTGGGACGGCGGCGTCTGCCCCTGCGCGCTCACCGTCGACCTCGGAGAGGTGTACGACCTTCAGAGGATCACGCTGGTGACCTATTACGACGGTTCGCGCGCCTATACCTTTCAGATCTCGGTCTCGCTTGACGGCGAGAATTACGAGCTTTACGGCGCAAAGACCGACGGCGCCGTCAGCACTGCCGACGGCACGACTTATGTGAAGGACGTTTCCGCCCGTTACGTGAAGGCGGAGATCCTTTCGAATACCGCGAATCCCTCCGGTCATATCAACGAGATCTTCGTGTACGGCGCAAGGCAGGGCGCCGACGATACCGATCCGGGCGACCCCTCGAACGTCGCCTACGGCAAGCCGACGCGTTCGAGCAGTACGACGGGCGACAGCAGCGCCGTGACCGACGGAAACGACGCGACCTACTGGACGGGCAGGGATTTTCCCGCCTACGTCGACGTCGATCTGATGGACAACTACGCGCTGGAGCGCGTGAAGATCGTCATGCCCTCGGGCGCGTGGAGTTACGATCTCTACGGATCGATTGACGGGGTGTCCTTTGACAAGCTCGCTTCGCACGGCTATACGCAGGTGAAGTCCGGCGGCGACGTTTATGAGGTCGGCGGGGTCTACCGTATCCTGCGCGTCAACGTGACGACCTCCTCCTCGGGCCTGGGCGGAAACAGCCGCGTTTCGGAGGTCCGCGCATACGGCGCGCTCTCCCCGACGCAGGTCGTCCCCACGCGCGAAAAAATGACCTTTACCGACTATCGCGCCTGGCTATCCGACCGGTACGGCGTGACGGTCGGCGAAAACTACGATATCTCCGAGACCTTCACCGACAAGGACACCTATGAGGCGCTTTACGGCATCGTTGAGCGGCTGCTCGGCGGCGAATACAGAGACTGGTTCGTCTTTGAGAAATGCCTCGACGATCTCGCGTTCGATCACTACGCTGTAACGACCGAAAATGGAAAAACGAAAATCGAGGGCAACAACGGCTCCTCCATGGCGGTCGGTCTCAACGCCTTCCTCAAGAAATACTGCGGCGTGCACATCTCCCAGCAGACGGCGAACGTGACCATGCCCGAAACGATGCCGGTCGTCGCCGGTTCGCTGACCGGCTCCTCGCCCTATGACGTGCGCTACGCCTACAACTACTGCACGCTCTCCTATACTATGCCGTTTTACGGCTTCGACGAATGGCAGAGGGAACTGGACTATCTCGCGCTTTCGGGCGTGAATCTGATCCTCGATACCACCGCGACCGAAGCGCTGTGGGTCTCTTATCTTCAGAAATTCGGCTATAACGCCGACGACGCGAAGAATTTCGTTTCGGGCTACGCATACAAAGCGTGGTGGCTGATGGGCAATCTGGAGGGCTACGGCGGCAGCGTTTCCGATCAGTGGATCCTCGACACGCTTGAACTGGCGCGCGTCAATCAGCGTTTCATGACGGTTCTGGGGATCGAGCCCTGCCTTCAGGGCTTCATGGGCACGCTGCCCACGACCTTTGAGAAGATCGCCGGACCGGTCTTGTCCGAAAAGGGCTACGACGATATTTCGGAGTACATGGTCGCGCAGGGCGGCTGGTCGGGCTTCACCCGTCCCCCGCTGCTCAAGACCACGTACGACGGCTACGAAGAACTGGCGAACACCTTCTACGATACGCAGAAGGCGCTTTACGGCGATATCACGCACTACTACGCAGGAGATCTCGCGCATGAGGGCGGCGTGATCCCCGCGGATCTGTCGCGCAGCGAGATGTCGGGCGAGATCCTGCGCCACATGACCGAAAACGACGACAGGGCGGTCTGGGTCATCCAGTGCTGGTGGGGCAACCCCGAAAAGGCGGTGCTCGACGGCTTCGGCGCCGAAAACAGAGCAAGTCACCTGCTGGTGCTCGATCTGAACGCCACGATCTCCGCCAACTACGGCAACACCTCCACCTGGGGCGGCAGGGAATGGAACGGCTCGGGGTGGGTCTTCTGTATGCTCGACAACTTCGGCGGGCGCCCGGGCGTACACGGCGAACTGGAATTCATGAAGGACGAGATCCTCAGGGCGTACAATGATTCCGAACACTTGAAGGGGATCGGTCTTGTTTCCGAGGGCACGCAGATGAACCCGGTGGTGCAGGAGCTGCTCTGGGATATGGCGTGGCGCACCGAGGATTTCGATATGACCGAATGGCTGCACGCCTACGCCGCGCGCAGATACGGCGCGGAAAACGAAAATCTCAACGCCGCGTGGGACATCCTCCTCGAAACGGCTTACGGCTACGCCGGACCGCACGATTTCAATACCAATACCATTCTCAATATGCTGCCCTCGTTCAGCCCCTCCTCGATCTCTGGCAGCACGACGGTCGATTACGACGCCGACGCCTTTGAGGAAGCGGTCGACCTGTTCATGGGCGAATTTGAGACCTTCAAGAATAAGGAAACGTATATTTACGACGCTGTGGACCTGCTCAAGCAGCTGCTGTCCAACAGCATGACGCTCTATTTCAACACCTTCGTCGCGGCGCGCGCCGAGGGTGAGCCCGAAGCCGCCGCGGATATGGCGGAGAAATTCATGGACGCTGTGCTGATCATGGACGAGGTCTGCGAATATGAGATCGACAGCACGATCGGCGAATGGGTCGGACGCATCGACCGCTTTATTTCCGATGACCGCACGGGCGCCTACGACGACTATTCGGTCGATACGATGCGCTTCAACGCCAAGGCGATCATCACCGCCTGGTGCAGCAAGATCCTGCACGCCTACGCGTACCGGCAGTATTCCGGACAGATCAGGGATTACAACTACGTGATGTGGTCGTCCTTCTTTGACGCGGTGCTTGACGGCGAAACGCCGCCGTCAAACCGCGAGTATTTCCTTGACGCCTGGGAGTTCGTTCTCTCCGATAAGGAGTACCCCGACGCCGCTGCGCCGGCGGAAGGCGACGGGACGCATCGCGGACTGCCCGCGATCTACGGGGAGATCACCGAAAAATATCTGCGCGCCAACGCCGCGGTGCTTGAAAGCGTCTCCGCCAACGTCGCGCTGCGCGGCACGCCTTATGCCAAGAACGCGCAGTCGACCTATCCCGTTTCACGCCTGAACGACGGCGATCTGAACGGTCTGTGGGTGGGCACCTCGAACGCCTTCCCGACCTACGCCGGCATCACGCTCGACGCGCAGTATCCGGTGCACGAGGTGGTCGTCACGGCGGAGACCAGGGCGAACGCCGGCGCCGATATCATGCAGTACGAGATCCAGGCGCTGCAGAACGGGAGTTTCGTGACCGTCGCAAAGGCGCAGAGTTACGATCCCGAGAGCGGCACCTATACCGTGACGGTGCGCTTCAGCGAGCCGGTGGTCACTTCCGATATCCGCGTGAACATGGTCTCGGTCGCCGCGGGCAGCCAGATCTGGCCGGCGCTTGCCGAGATCCGGATCATGAGCTACAACGGTCTGGTTTTCGTGGGCGAAAATATGGGCTCCGTCACGAAGGGCGAACTGTCGGGCGTGCCGGAGGGCACGACGGCGGGCGAGCTTCTCGGGGCTTTCCGCGCCGAGAACGGCGAGATCTCGGTCGTGGATGAAGACGGCGAAGAACTGCCGCCCGACGGCGAGGTGACGGTCGGAACGCGCGTGATCCTGACGGATAACGGCGAGACCGTAGACGAGATCGTCGTCGTGAGCGTCGTTTCGGAACCGCAGAAGCAGGTTTACAATCTGTCGGGTCTTCGCTACGGCAGCGGTATGGAGAACTGGGTCAACAGCCCCAATAATCCCCTGGGAGCGGGCAAGGCGCCGGGCGTGACCGAGATCCTCTTCGGCGTCAGTCTTACGGGGCAGGTGACGTCGGGTACCCTCTACGGGCTCTATACGAACAGGCAGAACGTCGACTGGACGCTGTACGTCACCGACGAGAACGGCGTGATCTCCGAAAAGCACATCGCGCCGGCGACGGTGTTTCAGACGGCTTCAAGCAACTATTTCTTCCGCTTCGAGCCCTGCCTTGCTTCCGACGTTTTCGTTCCGGCGCCCGGTACGAACTACAAGATCGATCTGAAGATCGAAACGGCGGACGCGATCTATTACGTCACGGGCGATACGAACGGTTACAGTCTCTCGACCTTCCCGGTGAAAGCCGACGGCACCTATTACGACGCCTCCGCGTTCATCGATTATCCGGTGGCGCTGACCGTAAAGCCGGCATACGACCAGATCGAGAACACTTACGGCAAGACCTGGTTCGTCGTCACGGTGAACGCCGGAAAAGTCAACGATCTCTTCTACGACCGCTGCAGGAACGGCTCGGTCGCTCTGAAGGTCGCCGTCAGGGACGAGACGGGACTGGTGACCTACGTCATCGACCGGTACTTCTTCGACGATCCGAACGGCTACGAGACCTACGCGACCTCCTTCATGCGCTTCGCGCCCTGCGAATACGGCTTCGAGCCGGTCGCCGGTCACGTCTATACGATTACGCTGGAAGGATACGAGGACGGGGAACTGCACTATGCGGGACAGAGCGAGAAGGGCGCCTTCTGCCGCACCAACGGCAATTTCGCGTCGAACGGTCCGATCCTGCCCGAGACGCCGGCACATTCCTGCACGGTCGTCGCCGACGCGCCTTCGGGCGACCTCAACGGCGACGGCGAACTGACCATCGAGGACGTCACGGCGCTCTTGGATCTTCTGTCGGTCGGCAGATTCGACGCGGCGGGCGACCTTGACGGCAATGAGGAGCTGACCATCGAGGACGTCACGGCGCTTCTCGATATCCTGGCGGGCGCCGCGCAGGGAACGTAAAGTTCTTCCAAATAGAACGGTAAAGAACCCCGATTATAAAAAAACACTTGACAAAAGCGAAAACACCCTGTATAATAGCAAACTGTAAGCGGCTTGCCGCTTATGGACGCACGGAAGAGAAGGAGTAGCGGAAAAGCGCGGCGAAAGAGAGGGACGGACGGTGAAAAGTCCTGCCGGCGGCGTTCGTGAAGGTCGTCTCGGAGCGTCGGGAAGAGCGTTCCGTTCAGTCGGAACGGGTAGAACCCGCGGGTAAGCCCGACACAGCTGTAAGAGTGCCCCGAAGGGGGAAAACAGGTGGTACCGCGCCTCCGGCGTCCTGTCAAAAGGACGCCGGAGTTTTTTTACGAACGACGCATTCAGATAAAGGAGAAAGACGGTATGAAAGAACTGGAAAAGACCTACGATCCTTCACAGATAGAGGACCGTTTGTACGCCGAATGGACGGCGCGCGGCTATTTCGCGCCGAACAGACCCGGCAAACCGACCTATACGATCGTGATCCCGCCGCCAAACATCACGGGACAGCTGCACATGGGACACGCGCTCGACAACACCCTGCAGGATATCCTTATCCGCTACAAGAGGATGCAGGGTTACGACACGCTGTGGCTCCCCGGCACCGACCACGCCTCGATCGCGACCGAGGCGAAGATCGTCGAGGCGATGCGCAAGGAAGGACTGACCAAGGAGGACCTGGGCAGAGAGAAATTCCTGGAGCGCGCCTGGGACTGGAGAAAGAAATACGGCGGCAGGATCGTTTCGCAGCTGAAAAAAATGGGATCGTCCTGCGACTGGGACCGCGAGCGCTTCACGCTTGACGAGGGCTGCTCGAAGGCGGTCAAGGAGGTGTTCGTCCGCCTTTACGAAAAGGGACTGATCTACCGCGGCGAGCGCATCATCAACTGGTGCCCGCACTGCAGGACCTCCATTTCGAACGCCGAAGTGAACTATGAGGAGCAGAAGAGCCATTTCTGGCATATCCGTTATCCGCTGGTCGGTGGGGAAGGGTATCTGGAGGTGGCGACCACCCGTCCCGAAACGCTGCTCGGCGATACCGCGATCGCCGTCAACCCGGCGGACGAACGCTATAAGCACCTCATCGGTTCCTACTGCGTGCTGCCGCTCGTCGGACGCCGCATCCCGATCGTCGGCGACGAACACGCCCAACTCGACAAGGGGACCGGCTGCGTGAAGATCACGCCCGCGCACGACCCCAACGACTTCGAGGTCGGCAGACGCTGCCGCCTTCCGATGGAGGTCTGCCTCACGCCCGACGCGAAGATCACCGACAACTATCCGAAATACGCCGGCATGGACCGCTACGAGGCGCGCAAAGCCATCGTGAAGGATCTGGAGGAGGGCGGATATCTCGTTTCGATCGAGGATCTGACGCACGAGGTCGGCACCTGCTACCGCTGCGGCACGACCATTGAGCCGATGATCTCTCTGCAGTGGTTCGTGCGCATGGAGCCGCTCGCGAAGCCGGCGGTCGAAGCGGTGCGCGAGGGAAAGACGAGATTCGTGCCCGACCGTTTCTCCAAGAACTATTTCCACTGGATGGAAAACACGCAGGACTGGTGCATCTCCCGTCAGCTCTGGTGGGGACACCGCATCCCGGCGTTCTACTGCGACGACTGCGGAGAAGTGAAAGTGACCAAGGAACCCTCCTGCCTCTGCCCGAAGTGCAAAAAGGAGATGCGCCAGGATCCCGACACGCTCGACACCTGGTTCTCCTCGGCGCTCTGGCCCTTCTCAACGCTCGGCTGGCCGGATGAAACGGAGGATCTGAAGCGTTTTTATCCGACGCAGACGCTGGTCACCGGCTACGACATCATCACTTTCTGGGTCTCGCGCATGATCTTCTCTGCGCTCGAGTACACCGGGCAGACGCCTTTCGACACGGTGCTGATCCACGGGCTCGTGCGCGACGCGCAGGGCAGAAAAATGTCGAAATCGCTCGGAAACGGCATTGATCCGCTCGAGATCATCGACAAATACGGCGCCGACGCGCTCCGGTTCGCGCTCGCGACCGGCAACAGCCCCGGCAACGATATGCGCTTCTCCGACGAGAAGATCGAGGCGGCGCGCAATTTCAACAACAAGATCTGGAACGCCGCGCGGTTCGTGATGATGAACCTCGATATCGGTCAGGTCGAACTTCCCCCCGCAGAAAAACTGGAGACCGAGGATAAATGGATCCTTTCGCGCTGCAATGCGATCGCGGGCGAGGTCTGCGAGAACCTGGACAAATACGAACTCGGCGTGGCGCTGGCGAAGCTCTACGACTTCCTCTGGAGCGAATTCTGCGACTGGTATATCGAACTGCTCAAGCCGCGTTTCGCCGACAAGGGCAGCGCGTCCAACGTCGTCGCGCAGAACGTTATCGCATACGTCCTGCGGCAGACGCTGAAACTGCTGCATCCCTTCATGCCCTTCATCACCGAGGAGATCTGCGCGCATCTGCCGCAGATGAAGGGAAAAGCCGAGGAGAGCATCATGGTCTCCGATTATCCGGCGTTCGATCCGGCGCTGTCCTTCCCCGAGGACGAAGAGCGCATGGAGAAGCTCATCGACCTGATCCGCGCGATCCGCAACCGCAGAGCGGAAATGAACGTGCCGCCCTCCAAGAAGGCGCATCTGACCGTCGTTTCCGACCGCCCCGATCTTTACGGGGAGAAGACGACGAAGTTCTTTTTGAAACTCGCCTACTGCGCCGACGTGACCTACGCATCCTCCTTTGAGGGAGAGAATACCGTGCAGGTGGTCGCAGGCAGCGCCGTCGGGTATATGCCGCTCGGCGATCTGGTCGATCTTGAAAAGGAAAAGAAGCGTCTGGAGAGTGAGAAGGAGCGCGTCGAAAACGAGATCAGACGCATCGAAGCAAAACTCGCAAACGAAGGATTTGTTTCCAAAGCGCCCGCGGCGGTGGTCGAGGGCGAGCGCGCGAAACTCGTAAAGTATAAGGAAACGCTCGGAAAACTGAACGAGGCGATCGCAAAAATATAACCGTCGGAAAGCCCCGGCAGAGCCGGAACGCTGTTTCACCTTCTTTTTCGCTTCCCTGCGGGGAGCGTAACGGCGGACTTTTGTCCGGAGATGATCGGAGGTCAATATGGAAACAGATAAGCGTTCCCCGGCGGAAACCGACCGCGGGATCGGAATGCAAAACGAAAACGGACGCGCAGAGGAGTCGTATGCCGCCGCCGTCAGGGTGATGAACGCCGCAAACTCCGAAGTGGGCTTCAGATCCGCCGCGAAGATGTTCGGCGAGGCGGGCGGCTTCCGCGACGCCGCGGCGCTCGGGAAGCACTGTCTGGAGCAGGCGGAGAATTGCCGCAGGGACGCGATCTACGACGCCGCAAAGGCGCAGATGGCAGAGGAAACGCTCAGCGGTTTCGACGCGGCTGCGCGCGGGTTTTCGTCGATCCCCGGCTGGAAGGACGCAGATGAACTTCTGCCGGTGTGCAGAGAGGGATTCGTAAAACTCAAAAAAGAGAAAGACGCCCTTTACGCGGAGAAGAAGCGCAAAGAGGAGGAGGACCGGAAACGCTGCGCAAAGCGCAGGAAAAGGATGAAGGTCCTTCTTGCCGCCGCCGTCATAGCGATGATCGCTCTGATCGCCTTTCTCTTCGTATGGCAGTACGCGATCCTGCCCGGGGTGCGGTATGATTCCGCCGTGGAGTTGTACAGAGCGGGCGAATTCGAAGAGGCGAGATCGGCGTTCCTTGAACTCAAAGGATACGGCGACAGCAGGGAATGGGTCAGAACGTGCATCGCCGCGATCAAGGACCGGAAATATTCCGACGCGGTGAAGATGTTTGAGGACGGCAGATTTGAGGATGCCAAGGCGGTCTTTACAGGTCTGGAGGACTACAGAGACAGCAGATCGTACGCCATCCGGTGCAACGACAGACTGCTGGAGCAGACGTACACCGTCCAGATGAGCGCTCTGAAAGACGCCGCGGTCGGGTCTTACGTGAAATATGGCTGAACGAGGTCTTCTTCTTCGACGCGTTCGGAATGGGTCACAGAGGAGTGATCGCCGCGTCCGCCGTGACGGCGGACAAAAACCCGGAATATGATACGCCCGCCGGCAGGGACACCGTGGATCGCGTTTTCCTGTTGAGCGCCGACGAGGCAGCGCGGTATTTTGCAAACGACGAGGCGCGGATGTGCATGCCGACGGAATACGCGATCGTGCAGAGAGCGTGGAAAGACGTTGAGCATATCGACTACCCGACAGGGGTCTTCACGACCTGCTGGTGGTGGCTGCGCACACCCGGCAGCACGTCCGAACGGACGGCGCGCGTCCGCAGCGACGGCTCGATAGACTGCGAGGGCAGCGTGTCCTATCATCTCTACGACGCGGTCCGTCCCGCTGTGTGGATCTACGTCGGCAAAGCGGCGGGATAGCACCGTACCTCATAAGATAGCATTGAACCCATAAAAAAGGGGGGTGTTTCATTTGGCGTATTTGCGTCAAATGAAACAGCCCCATTTTTTTATTTTTCATCGCCGTTTTCCGACAGTTTTCCCGCGCGGGCGGGTATATTCTGTATACGGAAGGCGCGCCGGCGGGGCGCGCCCAAAAAAAAGGCGAACTTCGGATGAACGGTATGCGCGGGGAGTATTCGGAGACCGCCGGAAAAAGAAAGGACAGAGAAAATGCAGCAGGCAGCAGTATCGACCAGTTACTCGGCGGGCGTTCTGTCCGTCAGACTGACGGGAGAAATCGACCACCATTCGGCGGCGTCGGTTCGTGAAACGATCGACCGGGACCTCTATACCTACGCGCCGCGGACCATAAAACTGATGCTCGGCGGCGTTGAGTTCATGGACAGTTCGGGCATCGGGCTGATCCTGGGACGCTATACCCGCCTGAAAGAAAGGGAAGCGGTCCTGTTGATCGAAGATCCGACCCCTCAGGTCGAAAGAATCTTAGTCATGGCGGGGATCGACCGTCTGATCCGCATCGTCCGGACGAACGGCGCGCCCGACAGAAAGAAAGGAGTGAGAAAGTCGTGATCAATCCGGATCATCAGTTTGAACTTGAATTCGACGCGCGTTCGGAGAACGAGGCGTTTGCAAGGCAGTGCGTGTCGGGTTTCCTTCTGCGCTTCGATCCGACGGTATCCGAACTTGCCGATCTGCGCACGGCGGTTTCGGAAGCGGTGACGAATTCGGTCGTCCACGCCTACAGGAATTCCGGCAAGGGAAAGATTTACATCAGCGTGCGCACCTATCAGAGAAAGGTCGTGATCCGCGTCAAGGATTTCGGCTGCGGAATGGAGGACCCGGAACTGTGCCGTCAGCCGCTTTACACGACCGATCCCACGGGGGAACGCGGCGGCATGGGCTTTGCCATTATGGAGAGCTTCACCGACAGGGTAAAGGTCAAGACGGCGCCGGGCAAGGGCACGACGGTCACGCTGATCAAAAATCTTTCGTGAGGGAAGTGCCGGAAAATGTCAGAAAACGCGCGTAATATGGAACTTCTGTACCGGGTGCGCTCCGGGGAACCGGGCGCGCTCGACGAGTTCAGCGCGGAAAACATGGGGCTCGTGCGCAGTATCGCTCTGCGATTTACCGGCCGCGGGATCGAATACGAGGATCTCGTTCAGATCGGCTGTATCGGCATGATCAAGGCGGCGAAGAACTTCGATTTCTCCTTCAATACCGCCTTTTCCACCTACGCCGTCCCGCACATCGCGGGGGAGATCCGGAGATTTCTGCGCGACGACGGTCCGGTCAAGGTCTCGCGCACGCTCAGACGGCTCGGCAGCGAAATGATGCGCGCGCGCGAGGAGTTCATCAAGGAAAAGGGGCGCGAACCGCGCATATCGGAACTGTCGGAGGTCCTCGGATGCAGCGAAGAGGATCTGGTAAGGGCAAGCGAGGCGGCGCGCCCCGTGCGCTCGATCTACGAGAGCGCCGCGGGCGACGACGAAGGGGCGCTGATCGACCTGATCCCCGAAAACGACAGCGCTCTGGAGGCGCTGACCGACCGTCTGGCACTGCGCCAGGCGATCGCGGCGCTGCCCGAAATGCAGAGGAAGATCATCATTCTGCGCTACTATAAGGACCTTTCCCAGGAAGCGACCGGCAGAGTCCTCGGCATCTCGCAGGTCAAGGTATCGCGGGAGGAGAAGAAGATCCTCGGAGAATTGAGAAAATCATTATAGAGGTCCCCTATAGAATACCCGCGGTAAAAGCGCGAAACTGCGCCATCCCGCGGGTATTTCCGTTTTTGTTCTGCCGGACCGGTTATTTGAGAGGAAATCCGACAAGTGTTTTCAAACCTATGCGATGATCACGCCGCCGCCCAGCACCGTATCGCCGTCGTAAAAGACCGCCGCCTGACCGGGCGTGACCGCTCTCTGCGGTTCCGAAAAGCGCACCTCCGCCCCGCCGTTTCCGTCGGGCGTGACGGCGGCTCTCTGCGCCTTGTGGCGGTAGCGGATCTTGACGTCGGCTTCAAAGGGACCGGCGGGCGGATTCGGGGAGATGAAATGAAGATCGTGAAGGCGCGCAGAAGACGTGAACAGATCTTCGTTTTCCGCGAGAACGATCTCGTTCGTTTCCGGCAGGATCGCCTTGACGTAGAGGGGGACGTCGGTCACGAGCCCCAGTCCCTTGTGCTGACCGACCGTATAGTAAACGATCCCCTTGTGCCGCCCCAGAACGTTGCCCTGTCCGTCGATAAAATTGCCCTTTTCGATCTCCTTGCCGGTATGCTCTCTGATGAATTCGGCGTATTTGCCGTCGGGCACGAAGCAGATGTCCTGACTGTCGGGCTTGCGGGCGTTGACGAAGCCGTGTTCCTCCGCGATCCTCCGCGTTTCCTCCTTGGTCATTTTGCCGAGCGGGAAGAGGACGTGCGCGAGCTGCTCCTGCGTGAGCCGGTAGAGAACGTAACTCTGATCCTTCTTGTCGTCCGTCGCTTTTTTGAGCGTGTATTCGCCGTTTTCGAAAACGACCCGCGCGTAGTGTCCGGTGACGATCCTGTCGCAGCCGAGCGCCAGCGCGCGCTCGAAGAGAAGGTCGAATTTCAGATGCTTGTTGCATTCGATGCAGGGATTGGGCGTCATGCCGCAGAGATAGCATCCGATAAAATGACGAACGACCTTATCTTCGAATTCTTTTGTGAAATTGAAAACGTAAAAGGGAATGCCGATGCGCGCGGCTGCCGCGCGCGCGTCCTCGGCGTCGTCGAGCGTGCAGCAGGAGCGCGCGCCCGACGGCGTTTCTTCGCTTTCACGCAGCTTCATCATGCAGCCGATGCAGTCGCAGCCCGCTTCCTTCGTGAGCAGCGCCGCGACGCTGCTGTCCACCCCTCCGCTCATGGCGATGAGGGCTTTTTTCGTCTTTTCGTTTCCCATAGTCAGCCCCTGCGCGCTCCGGCGCGCCACGCCCGAAAAAACGCCCTCTGAGGCGAAATACCCTTCGTATACGTCGATCACTTTCATGATTCCGTCCTCCTGTTCTTCTTCCATTGTAGCGCAGAAGCGCGGAAAAGTCAAGAAGGTTGAGAAGCTTTTTCTTTGTTCCCGACGCGCGGCTATTTCTTTGTTCTCTGCTTGACAACCGCCGCCGTTCGCGCTATAATATATCCGTAGTAATACGCTATGGAAAGGAAGATTTCTGTAATGATCGAACGTTCATCGGGCGTGCTCGCGCACGTGACCATGCTGCCGGGGCCCTACGGCTGCGGCACCTTCGGCAGGGAAGCCGAACAATTCGTGGATCTGCTTTCGGAATGCGGCTTTACATACTGGCAGGTACTGCCGTTCTCGCATCCCGAGAGCGAGAACAGTCCCTATACCGCCTATTCGGCGTTCGCCTTCAATCCGCTGCTCATCGACCCGGGCATGCTCTTTGAGGTGGGGATGCTCGACGACGCCGAGGAGCGCGAAGCGCGCTGTAACGGTTCGCATTATACCGTCGATTTCGAGGAGGTCAAGAGACTGCGCAGCGCGGCGCTTCACCGCGCGTACGCCCGCATAACGCCCGAGATCGGACGGCAGGTCAAGCGCTTCGTGAAGGAGGAGGAATACTGGCTGCCCGATTACGCCCGGTTCATGGACTGCAAGAAGGGAAAGGGCGACGGCGCGCGCGTCGGGTACTACGAGTTCGTGCAGTGGGTCGCGCACAGTCAGTGGCGGCATCTCAAAAAATACGCGAACGACCGGGGCGTGAAGATCTTCGGCGATATGCCGATCTATCTCTCCGCCGATTCCTCCGACGTATGGGCGCATCCCGAATACTTCCTTCTGGACGGCGAGCGCCGTCCCGAGGCGGTCGCCGGCGTGCCGCCCGACTATTTCTCTGCCGACGGACAGTTGTGGGGCAATCCGCTCTACGACTACGGCGCGATGGAGAAGGACGGGTACGAGTGGTGGATGCGGCGCATCGGGAAGTCGCTTAGTGACTTCGACGCCGTGCGCATCGACCATTTCAGGGGCTTTTCGCGCTTCTGGGCGGTGCCTTACGGGGCGAAGACCGCGCGCGAGGGCAAATGGATGAAGGGGCCCGGCATGAAGCTCTTCCGGCGGGTGAAGGAGCGCTTCCCCGACGGCAATATCATCGGCGAGGATCTCGGCGTGCTCGACGAGGCGGCGTACCGCTTCTTCCGTCAGGCGGGCTATCCCGGGATGCGCGTGCTGCAGTTCGCCTTCGGCAAGGGCGGCGATATGCACCGTCCGCACAACTACGCCGGGAAGACCGTCGCCTATACCGGCACGCACGACAACGACACCTTCCTCGGCCGCTTCTTCGAGATCGGCGAAGAGGAGAAGGACTTCATGTGCCGCTATCTCGGCGTCGATAAAAACATCTGCTACGCGGGCGGACCCTACGCCCCCCTCTGCCGCGCGGCGGCGCGCGCCCTCTGGCAGTCGCAGGCGGTCCTAACCGTCTTGCCCTATCAGGATCTGATGGGCTGGGGCAACGATACCCGCATGAACCGTCCGGGCATTCCGACCGGATGCTGGAACGTGCGCATCACCCCCGAGAGCGAGAGAGAACTCGACCGCGCGTTCTGGGCGCGGCTCAACCGCGACTTTGACAGAGACGGGAAAAAAGCCGGAAACGGAAAAAAGGAATGATCCCCGGGGATCGCACATAGAAACGGAGGTCGTATGAAAAGGATCGTGAAAGCGGCGTCGCTCATGCTGGCGCTGTGGCTGACGCTGTGCGGCGCCGCCGTGTTCTCTCTTGCCGCGTCGGCGGCGGAGTCTTTTATCTGGGACGAGGACAGGGAGGAGATCACGGTATTGAAAAACGTCGGGGGCAGTTATAACGGGGATACCGATACCTTCCCCTGGGCTGCCTACCGAAAAAGAGTCAGAAGAGTGCGGTTCGCCGACGCCGTGACGTCGGTCTCCTCCGCGGCGTTCTCCTCCTGCACGGCGCTGGAGGAGGTCGTGACGGGCAAGAACACGACGGCGTTCGGCGGCGACGCCTTTGCGTACTGCCCCTGCCTTGCGTCGATCGTTTTCTCCTGTCCCGTCGCGCGGATCGGGCAGGGAACGGTCTACGGGACCGATCTCTGGAACGTCACGCTCACCGACCAGACCAAAGAGGAATTCCTCGAGATCGCGGCGAAATCCCCCTATAACGACGGCTACGCCGACGAATGCGTGACCTATACGCTGGTGCGCACCGTCCCCTACGAGGCGTCCGGCGACGAGATGACGCTGCTGACCGATCTGAACAAAACAAGCGCAAGCGACTATCCCTGGTACGGGGAGAAGGAAAAGACCGTGCGTCTGCGCGTGGCGGAGGGCGTGACGTCGATCGGCGCGCACGCCTTCGACGGCTTCGACCGGCTCGAGGAGGTGCTTCTGCCCTCGACGCTCACGGCGCTGGGCGACTATTGCTTTGCGAACTGCGCCTCGCTTGAACGCATCCGCTTCGACGCGCCGGTGAAGACGGTCGGCGAGGGGACGGTTTGCGGGAGCGACGCGATCCGGTCGATCGTTCTGGAGGGACAGAGCGAAAGGTCCTTCAAGACGGTCGCGGCGCGGAAAAAATGGAACCTGGAGTCCAACGGCGGTGTGAGGACCGGATACGACCTTGCGTCGTACAGCGTCATGCATACCGGCGGGAAATGGGCGGGGATCGACGCGCTGACCGCTGCGGGCGAAAAAACGCGCGCCTGCGATATCGGCAAGAACGGTTACGTTTCCATTGACGACGTGACGAAACTGCTCAACGATCTCGCCGGCGCGGATCTGACCTGGGCGGGCGTGTACGACGACGCGAACGGCGACGGCGCGACCGATATCGGGGACGTGACGGCGGTACTGGATTTCCTGTCCGCCGGCTGTATGCATTCGCTGACAAAGGTCGACCGCGCCGAAGCGACCTGCAGCAAAGAAGGACATAAATCCTATTACGCCTGCGCCTACTGCGGCGAAGCGCTCACCGGGATAACCGTTCTTCAAAAGAAGCGTCACACGCCGACGGTTGAGCACACGGTGCTTCCGACCTGCGTTTCGAGCGGACACACGAAGGGCGAGACCTGCGCGGTGTGCGGAGAGGTGCTGACCGAAAAACAGATCCTGCCCGCCGACGGGATCCATACGCCCGAGGTCGATCCCGCAAGGAGCGCCGACTGCACGCACGACGGTCTTTCCGCCGGCAGTCACTGCGCCGTCTGCGGCGTAGTGCTGACCCCGCAGAGGGTCGTGGAAGAAAATCACGGCGGGCACAGTTTTGAGGGCGGCGTCTGCAAGAAGTGCGGGCTGTCCGAGGAGGAGGCGGCGCACGCCGACGATCCCGTTCCGTACAGCGGGGTGCTGACCGCGCTTGAAAACGGGCGCGCGCCCGGTATGCCCGACGGGGTGAATCCCGCGGTCATCGGCGGGAAATTCACGGTATTCTTCGATTTTGCGTTCAAAAACGCGGGACTGGATCTCGCCGACGGAACAAAGATCAGCTATACGCTCATAAAGAACGGCGACAGTACAAGCGGCGTCGGGACGCTCGACAGCGGCGACGCGCGCATCCGGAACAGCTGCGGCTATATCGGCGTGAGTTTCCCCGTGAGCGTGCGCTGCGCCACCGGCGACCGGCTGACGGCGGAGTGCGCCTTCACCGACCGGAACGGGAAAGCGTATTCGTTCAAAGGCTCCTTTACCGTCACGCTTCCGATGTGCGGCGTGGACACCTCGCTTTTCGTCGATCTTGCCGACGACGGCATCTCGACGGTGATCGACGGATATGAGATCAGACAGTCCGGCGTCGTCGGTCAGAAGAGCTATCAGTTTACGATCCGGCTCGACAAATGGGCGGGCAACACCTCGCCCGCGCAGATCGCGGTGTGCTCGAAACTCTTCTTTGACGTCTACCCGAGGATGCACGACCGCTTCGGCGAAAAGGGGAACAGCCCGCTGTCCGTCGTGCTGGCGATCGAAAACGAGGGCTACGGGATCGCGGCGACCTCCGGCAGTTTCGTGCATATCCACGACAACTGGTTAAAGGAGCATCCGCTCGATTTCGACTGCCTGACCCACGAATACGCCCACGTCATACAGAACGGATGGAACGGCAGGTATCTTGAAACGAGCAACTATATAGAGCATTTCGCGGACGTCTGCCGCTATCTCTACGCCTTTGACGGAGGATCGGTCAACGACCGCGGATGGGGTCTTTCGACGGTCCGCTCTCAGGGCGACCGTATGAGCGCCGTGCGCTTCCATCTCTGGTACGATTACTTCTATTCCACGCGAGACAACGATCTGCTATTAAAGTTCTTCGACGTCTGCCGGAACGGATGGATCCGCTCCGGCAGCTGGGACAGAGCCTGGGCGGAGATCTTCCGCGGCTCCGCTCTGGAGGGCAAGAGCATCGACGAGATCTTTGAAATGTATAGGTCTTCGGATTTCGCGCGTCTGAGCACGCTTGCGCAGGTCGACGGCGCGTCCAAGCTGCAGGAGCGCTACGGCGTGAGGGAGAAAGCCTCAGAAATTTCATAACGCCCGGCAGGTCAGAATAAACGGACGCGGGGGCTGCGGGCGGCGGAATACATAAATAAAAACATCGACGGGGGTGTTTCATCCGGCGCAAATGCGCCAAATGAAACACCCCCTCATATACTGTTAGGGAAGTTCAAAAGAAAGGACGAAACGCAATGAAACAAGAAAACGGAAGCGGTTTACGGCGCTTTTGCGTGATCGCCATGCCCTCCCTGACCTACGCCCTGCAGGGCGAAGCGCTGCTCGGCGGCGCGGGTTTTCCGCTGAGCGTGATCAAACTGCCCGCGGGCGCGACGAAAAAGGGCTGTTCCTACGGACTGCAGGTCGAATGCCGCAGGCTCGAGGAGGCGGTGCGGAGACTCGAAGCGAGGGGGATCCGGCACGGCGAACTCATCAGATAGGAGAAATGCCGATGATCTATCTTGACAGCGCGGCAACGAGTTTTCACCGACCGCCGGAAGTGAAAAAAGCGCTTGAGGCGGCGCTGTCAATGGGCAATCCCGGGCGGGGCGGGCACCGCGCCGCCATGGAGGCGGCGAAGGCGCTGTACGGCGCGCGCGAGGCGTTTGCCGCGCATTTCGGCGCTTCGCCCGAGCGGGTGTGCTTCTTTTACAACGCGACCACGGCGCTCAATACCGCCGTCAAAACGCTTTTGCCGAAGGGCGGACGGCTGCTTCTTTCCGATATGGAGCACAACGCCCTGCGCCGTCCGGCGCTGGCGCTGAAGAAGGCGGGCGTGACGGTCGACAGATTTAACGGGTACGGAAGCGAAGAGGAGATCGAAAAGAGTTTTTCGGAAGCGCTGAAAAAGAAACCCGACCTTGCGGCGTTTCTGCACGTCTCGAATATCTGTCCGCAGACCCTGCCTGTAAAAAAACTCTGCGCGCTCGCGCGGCGCGCGGGGGTCATGACGGTGATCGACTGCGCGCAGAGCGGCGGGCATCTGAAACTGGATCTGAACGCTGTCGGCGCCGACGGGTTCGTCTTTCCGTCCCACAAGGGACTGTGGGGCGTTCCCGGCGCCGGGATCCTGGTCGCGGGCGAAAGGGCGGCGGCGCTCTTCGAGAGGGCGGGCACGCTCATGGAGGGCGGCAGCGGGATGCATTCCTTCGAAGAGGGGATGCCGGCGCTGCTCCCCGAACGGCTTGAATGGGGCACGCCCGCGCTGCCGGCGATCCTCTCCGCCTCGGCGGGCCTGAAGGCGGTGTCTGAGATCGGGGAAGAGGAGATCGCCGGGAAGATCTCTAAGCTTGCGCGGCAGACCGCGGAGGGGATCGCCTCGATCAGGGGACTGCGCCTGCGGGGCATGGAGGGAACGCCGGGCGAATGCGGACCGCTGCTCTTCACCTGCGGAGGCGGCGAAAGCGCTCTGGCGCAGCGGCTGTACGACGAGGGGATCTGCCTTCGGGAGGGATACCATTGCGCGCCCTGGGCGCACGAAACGGTCGGAACGGAAAAAACGGGCGGTCTGCGCGTGAGTTTTTCGTATTTCAGCACGAAAAAAGAGATCGCCCGGTTCCTGTGGATCCTGAACCGGGCGGTCGAAAGCGGCGTGAATTGATCGGGGAACGCTATACCGGCGCCCGGTCACGAGCCCTCGCCGAAGAGGAGCGCCAGAACGTACTCCGCGCCGAGACCGGCGACGCCGTCGGGATCGGAGAAAGCGGCGCCCGACGTGTCGAAACGGAAGAAGCCCGCGTTGTCGGCGCTGACGTCGCAGTACAGCGAGGGGCTGCAGAGGCGGACGGGATAGCGCGCATACCATGCGGGGAAAAACTGCGCCGTATACAGATCCGCCAGACGGAAGGCGTCGCAGTCCTCGCTTGTTCCGATCGCGGAGAGCTGGACGCCGCCTCCTCGAAGCCCTTCGCGGCTGTCGCCGACCGTGCTGTGGAGGATCACGGCGCTGCCGTCCGGGCAAAGTCCCAGACAGATGTACACGTGTCCCTTGATACTGACGATATCGCCGGGGCGCAGCGCGTCTTTGTAATTCTCAGGGGTCAGAGCGGTCGAAAAAGTGCCCAGACCCTGTTCCGACAACCGTTTCGCATAGGCGGTGGAGGGGGAGATGTATCCCTCTTCGCCGCTTTTCTCGTGCAGCGTGTTGTAGAGCGCCCAGGAGAGGAAGCCCGAGCAGTCGAGCCCCGCGTAGCCGTATTCGTTATACGCGCCGAAAGGATAGTAGCTGTGAGAGGCGTCGGCGTTCTTATACTCGTAACGCGCGTCGTTCTGACAGAAGAAATCGATCCAGGACTGCGCCAGTCCCGTACTGCAGGCGGCGCGCGCGGGACCGGCGTCCTGCCAGTCCCAGCCGCCGCCGTAAACGTACAGTACGGCGCCTGCCGGCATGAGCGCGGTCCGCAGGAAGTTGGTCAGCGTTCTGACGCCCGGCATCCCGCCGACAGGCGGGATATAGACCGCCGGCGCGTCGGTAAGATAGCCGCAGGAGGCGTTTTCGGGCAGATAGAGCGCGTCACCGTCGCGGGGGGAGGAGCATTCCACGGCGGCGCCGCCCGGTTGAGAAACGATCCTGTACAGCGTTTTGCCGTCGATCGGCGGGCGCCGTCCGCCGACGGTGAGCGTGCAGTTCTCTCCTTCGCAGACGCCGATAAAGGAGGCGGATGAAACGGGATTCAGGGCGGTTACAACGCCGTCCCCGATATAAAGATCGTAAATTTTTCCTTCCTCAAGGAGATTCTGAAGGGCGTAGGTCGGTCTGCCCGCGGCGTCGGCGGTGCGCGCAAGCGCCAGACGGCGTTCGGTACCTTCCGAAAAGAAGCGGTAGAGAAAGTCGTCCTTGTGCGCGCCGTCGACCCCCTCCTCGCCGTAGCGGTCTACGCCGAGATATACGGCGGTCACGGGCTTTTCACCGGGTTGCGTGAGCGTTTCCGTCGGCTCCGCCGACGTTGCAGAGGGCGACGGGACGCTCGCCGTTCCGGTCGGGACCGGAACGTCTGTCGGCTCTTCCGGCGTCTGAGAGGGCGCGTCGGATGAGGACGGGACGGGAACGGACGTCGGAACGGCAAAAGAGGAAGTTCCCGCCGTTTGCCCGGAGGGAGAAGAGGCGTCCGGAAGGGAAGAGGACGCCGTCTCGCCGGAGGGCGTACGCGCGCAGGAAACGGCGGTGAGGATCAGCGCCGCGGTCAGGAGCAATAGGATCATTTTACACACTTTCATATGGTTTTTCCTTTTTATAGTTCAGTTCATCGTGTTTTTTGTGATCGAGAAGAGCTTCATCATCCGCGCGTCGGTCGCGGGATGATCCTTGAGATCGGGATCCTGTTCAAGGAGCGCCTTTGCGGCTCTGACCGCCTGATCGGGCATCGCTGAGTCGGTACAGAACGAAGCGATCCGGAAGGAGAATTCGCCGCTCTGGCGCGTCTGCCCGCCTGACGCCGTCGGGAAAAAGTCGCCCGGTCCGCGCAGTTTTAAGTCCTCGTTTGCGATCTCCAGTCCCTTTTCGGTCATGCAGATCGTCTTCAGGCGACGGGCGGCGGGCGAGTCGGGGGAGGCGTCGGAGACCAGTACGCAGTAGGACTGCGCGCTGCCTCTGCCGACGCGGCCGCGCAGCTGGTGGAGCTGCGCGAGTCCGAAGCGCTCGGCGTTTTCAACGACCATCAGCGTGGCGTTCGGGACGTTGACGCCGACTTCGATCACCGTCGTGGAAACGAGGATCTGTATCTCTCCCGCGGCGAACGCCTTCATGACGGCGTCCTTATCCTTTGCCTTCATCTTTCCGTGGACGAATCCGACGCGCAGGTCGGGCAGGGCCTTCTGAAGTTCTTCTGAAAAATTGACCGCCGCTTTCATCGGAATGGGAGAAAGCGCCTTATCGCCGGGCACGAAAGAGAGCGGGACGACGTTGTCGTTCTGCGGGTCGCCGTCATCCTCCTCTTCGCTGACCGCCGGGCAGACGACGTAGGTCTGGTGACCCTCCGACGCCTGCTTCCTCATGAAGGCGGTCAGACGGTCGGCGTATCCGCTGTCGACCGTATAGGTCTTCACGCTCCGTCTGCCGGGCGGCAGTTCGTCTATATAGGAGATATCGAGCCCGTTATAGAGGATCAGCGCAAGGGTGCGCGGGATCGGCGTGGCGGTCATGACGAGGGTGTGGACCTCCTCGCCCTTGCCCGAAAGAGCGGAGCGCTGATTGACGCCGAAGCGGTGCTGCTCGTCTGCGATGACCAGGGCGAGATCGTCAAAGACGGTGTCCTCGGTCAGAAGCGCGTGGGTGCCGATCACGAGATCGACCCCGTGCCCGGCAAGAGCGGCGCGCACCTTCTTTTTTTCGGAGGCGGAGAGCGCCCCCGTGAGCAGTGCGGTCTTATATCCGCGCTTCTCAAAGAGCGGCGCGAGCGCGGAAAAGTGCTGATTGGCGAGTATTTCGGTCGGGACCATCAGCGCCGCCTGCTTTCCGTTCTGCAGGGCGATCTCGATCGCGCCCGCGGCGCATACCGTTTTGCCCGAGCCGACGTCGCCGCAGATCAGCCGCGTCATCGGACGGGCACCGGTCATATCGTGATAGATCTCGCGCAGCGTTTTTTTCTGGGCGCCGGTCAGTTCATAGGGAAGAAGCGCGATAAAGGGCTTCAGATCGGCCTTGCCCAGGACCGCTTCGGGCGGGAGGGGGGCTCTTTTTTCGCTCTTTTGCATCCCGAGCGAAAAGAGGAAGAGTTCTTCGAAGATGAAGCGTCTGCGGGCGCCGTCGATATCCTTGTAGGTCTGCGGAAAATGAATGCCGCGCAGCGCGTCGGCAAAGCCCTCGAGACGGTACTCCCTCAGAACGGATCCGGGCAGGGGATCACAGAGCAGATCGGCGTAGCTGAGCGCCTCCGCGACGGTCTGGGAAATGAATTTCTGCGACAGACCCTTCGTCGTGGGGTAGACGGTACGGAATTCCGGCAGCACCCTGCCTTCGCCCGAGAGTTCATAATCGGGGGAGGTCAGCGTGAAGCGCCCGCCGTTCTTTTCCACTCTCCCCCAGAACCGGAAAACGGCGCCGGGAAGGAAGACGTCCTTGAGATAGGGCTGATTGAAGAAGGTGATCACGCACTTTCCGCTGTCGTCGAACGCCGTGAAGCGCGTCATGATCCTGCTCCCCTTGAGGCGCACCGAAGTCGGGACGGAGCCGACGGTCAGAAGCGTGGCGCAGCTCATGGGCATCATCGACGCTTCGCCGAGCAGACAGATATCCCCGCGGTTCTGATAGCCGCGCGGGAAATGGTAGAGAAGATCCCCGACGGTCTTCACGCCGAGACTTGAAAACTGCTGCGCTTTGACCTTTCCGATCCCCGGCAGAACGGTGAGCGGCTGTGAAATATAATTCTCTTTCGTGAAGATCGCCATCGGAAGCTCCTCTCTTCTGTAATTCATATATGCATCATATCATATTTTGAGAAGTTTTTCAAGAAGGTACTTGTTCTTTTATGCAAATTATGGTACAATAACGCATAAAGTGACGCCGGCGGAGCCGGCGGTTCGGAGGATTATCATGGCGGAATTACGGAATGTTGCAAGAAACAAGAGGATCAACGCGCTCGGATCGAACGTCAGCGCGATCACCGACGGCATATCCGACCGGAACGTTCACTGGGACGGCGGGCCCGCGCCCGCTTCGGCGACCGTCGACCTCGGCGCGATCTATATCGTCTCGTCGGCGAAGCTGGTGACGTATTACGGCGATGAGCGCGCCTATCAGTTCGAGGTCTACGCCGGATGCAAAAGCGGGCGTATGGCGAAGGTCTACGAGCAGAAGGAGGACGTCGAGGCGACCGCCGACGGCTATTCCTTCTCCTTTGAGCCGGTCGCGGCGCGTTACGTGAAGGTCGTGATGACCCACAACACCGCCAATCCCTCGGTACATATCGCGGAACTCGAAGTGTACGGCGAATTCCTGCGCGACGCGGCGGAGGACGAAACGGTAAAGGAGTATACGGACCGCGAGAACATCGCCTATATGAAGCCGACGCGCGCGAACATCAACGACGCCTTCTCGTCGCTCGTGACCGACGGCGACCCCGAGAGCTGCTGGCTGGGCGAACTCTATCCGCGGTTCGTGGACGTTGACCTCGAGGAGAACTATTTCCTTGACCGCGTGGCGCTGGTCGCACCGGCGTTCGCAGAATTTGAATACGCCGTCTATCATTCGCTTGACGGCGTGAATTTCGAGAAGAGCGGACGCGTGAAGACGAAGCCGACGAGAAGAACGGTGACGCTGGAAATGAACGGCGTGAAGGCGCGGGTGATCCGCGTGATGACGGTCGGCACCTCCCAGGGAGCGTGCGGCGCTTCCGCGCTCTGTCAGGTCAAGGCGTACGGAAAGAAAGCCGGCGGAAAGATCGTCAGAACGAGAAAGACCATAGAATTCACGACTTATGACGCGTGGCTTGCCCGCCGCGAGGGCGTCGACCTTACGGCGCTCAAAGACAAAAAAGGGAACTATAAGATCACCGACACCTATACCGCCGCCGACACCGTGAAGGCGCTGGAGGGGCTGATCACCCGCGTTCTGGGAAAGAAGTATATCAAGTGGTTCGTTTTCGATATCGACCGCGCGGCGAAGGAGAACTATTACGAGCTGTCCGAAAAGGACGGGAAGATCGTGATCAGGGCGGATTGCGGCGTTTCGGCGGCGACGGGACTCAATCATTACCTCAAATACTTCTGCCGCGTGCAGGTCACGCAGCAGACCAAACAGGTGAAGATGCCCGAGCGCGCGCCGCACGTTGCCGAAAAAATCTTTTGCCGGGCGAACTACCCCGTGCGTTACGCTTACAACTACTGTACGCTCTCCTATACGATGCCCTATTTCGGATATGAGAAATGGCAGAGAGAACTCGACTGGCTGATGCTTTCGGGCGTGAACCTGATCCTGGATCTGACCGGCACCGAGGCACTCTGGGTCTCCTATCTGCAGAAACTCGGCTATACCGCCGACGAAGCGAAGGACTACGTTTGCGGCTACACCTATAAGGCGTGGTGGCTGATGGGCAACCTCGAGGGCTACGGAGGCCCCGTCGCCGACGCGTGGGTCAGGGATATGCTCGAAATGGCGCGCGTAAATCAGCGCTATATGACGGTGATGGGCGCGCAGCCGGCGCTGCAGACCTTTGTCGGCGCGATGCCCGAGACCTTCGCGGAAAAAGCGAACGCGCATCTGAAGAGCAGGGGCTATCCCGACGTCGGACCGTTCATGGCGCCGCAGGGGCTCTGGGCGGGCGGCTTTATCCGTCCCAACGTTCTGAAAACGACGTATAAAGGATACTCCTATCTCGCGAAACTCTTTTACGATACGCAGGACGAGATCTACGGACAGGTCTCCGATTACTATTGCGGCGACGTCTGCCACGAGGGCGGCATCGTCCCCGCGGATCTCTCCAAGCCCGAGATGTCGGCAAAGATCCTCTTTGAGCTTCTGAGAGCCGACAAAAACGCCGTCTGGATGCTGCAGGGCTGGTGGTCCAACCCGATGAAGGAAGTGCTCGACGGCTTCGGCGACAGGAAGGAGGACCATATCATCATTCTCGACCTCGCCGCGCTCGCCAACCCCAAATGGACCGACAGGAAGACCTGGGACGGCGTTGAGTTCGGCGGCACGCCCTGGATCTACTGTTCGCTCTCCAACTACGGCGGCAGGACGGGTATGCACGGAAAACTGAGGAAGATGGCGGAACTGATGACCGCCGCGCGCAAGGAAGCGCGGTACATGAAGGGCATCGGCATCACGCCCGAGGGCACGAACGACAACCCCGTGGCGTACGACCTCTTCTGGGAAATGGCGTGGAGGAGCGAGGCGCCCGACATCGGTCTGTGGCTCTATGAGTATATCGCACGCCGCTACGGTTCCTGCACGAAGAAGGACTTTGAGGCGTGGAAGATCTTCGAGAAAACAGTCTACGGCGCCGACACCTACGACGGCACGACCAAGAACAACGTCGTAAACGAGAACGCCTGCCTGCGCATGGGCTACTGCGAGGGCGGCTACTTCAAGATCAGATACGACCGCGACCTCTTTGAAAAGGGCGTTTACGCCTTTATGGAGAATTACGGGGCGCACAAGGACCGGCAAGGGTATATTTACGATACGGTCGACTTGCTGCGTATGACGCTGACGGTCGCCTGCGACGACTATTTCGAGGTCCTCAAGCGTTCGCGCGCGGTGCGCGACAGAAAGACCTTTGCCGAGTATTCGGCGAAGTATCTCAAGGCGATGAAACTCATCACCGAACTCTGCACCTACAATGAGGACGAACTGCTCGGCAACTGGATCGGGCGGGGCATCGACATCACTACCGACGACCGCACCGGCGAATACGCCGGCTTTGACCGCGATATGATGACGCTTGACGCCAAGATCCTTCTGACCTCCTGGGCGTCCTCGCCGATCACGAACTACGCCGCAAGGCAGTTCGACGGCGTGATGGAGGACTACTTCTACAGAATGTGGAAGAAACTCCTGCGGCGCGTGAACGAGGCGCTCGAGTCAAAAAAGCCCGCGCCGGAGAAACTGGGCGCCGAGTGCTTCAGGATCGGCTGGGATTTCGTTCTGTCCGAGAAGGAGTATCGCCGCCGCGCGGCGTCGCCCGAGGGGGAAGGGCAGGACAGAGGCTTGCAGCGCATCTGGAAGGACGTGCAGAAGCACATGGGCAACCGGGACGCGATTGGCAAGGCGATCGCCCGTCTCGACAGACAGATAGAAAAAGCGAAGATCAAAGCGGCGGAAGCCGAGGTTTCCGAGAGCATCGCCGCGACGATCGAACACTGAAAGGAGAACCGCATGGATAATTTCACGATCTACAAGAAAACGCTCTGCTTTTCTGTCAGAAAACTGTTCTTCGACCTATTGATGATGGTGCTGATCGCGGTGTTCTGCGTCGGCGGCTTCCTCATCGCCGACAAAACCTGGGACAGAGGATTGATCGGGCTCGGCGCGGGACTGGTCATCGGCGCGATCATCGCGGGGATTCTGACGCATTTCATGGGCTATATCTACAAAGCGGCGCAGATCGCCATGATGACGCGCGCCGTATCGGAGGGGGATCTGCCCGACGACGTTTACGCGGAGGGAAAGAAAGCCGTCAAGGAACGCTTTCTGACCGTTGCGGTGTTCTTTGCCGTGACCTCGGCGATCAAGGGCATCTTCAATCAGATCGGCAGAGGGATCACGGCGCTGGGCGGCGCCGTCGGCGGCGATACCGGACGCGGGATCGGATCAGCGATCTCGACGGCGATCCAGATCGTCGTCTCCTATCTCTGCGACTGCTGTCTCGGCTGGGTCTTCTACCGCAAGGATAAGGGATCCGTCCGCGCGACCCTCGAGGGCGCGGTGCTCTTCTTCAGGCATGGTAAGACGCTGATCAGGAACGTCGGAAGGATCTTCGGGATCGGTCTTCTCTCCCTTCTTGTGATCGGCGGCGCCTTCTTCGGACTGTCCTACTTCATTTTCACCTTCTTCGGCGGCGCCTTTACGGAACTGGGCATAACGGTCCTTGAAACGGGCGCGCGTCTTGATATGAATATTCCCGCGTGGGCGGGCGAGGCGAACAACCTGATGCTGATCGTCGCCGGGATCGTCGGATTCACCGTCTGGAGTTTCATCCATTCGAATTTCATCCGTCCCTTCATCCTGACGGGCGTTCTGCGCAACTATATCGCCTCGGGCATGAACGACGTCCCGACCGAGGACTCCTTCAGGATCCTTGACGGCAAATCCTCGAAATTCGCCAAACTTCACGCCGAAGCGGAAAAAGCCTGAACCGACCGGACAAAAAGCAGACTGACGGAAAAATCCTTCAGCCTGCTTTTTTTCATAATTTCGATATTATTGAATTCACCCACCTATTCTTTTGTTTGACAATACCACGGCGGTTCCGGTGAGCAGAAGCAACGGAATCATGTATAACCACGCAGACTGACTGGCTTGGATCAGCGCGACGTTCCCGGAAAAGAATGCAGATAGGTCGGTCGGCAGGAAAGAAAAGCCGAAACTGCGCGCCTACGTGACCGGCAGAGCGGAGGTCCTTAAATAGGAGTTTTCCGATCTTTTGGGTCTTTCGGGAGAAGAACAGCACAAGTATTTTGACTGAACTTTCAAAACTGCAAAACCGGCAAACGGCTGAAACTGTTTGCCGGTTTTGTATTCTGTCCGGAGGCGCATTCCGGGGCACGAGGTACGACCCGGAGGCGCTTTTGGGGATACAAGGTACGACCCGGGGGCGCTTTTTGAGATACAAAGTACGCCCGGGGGCGCTTTTCGAGATACAAAGTACGCCCGGGGGCGCTTTTCGAGAAAAGCGTCCCCGTACCCCCGCAAAAGCTTTCCTGCTGTGGAAATGAAATGTAATGCTTTCGATTTGCCGCGCGCGGACTGCGTCCTCCAAAAGCCGCCCTGCGGCTTTTTCCCGACCGGATCGGGGATATCCCGTTCCAAA
>JAFTCT010000105.1 GCA_017454525.1 Clostridia bacterium
AGGGTGGCGCCTAAATGGCGCGCTCCGCGGCTTCGCGCTCCGCGCGCAATTGTTCCGGTGAAGCAGTAATGTACTGATTGTTCTGTCGGCTTCGCTGACGCCATAGCCCAACGGTAGTGTTTTGCCTCATCCGGCGGCAAGCGCCACCTTACCGGGAACCCCCTGAACCCGCAAAGCGGCTTCCGGGGAACCCCTTCCCCCCCATCGGGGAAGGCTCCTCAGCCACCCTTTCCGAAAGGGTGGCGCCTAAACAAAAGCGCTTCGCCGCACGGCGCTGTGCGAAAAAGAAATATTTCTTTTTCCCCCTTGCAAAAGTGTAAAATATATGATATACTTTCCATACAAATCTTATCAAGAGCGGCGGAGGGACTGGCCCTGTGAAGCCCGGCAACCTGCAGTTCATGCAAGGTGCCAATTCCCGGGAGATGAGATGTATGACAGTGCTTCCCCGGGCGTCGGGGCGAAAAAGAGATTTCGCACCCGCTTTCCGGGGGCTTTTTTCGTCGTCATGAGGTTTTCCGGGCAGATCCGCCCGGAGAGCGGACGTCAGCCGCAGAAAGGAACAGACAAAATGAGTGAAAAGACAAGAAAACTGTTTACGAGCGAATCGGTGACCGAGGGACATCCCGACAAGATCTGCGATATGATCTCCGACGGGATCCTCGACGCGCTGCTCGAGAAGGATCCGCAGTCGCGCGTGGCGTGTGAAACGACGGCGACGACGGGCGTCGTATACGTGATGGGTGAGATCACGACCTCCGCGTACGTGGATATTCCGCAGATCGTGCGCGACGTCGTACGTTCGATCGGCTACGACCGGGCGAAATACGGTTTTGACTGCGAGACCTGCGCGGTCCTGACCTCGATCCACGAGCAGTCGCCCGACATCGCGCTGGGCGTTGACCGCTGTCTGGAGGAGAAAGAGGGCGCGCAGAGCGACGCCTACGACACTGGCGCGGGCGACCAGGGTATGATGTTCGGCTTCGCCTGCGACGAGACGCCCGAACTCATGCCCCTGCCGATCTCGCTTGCGCACAAACTCGCCAAGCGCCTGACCGAGGTGCGCAAGAACGGCACGCTGCCCTACCTGCGCCCCGACGGAAATACTCAGGTCACCGTCTAATACGATGAAAACGACCGCCCCGTGCGCGTCGACACCGTCGTGGTCTCCAGTCAGCACGATCCCGAGGCGTCGCCCGAACAGATCCGGCGCGATATCATCGAAGAGGTCATAAAGAAGACCGTGCCGGCGGAGTTGTTCGTCGATACGAAGATCTACGTCAACCCGACGGGCAGATTCGTCGTCGGCGGACCGATGGGCGACAGCGGTCTGACCGGCAGGAAGATCATCGTCGACACCTACGGCGGCTACGCCCGTCACGGCGGCGGCGCCTTCTCGGGCAAGGATCCGACCAAGGTCGACCGCTCGGCGGCATACGCCGCGCGCTACATCGCCAAGAACGTCGTGGCGGCGGGACTCGCGCGCAAGTGCGAGGTACAGATCGCCTACGCCATCGGCGTGGCGCGCCCCGTTTCGCTGCGCATCGACACCTTCGGCACGTCGGTCGTGCCCGAGGAGAGGATCGCGCTCGCGATCGACCGTCTCATCGATCTGCGTCCGGCGGCGATCATCGAACGCTTCGGACTGCGCAGACCGATCTACAGGGGACTTGCCGCCTACGGACACATGGGCAGGGAAGACCTCGGCGTACTGTTTGAAAAAACCGACATGGCAAACGCGCTGCGCGCGGCGTGCATGAACTGATACGTCCTCAGCACGGAAGACTTCCGCGCGATGAGCGCGCGGGAAAGGAGAAGCGGTGAACGGAAACGAACTGCCCGAAGCGGGCGAACAGATCCGCGGCGTGATTGAAGAGGTCATATACCACAACGAAAACAACGGCTACACCGTCCTTTCCGTCGCGCCCGAGAACGGCGGCGAGCCGGTCACGGCGGTGGGCGAGCTGCCCTTCGCCGCGGAGGGCGAAACGATCGTCGTATCGGGAAGGTGGGAACTGCACCAGACCTACGGCAGACAATTGCATTTCGACAGTTATGAGAAGCAGCTGCCGGTGGGCGCCGAGGGGATGCTGCGCTATCTTTCGTCGGGCGCCGTGAAGGGCGTGGGTCCGATGACCGCCAAAAAGATCGTCGAGACCTTCGGAGACGAGACCTTTGAGGTCATGGAGAAGAACCCCGAATTCCTTGCGCGCATCAACGGGATCTCCCCGAAAAAAGCCGCGGAGATCGGACGGAACTTCGCGTCTCAGTTCGGGATGCGCAAGGCGCTGATGTTTTTGGCGGAGTATTTCGGCAGTACGCTCGCCGCCAGGATCTACAAGAAATGGGGCGCCGCCTCCGAGGAGATCATCCGCCGCAATCCCTACGTGCTCTGCGATGAGATCGAGGGGATCGGCTTCGAACGGGCGGACCGCGTCGCGGAGGATCTCGGCGTCGAAACGAACGATCCGCACAGGATCGACGCGGGCATCGAATACACCCTCAACTATCACGCGATCAACAGCGGGCATTGTTTCCTGCCCGAGGACAAACTTTCGGAAACGGTGACGGCGATGCTCGGTATATCCGAAAAGGAGACGGCGGACAGTATTCTCCGGCTCCAGTCGGCGGGCAGGCTGCGGCGCGCCGAGAGCGGCGGGAAGGCGTATATCTATCTTGCGCGCTATTACGACGCCGAACGGTACGTCGCGGAGAAGCTGATACTGCTGCACGACAACGCTTCGCAGATCCCCGCCTCGATGATCTCGGGCGAGATCGCCCTCATCGAGCGCGAGAGCGGACTGCGCTATGCCGCCATGCAGAAGAGAGCGATCACGGCGGCGCTGACGAACGGCGTGATGATCCTGACGGGCGGTCCCGGCACCGGCAAGACGACGGTCATCAAGGCGCTCATCCGCATCTTCACGCAGACCGGGTACCGGATCGCCCTCGCCGCCCCGACGGGCAGAGCGGCGAAACGGATGTCGGAAGCGACGGGCGAGGAGGCGAAGACCCTCCACCGTCTGCTCGAAGCGGAATTCGGAGGAAAGGAAAGCCGGTTCAACCGCTGCGAGAGCCAGCCGCTCGACGAGGACGTCTTCATCATCGACGAGATGTCGATGGTCGATATCCTGCTCATGGACGCCTTCCTGCACGCCGTCAAACGCGGCGCCAGACTGGTGCTGATCGGCGACGCCGACCAGCTGCCCTCGGTGGGCGCGGGCAACGTCCTCTACGATCTGATCGCCTCCGAAACGCTGACGACCGTCTGCCTCAAAGAGATCTTCCGCCAGGCGAAGGAGAGCCGCATCGTCACCAACGCCCACGCGATCAACGCCGGGGAGTACCCGGTGCTCAACGACCGCGATAACGATTTCTTTTTCGTGCGCCGCGACGCCGACGAGGAGATCGCGGACACGGTAAAGACCCTGTGGACGACCAGACTGCCGCGCACCTACGGGAAGGAGATCGTCTCTCAGATCCAGGTGATCACCCCCTCGCGCAAAGGCTGCGCGGGGACGGAGGCGCTCAACGTCATGCTGCAGGAAGCGCTCAATCCGCCGTCGAAGGACAAGGTCCAGATGAAGGACCGCGGCAGGATCTTCCGCACGGGCGACAAGATCATGCAGATCAAGAACGATTACGAGATCCCCTGGAAAAAGGGTCGGCATGAAAGCCAGGGCGTCTTCAACGGCGACGTCGGCACGATCGCGCGCATCTCCTACGGCGAACAGAAAATAGAAGTCGATTACGAAGGACGGATCGCGACCTACGACTTTGCGCAGGTCGAGGAACTGGACCACGCTTACGCGATCACCGTCCACAAGAGTCAGGGCAGCGAGTATCCGGTGGTCATCCTGCCGCTTTACACCTACGCGCCGCCGCTTTTGACGCGCGAACTGCTCTATACCGCGGTGACGCGCGCAAGAAAGATGGTGATCATCGTCGGCAGCGAGATCGCCGTCAAGCGCATGGTCGACCAGAGCCGCCGCCCGAAGCGCTTTACCGGATTGCGGGCGTTTCTCAGACTGGCGTCGGAAAACGCCTGAAAACATCTTTCGGAGGAAACGATGCTGTTCAAAAGGATTTTGCGGCTGCTCTTTCCCGAGCGCTGCCGCTGCTGCGGCAAACTGCTGGTATATCCGCAGGAAGCGCTCTGCCCGGCGTGCCGCAGCGAATACGAGAGCGCCAAAAAGCGCCTGTGCGCGCACTGCAAGCGCCCCTATACCGAATGCCGCTGCCGCCCGGACGAATACAGCGGCGCGGTCGCCGAATACGCCTGCCTCTTCAAGTACCGCAAGGACCTTCTCGGCGGCGCGCTGATCCTCTCGCTCAAGAGGCGCAAGGACAGGGAGGCGGCAAAGATCCTCGCTCTTGATATGGCGAAACTGCTCAAAAGGCGCGTGCTGGCAGGCGAAAACACGGTCGTGACCTATCTGCCGCGCGGCAGGTCGGCGGTTGCCGAAACCGGCACGGATCAGTCGTACGTGCTGGCGAAGAGAACGGCGAAATACGCGGGGATGCCCTTTATGAAGACGCTGAAACGCCGCAGGAATACCGGAAAAGAGCAGAAGGAACTGACGAAAGCCGAGAGAGTGTCCAACGCCGACGCTTCCTTCGCCTTCGCCGGCGACCACTATAAGGTCGCCGGGAAGCGCGTGATCCTCGTGGACGATATCACCACGACCGGCGCTTCCTGCGCCGCCTGCGCGCGCATCCTGAAGGAGAACGGCGCGCGCGACGTCGTGGTCCTGACGCCGGGACGGGCGTGAAAAAGGGAAGAGAGAAAGCAAAAAGCCGGCGGCAAAAAATCCTTCTTGCATTTCACGTGCGCTTATGATATACTGAAAAAAAGAAAAAAACGCCCGCAAGGGGCGATACGGTACCGACGCATACAGACCGAAAGGGATGAAAAGGATGTTGAAATTCTTAAAGAAATTCAAGATCAACGCCATCGCGCGCGACGAGCGCGACGATGAGGAAAACGAGATCTCCGAAGCGCATTTCGCACCCGAGATCACCGTCGAAAAGAGAGGAAAGGTGCGCCCTTTTTTCGGCCCGGACGACGAATCGGAGACGTTTGAAGAGACGCGCGGCGAGGATGGTTTGCGCGCGGCGTACGATGCGGTCGGACTGCCCGAAGACCGCACTTTTGACGACGTTTCAAGCGAAAACGGCGAAGAGAAAAAAGACGCTTTCGACATTGAGGAACTGTTAAAAAAGGACGCCGGCGGAGAGGAAGAGCGGTTCGATATCCGCACGCTGCTCGCGCAGGACCGGGACGGCGAAACGGAAGCGGAGAGCGCCGTCTTTGACGCGGCGCCGGAAGGACCGTATGCGCGCACCGACGCGCCCGATCCCGAGGACCCCGGCAAATCCGAAGCCGGGGAAGATGCGGAAGACGCGGAAGACGCGGAAGCTGCGGAAGACGCGGAAGACGCCGAAGACGCCGGGGAGACAACGGAATCTCCGGAGGAGGCGGAGGCGCGCGAAGCCGAAGCCGAAGTCAGAGCGGCGCTCTTCACGGAACTCTCGGCGCTGCCCGCCAACCGCAGGGTTTACGGCGTATACGGCAAGGAGATGCTGCTGTCCTGTCCCGACGGGAAGGGCGGGGTACTGCTCTTTGACCGCACGGGCGGATGCATTGCGGCGACGCCCGGGGATTGCAGCGCCTTCATCCGCATTTGCGGCGCGGAGGGCTGGTTCAGAGGGAAACATGAGAAGACCGGGGACGTCGTATATCTGCTCGACGAGCAGACCTTCCCCCTGTCCTTCGTCGCAAAGAACAGAGCGCAGTACGATCTGGCGCTCGAGGACGGCTACCTGCCCGACGAGAAGGCGGAACACGTCAACGGGATCCTGATGATCAAGCCGCTCTCGCTGTACCGCGTCAAGGATCTGATGCTGCGCGTCGAATACGCCGACGGCGGGAACGTCGCCGAGAGCGACGAATACCTTTTGGACGCCGACCGTTCCTTCTTTGACGGACCGACGGGCATGGCGCAGTTCGCCCGCGTGGGCAGAGCGTGCGCGGAGACGCTGTCGGCGGAGAAGCAGCCCTTCTTTACCGTCCAGGTGCAGAAGGTGCGGCGCAACCTCACCGTCGTCTTCCCGATGGACGGAAGACCGGCGATCGGCGATCTGCTCGCGGGTGAGCGCATCACGGATCTCGCGCAGATGGAAGACGGCGCGCTGCTTCTGAAACTCGGCTATGACGATAAGATCACGCCGGCGCTGAAGGAAGGGGAAAGCGCGCGCGGTCAGCATAAGATCACCTTAAGTAAGTAATGCGGGAGGAAGTGAACTCGTGAAGCTCATCAGGGGTTCCTATGCCTATATCATCGGACTCTTTATTTTAGGCGTCTGCGCCGCGGTGGCGCTCGGCGCCTTCATCTGCGCGCTTTTCGCGTACAGCACCGAGCCCAACCCGCTTCTCTCGGAGTTCGGAAGCAGCGTTGAAAGCGGCGTTGTGACGATGGTCGCGTCGACGGCGCTCATCGTTTTCACGATGTTCTGCTCGGCGTTTACGCTGTGGAGCGCCCTGCGGCGCAATTCGCTCGACCGGCCGATGACGGTCATTTCGGTCATGCTCTTCTTCTACGCCGCGACGCTTCTGACCACCACGCTCCTCTACGGCGTGGAAGAGGCGCTCATTTTCCGGATCCTGCGCTGTACGCGCTGTCTGCCGCCGCTGATACTGGGCGTACTGTTGATCCTGATGACGCGCGGCAGAACGAAACTGAAAGTCCCCGCGATCATCCTGTCGGCGGTCAGCGGCGCGACCTCCTTCGCGGGATACGGGATGTATAAGATCTTTATCTACGACGGCGCGTCCGCCAAGGCGCTGCGCGGCTATATCTCGCTTTTGCTGTTCTCGGCGGCGATGTTCTTCTTTTTCGCGGGGCTGTGCTGCTTCATCGCGGGCAGCGAGGCGCGGCGCGGGAAGTGACACGGTTTGCCGTATAGTATAGAACGCCGAAAGGGCGCTTCATTTTGCATTTTCGCAAAATGAAGCGCCCCTTCGGCGTTACGCGCGTCTTCGCCGCGCCGTTTCAGAGCGTACGGGACAGGCGGAGCGCTCTTACCACGGCACTCTTTCCGGCTGACCTTCTCCGCCCGCGTCGATACCCGGCGTCGGCGTCGGGGAGGGCTGTGCCGGCGTTTCCGCGGTGGGCGCGGCGGTTTCGTTTGCCGTCGTTTGTGCGGGTGAGGTCGTTTCCGTGCCTCCGTTTCCGCAGGAAGCCAGCGTCAGGGCGAAAATCGCCGCCGCGGCGAGCAGCGCGATCGCTTTGATATATTTTTTCATCAGAGGATTTTCCTTTCTTTGTTTTCGGGTTTTGGCGCCCGGACGGACCGCCCGGACGATCTCTTCCTTTATTATACACGTCCGAAAGCGCTTTGTCAAGAATGAATTATGCCCGCGGACGCGGGGGTTTATGCGGGGGGTATGCGAAGGTCTATGCGCGCGGCGGCAAAGACGTTTTTGCCGCGGCTTACAGATAACACATATTCATTTTTTGAATGTGCCCGTACGCCGTGATTTCGCCGGTATTCGGTTGATTTTTTGAGGCGGTTATGTTATAGTTTACTTAAAGGTGCCGGGATATCCGGTATGTTCAAAACGCACGAAAGGAAAGGTAAGATCTATGCTCAAGAAACTCTGCTCCTTCGCGATCGTGATGGTGATGGTCGCGGCGCTGTTTGTGCCCTGGGCGGTGAATTCGTACGCGGACGCGGTCGAGATCACCGACTTCGGCGGCTACAGCACCATTCTGCGCGTCAAAGGCGACAAATCGCTTTTGTTCTCTCCCTATCTGCAGGAAGTGCAGACCGCCGTGAAAGCCGGCGCTGCGCTGACCGATTTTGAAATCGCCATGACGTTCAGTCTTCTCGGCGGTCAGAACGGGACGGTGCTCTACACCTTCCCGACGGTGACGGCAGCCCTTCAGAAATCCAACGGCAGTTACTACGACGTCTTCTTAAACGGCACCAAGGGCGACTGCGGCTTCTGCCCTACCGCCGGAAAATACTATGATATCTACGTCGAAGTGACCAAATCGGGCGAGCTCTTCTGCTACGGCACCTACAAGAGCCTTCTGACGCCTGCGGCGTTTGCGAACAGTACCTACTATACGCCGACGGCGGTCGAAAAGCCGATCACGCTCCCCTATCCCGGCGGCAGCAACTACACTTACAACGGGATCCGGAAAAAGAGTTCCGGACAGATCCTGTTCTCCCCCTACGTCTATGAACTGCGCGAACTGATCGCGGCGGGCGCGTCGTATGACGATTACTCCACCAGACTGACCTTCTCGCTGCTTGAAGGCGGCGAAGTGACGGCGACCTGGGATCCCGTGACCGCGCATTTCCTTTCGGGCAACGGCTACTACAGCGACATCGTCCTGCAGGGATCGGGCGTCGACTGCGGCTTCTGCCCGACCGCCGGCGCTTCCTATAATATCTATCTGGAAGTGTACAAGGGCGACCTGATGCTCTTCTACGGCACCTATGAAAACGTTTTGGCGGCGGCGGCGATCGCCGACAGCGCCTTCTACGCGCCTTCCGCCGTCCCGAGCGAATCCTTCCGGCTCACCGAAACGACCGACGGCTATACCGGCGAGGTCTACCCCGGCAACGCCTTCATCGCCGATGAAAACGGCGTGTATTTCGCGGCGTACATGACCGAATTCCGCGCCGCCGTCGACGGCGGCGAGAACGCGGCGGACTATACCGCTTCGCTGAAGATCTCGAAGATGAAGAACGGTTCCGCGATCATATCCTTCCCGACGATCCTCGGCGCGCAGATCTCGGACGGCGGAAGTTACTTCAAGGTCGCGCTGAAAAACGCCGACGTATCGCTCTTCTGCCCCGAGGTCGGCAAGACCTATACGGTCGCGATCGAGATCCTCAAAAACGGGAAAAAGGTCTACTACGGCACCTATGAAAACGCCGGCGCCGCCTCCGACCTTTCTTCCTCTGCATACTATGAACCCGTCACCGGCGCGAAAGAGATCGAATCGCGCACCGGATACGGCGGCGGCATCCGCAAAAAGAGCAACGGCGCGATCCTCTTTTCGCCCTTCGTTGCCGAACTGCGCCAGTTGATCAGCGACGGTCACGCGCTCGGCGAATATACGACGGTCCTGACGCCTTCCCTTATTGAGAACGGCGCGGTCAGCGCGACCTGGGCGCCCGTCACGATCTCTCTGGGCTCTTCCAACGGTCAGTATTTCGACGCGGTGCTCGTCGGTTCGGGCGTAGACTGCGGTTTCTGCCCGACCGCCGGATCGGTTTACAATTTCTATATCGAGATCTACTGGAACGGCGAACTGTTCTTCTACGGCAGTTACGACAACATGACGGCGGCTGACGCGATCGCGTCCAGCGACTACTACCGCCCCTCGCCGGTTCCCGGCGCGCCGATCGAGTATACGACGCTCGTTGAGTACTCCTTCTTCAACACGCTGCGCGGCTCCGCGGCGGGCTTCATTGAGGTGCTCACCGACGGGACCGGCTACTTCGAATTGAAATGGCTGAACGCGGCGGGCGAAGAACTGACGACGGCGGCGGGCGGTTTAACGCTGACCTACGCGCCTCTTGCCTCCTTTGTCCGTCTTGACGGCGGCGATGAGGAATGGACGCACACCGTGCTGTCCTTTACCGCCATCCCGCAGGGCGCTGCGAAGATCGGCGTCTGCGACAGCAACGGCACGGTCGCGGCAAGCTGCGATCTGCCCGCGTCCAAGCTGCTCGGGAGCGCCGATTACACCTATTCCTACGGCGTGATCTCCGACCTGCATTACAGCCAGTTCCACGCGACGTCCGACGACGACGCCGATGAGGCGGTCGACAACGCGCTCGCCTTCTTCAAGGCGGCGAACGTCAAACTGGTCACGGGATGCGGCGACTACGGCGTATACGCCGAGGAGATCAGTTATCAGAAACTCGCGGCCGCGATCGAAAAAGCCGGCGTGCTCTTCTTAGGCTGCGGCGGCAACCACGAAAAGAATTCCGGCGTCACGATGTTCGATCCCGACGGCTTCTGGCGCACCTATATGAACAAAGGCGTGTACGACGCCGACCCGATCGACGGCGTACTGGAAGTTGCGCCGAACGGCATCGATTTCGTTTACGAGATCCCCGGACAGACCGACTCGGTCTTTATCTTCCTTTCTCAGTGGGCATGGGACGGTCATACGGCTGCGCAGCAGTATCTGGTCACCGAGTCACAGACGACCTGGCTTGCCGAACAGTTTGAAACCTACAAGGACCGCACCGTCTTCTTCTACTTCCACGTCTATCTCTGGGACGACGACGGCGAGTCCTTTGACGGAGAGGGCGATTTCACGGCGCCCGCCGGCGCGACTTACGGTCAGGGCTACAACCTTGCGACGCCCGACCAGGCGATCCTGCGCTCGCTTCTGACCGAGTATAAGAACGTGATCTTCTTCAACGGTCACAGTCACTTCATCTATGAGATGCAGAAGTTCAACCCCAATCTGAATATTTACGACTATGAAGGCACGACGGCGACGATGATCCACGTTCCTTCGGTCACGGCGCCCCGCACGACGACCGAGACCTCCACTTCTCTGTCGCATCTGAACGGCACCGCCTCCCAGGGCGCGCTGATGTTCGTCTACGACGGATATGAGATCATGAACGGCGTCGATCTGAAGAACGGAAAGATCCTTGCCGAAGCCTGCTACATCATTTATAACGACAAAGCCGGCATCGTGGAAACCGCCGACGAAGAGAACGTCACGATGATCTATGACGAGCAGGGACAGACGCTGCGCTTTGAAGGCGAGGGAGAGATCCCGCAGGCGCTGATCACGGCGGCGCAGACCTATGCGCCGGCCGTCCGGAACGTCTATATCGGCAGAGGGATCACGGCGATCCCCGCGGGAGCGTTCCGCGGCTTTACGGCGCTTGTCAGAGCCGAGATCAAGGAAACCGTCGTTTCGATCGGCGCAGACGCGTTTGAAGGATGCCCGATTGAAAAATTCGTTTACGGCGGAAGCGCCGCCGACTTCGCGCAGGTCGCGGTCGGCGACGGCAACACCGCTTTGACCTCCGCTGTGAGATCCTATGACGAATACACCGTGACCTGGGTGATCGGCGACGAGACCGTGACCGAGGAATTCCGTCATTACAACGTGCCCGAATACAAGGGCGACGTTTCAAAACTCTCGGACGACGGAAACGCGATCTACGTCTTCACTGGCTGGAAGGACGGAACAAAGACCTACGAAGCCGGTACGAAACTTCCGAAGATCACCTCCGACGTGACCTATACGGCGCAGTTCGGCGGACTGGTCGACAGATACGTTTCCGCGGCGCTCGCGGGCAATCAGAAGATCGTCTGGACGCTCGACCGCTATACCGGCGTGCTGACGGTTTCGGGCGCCGGCGCGATGGACAGCTATGAGCGCAATAGCGCGCCCTGGTACGTCTACGCCTCCGAGATCAGGCACGTCGAGATCGGAAACGGGATCACCTCGACCGGCACCTTTGCCTTCGCGGATCTGCCGGCGCTGACCGACGTGACCTGCGGCACCGACGTGAAGAGGATCAACGCAGACTCCTTCTCCTACTGTCCGGCGCTGACCTCGGTCGTCTTCCACGCGCCCGTCACCTTCGTGGGACAGGGAACGCTCTATCAGTCGGGCAACGTCAAAGAGATCGGCATCACCGGTCAGACGCCCGCGGAATTCCTTGCGATCGCGACGAAATACGCGTATAACGATTCCTACAACGCGGCAAACGTCACCGTTCACGCGCTTGAACGCACGGGCGCGGTGAACGCGTCCTGCACGGAGCCCGGCGCGACCGGAACGCTTTACTGTCCCGTCTGCGACAAGACGGTCGCCGAAAGCGAAGTCATTCCCGCCGCCGGACACCGGTACGGCGAATGGACCGTCACCGCGGCGCCGACCGTGACCGCGGAGGGCGAGCAAGTCCGCGTCTGCACCGTCTGCGGCGACGAGGAGAAGGAAGTGCTCCCGATCGTTTCCGGACCGGTCAAAGAAAAGAACCTGATCTACTACTATGAAAACGGCGTCAAGACCGCCGGCTGGAAGGAGATCGGCGGCAAGCAGGTCTACTTCTTCGCCTCGACCGGCGTGATGAACGTCTATCCCAACGCCGATATCGGCGGCAAATCGTACGTCTTCGAAGCGTTTACGTACGAGGGGCTCACCCTTTACGCCGGCACGGAAAAGAACGTTGAAACCAACGTCAAAAACGGCCTTTACAAAGAGAAGGACGGCATCCGCTTCTATGAGAACGGCGTCGCCGTCACCGGCTGGAAGGAGATCGGCGGCAAGCAGGTCTACTTCCTCAAGTCCACGGGACTCATGAACAAGTACGCCACCGCGAAGATCGGCGGAGCGATCTACGAGTTCGAGGCGTTCACCTGCGACGGCATGACGCTCTACGCCGGAAAAGCGCAGGCCGCAAATCCCGAGCCCGTCAAGAACGGCCTTTACAAGGAGAGCGACGGTATCCGTTACTATGAGAACGGCGTCATGAAGACCGGATGGGTCGAGATCGACGGCAACCGCCTCTACTTCAAGGTGAGCAACGGCTTGATGAACCGCTACGTCGTCATCGTCATCGGCGGCGTGACCTACGCCTTTGAGGCGTACGACGTCTTTGAGGGCGTCAAACTCTGGAGAGAGATCCCGTAAGACGGCGGGAAAGAATCCTCCGGAAAAAAACGCCCGCCCGGAGGCGGGAAAACAAGATCCGCCGGACGGCTGCTGCGGCCGCCGTCCGGCGGACGCTGTATTACCGACGGACC